>JAFWOX010000061.1 GCA_017545325.1 Oscillospiraceae bacterium | reverse complement strand
TGACGGTGCTGCGGGAGGCGGCCGAGCTCGCCGCTGTGGAGGATGCGGTGCCCTGGGAACGGTATTGGTTCGATCCGGATACCGTTTATGCGGACCTTTCCCATTATCCCGGTCTGGCTTATTCCCTGGTGGTGGGAACGGGCACCGCCTTTCCCGGCGGGCTGCCGGAGGGCTACGATCCTCAGGGACTTATCGACTGGGGAATGGACCCGGGGCTGAACGTGGATATCCTCCATGCCCATGGCTACACGGGCAAGGGCGCGGTGATCGCTTATATCGACCAGCCTGCCCTCCCTCACCCGGAGTATGACCGGGAGAATATCCACCGGGATTATTCCGGGGATTACCCCCTGAGCATGCATGGTCCGGCGGTCCTTTCCCTTCTGGCGGGGAAAAGCATCGGCACCGCGCCGGATGCGGAGGTCTATTTCTTCGGTCATGATTCCGACCAGGACGCCCAGCTCCATGAGGCTGAAGCCCTTTACCGGGTGATCGCCCTGAACGATACCCTGCCGGAGGGCCAGAAGATCACCATGGTGGGTTTTTCCGACAACATCAACTCCGCAGAGGCCCACGAGGAGGAATTCCGGGCCGCGGCCAAGGCCTGCGAAGAGGCGGGGATCATGGTCTGGTTCTGCGGAGAGAACGGGGCGGTGACCTTCCTGCCCTGGGCGGACAAGAATGATCCGGAAAACCTGATGATCGACCAGTGGGGCGGAGGCCGTCCCACCCTGGTCTATGTTCCGTCCTCCGGACGAACCGTGGCCTGCGCCTTTGAAAACACGGAGTATTTCTACTGCCCAACCGGGGGATTGAGCTGGACCATGCCCTATACCATGGGCCTCTATGCCATCGCCGTTTCCATCGACCCCACGCTCACCCAGAAGGAGCTGCGGAACATGATCGTGGATACCGCCTATACCGGAACCGGAAGAATCAATACCGGCAATGCGCTCGCCGGCGAATTGACCAGGACCATGGATATCCGCATCGTAAACCCCGTGGGTTTTGTGGCGGCGGCTCTGGAGCGGGTGGGCCGGAATGATGAAGCCGATACGCTGCGGGCGGAGGTTCGGGCGCGGCAGAAGTACCTTTATGCTGTGCTGGATATGGATACCGTCTCCAGGGAGGACCAGGGGGCCATTTATCGGGCCCTGGCCTGGATCACGGAAGCTCGGGTGGTGGTGGCTGACGCCTCCCGTTTCACCGACGGGGCGGAGCTGTACGCCGCCATCCAGGCGGATCTTCAGGAGCGGGGCGGGACCCTGGCGGGCTTTCAGCTTTTCGGGGATGTCCCGCAGCCCGACGGACCGGGAGAGGGAGAAACGCCGCCCGTCTGGCGTCTGTCTCTGGCGCCCGGGGAATATGCGGCTTTCTTCGAAAATTATCGTACCGCTGCGCTCGCCGGACAACCGGATATGCTCGATGCAGGCATCCTGTTCCCGCCCAATCGGGCGGGCATGGCCCTGAGCATCGCGGAAGGATATCTCGGCAAATGAGGTATAACAGACAGTCTGAGCAGCGGGGTCGCCCCGCTGCTTTTCTTTTCCACAAAAATTCATCAGATTGCTATTGACAATCAAATGATTATGTGGTAGATTTCTGGGTAAAGGAGGGGATGGGATGCAGAGAGTCTTGCCCGGTTCCACGCTGCAATATGATGGGAGTACCCCCGGTTCCGCTGAGATCCTGCTCTCGGCCCTGTTTGCGGGCGGGGATCTGATGCTGGCCCAGGTGGCCCATATATCCGGCCTGGAACCCTATGTGATCCAAAACTGGGTGGCACGGGGCTTTCTTCCTCCTCCGGTGGCCAAGCGGTACAGCCGCAGGCAGCTTTCCCGGATCCTGATCATCCATATGCTGCGCAGCGTGCTGCCCCTGGAGGAGATCTGCCGCCTGCTGAGTTATGTAAACGGACATCTGGACGATATTTCCGACGACCTGGTGGATGATTCGGCCCTGTATACGGCCCTGGTGACCCTGACGGAGGATGATCCGCCCCCCATAAAAACCGTGCTGAAGGACTACCGGGAGCCCTTTCCCGGGGCCCAGCGCCGGGTGGAGCAGGTGCTGGAGATCATGCTTCTGGCTTACCGGGCGGCGATGCTGAAGGAAGAGGCCCAGGCGTACATCGGACGGCTGGATTTACAGTAATCGAGTAGGAGGGATCAGTATGCAAGCCTGGTGGGAATCCTTGACCGCGCTGGAGCGCGTTTTTGCCGCCGCCGCTATCCCCGCGACCCTTCTGCTCATCATCCAGCTGGTCACCACCCTCATCGGCCTGGGCGGCCAGGAGGGGGACGCGGATGGGCCGGATCTGGATGGGGACGGGGTCCCCGACGGGATCGACCTGGACCTGGACGGGGACGGGATCCCGGATGGGATCGACCTGGATGGGGACGGCGTCCCGGATGAATTCTATGAATCGCCGGACGGGGCGGAGGCCCAGCATGAGGGCTTCAATCTGCGCCTCTTCAGCTTCCGGGGCATCGTGGCTTTCTTCGCCGTATACGGCTGGGGAGCCCTGGCCATCTCCCGGTCCGGCCGGCCCTGGCTGCTGGCCATCCTGGTGGGCCTGATCCTGGGCGTTGCGGCCATGTTCCTGGTGGCGGTCACCATGCAGCTTTTCGTCCGCCTCCAGTCGGACGGCACCGTGGATCCGGGCAATGCCGTGGGCCTGGCGGGGGAGGTCTACCTCTCCGTCCCGCCTCAGCGGCAGGGAGAGGGCAAGGTGAACGTGGTGATCCAGGAGAAGATGACCGAGTGCGCCGCGGTGACGGATGAGGAAAGCCCCATTTCCACCGGGGAGAAGATCACGGTCATCGGCGTCACCCGGGAAAGGCAGCTCATTGTCATGAGAAGAGAGTAAGATAGGAAGATCAAGAAGATAGAAATCCGTGTGTAAAGGAGGAAGTGTCAATGGGAATGGAAACCATTATCCTGATCTGCGTCGTGGTGGTGCTGTGCTTCAGTCTGCTGGCCGCCATCATGCGCCGGTACAAGAAATGTCCCTCAGACAAGGTCATGGTGGTGTACGGCAACGTGGGCAGCAATAAGGACGGCACCAGCCGCAGCTCCAAGTGCATCCATGGCGGCGCGGCCTTCGTCTGGCCTATCATCCAGGCGGCGGAATACCTGGACCTGACCCCCATCAGCATCTCCGTGGACCTGCAGAACGCCCTGAGCCGGCAGAACATCCGCATCAACGTGCCCAGCACCTTCACCGTGGGCATCAGCACCGAAAACGGGGTCATGCAGAATGCCGCCGAGCGCCTGCTGGGCCTGAAGCTGGTGCAGATCCAGGAGCTGGCGAAGGACATCATCTTCGGTCAGCTGCGTCTGGTGATCGCCACCATGGACATCGAGGAGATCAACGCCGACCGGGATAAGTTCCTGGATGCCGTGAGCCGGAACGTGGAGACCGAGCTGAAGAAGATCGGCCTGCGGCTCATCAACGTGAACGTAACGGATATCAGCGATGAGAGCGGGTATATCGAAGCCCTGGGCAAGGAGGCTGCAGCCAAGGCCATCAACGACGCCAAGCGCACCGTGGCCGAGAAGAACAGGGACGGCTCCATCGGCGTCGCCAACGCCGACCGGGACCAGCGCGTACAGGTATCCGAGGCCGACGCCCTGGCCATCGAGGGCGAGAACAGCGCCAAGATCCAGGTGGCCATGTCCGACGCCCAGCGCCGGGAGAAGGAAGCGGAGGCCCTGCGCCTCGCCACCGCCGCGGAGAAGATCCAGGCGGCCAAGGCGAAGGAGGAGGCCTACGTGGCGGAGCAGCAGGCCGAGGCGGCCCGTGCCGCCCGGGAGAAGGCCACCCAGGAGGCGGATATCATCGTCTCCACGGAGATCGCCAAGCGCCGGGCTGAGCTGGAGGCGGAGGCCGAGGCGGAAAAGATCCGCCGGAAGGCCGCCGGCGAGGCGGACGCCATCCGGGCCAGGATGAACGCGGAGGCCGAGGGCCAGAAGGCCATTCTGACGAAGCAGGCCGAGGGCTTCCGGGAGATCGTCGCCGCCGCGGGCGGCAATGCGGAGGCGGCGGTGAAGCTGCTGCTGACGGATAAGATGGAGGACCTCCTGCGGATCCAGGTGGAGGCCATCAAGAACGTGAAGATCGACAAGGTCACGGTCTGGGATTCCGGCGCGGGGAAGGACGGCAAAAACGCCACCGCCGGGTACCTCACCGGCCTGCTGAAGAGCGTGCCCCCCCTGAGCGAGATGTACGCCATGGCGGGAATGGAGCTGCCCGGTTACCTGGGCAAGAAGGATGAGCCGGAGGCGGTCCCCGCCCCCGAGGCAGCAGAGGCATAAACCCACCCTCCCCCGTGGAGCGGATGAAAGGAGGAACCCATGCCGACAATCGTATGGACCCTGATCCTGCTGGTGTGCGCATTGGGCCTGTTCGTTCTGGAAATACTCAATCCGGGCTTCGGTCTGCCCGGGATCGCCGGGATCATCCTTCTGGCGGCGGACGTGTATATCACCGCCAGGACCCTTCAGGAGGCCCTGATCCTGGGCCTGATCGCGGGGCTGATCGTCCTGGCCTTCCTGGTCATCGGCGCCAGGATCATCTCCAGGGGCAAGCTGCCCAAGAGCCTGATCCTGGACCAGGCGGAGGAGGATTACCGGAGCAGCGAGGACCTGAGCGCCCTCCTGGGGACTACCGGAAGGACCGTTACCGTCCTCCGTCCCGCCGGAATGGCGGAGCTGGGCGGCAGAAAGGTGGATGTGGTCACCCAGGGAGAATTCCTGGATAAAGACAGTCTTGTGGAAGTTGTGGAAGCGGCGGGGGGACGCATCGTCGTCCGGGCCTGCCAGGATCCGGCTCTGCCGGAGGTTAAGGAGGAGTAAATATGGGAGGCCCTATCATTCTCATCGCGGTCATCGTTGTCGTTGTGATCCTGTTCTTCCAGTTCGTGCCCGTAGCCCTGTGGATCAGCGCTCTGGCCGCCGGCGTGCGGGTGGGCATCTGGACCCTGGTGGGCATGCGGCTGCGCCGGGTCGTTCCTTCCCGGATCGTCATTCCCCTCATCAAGGCCGTGAAGGCCGGTATCAGCATCCCCATCAATAAGCTGGAGGCCCATTACCTGGCGGGCGGCAACGTGGACCGGGTGGTAAATTCCCTCATCGCCGCCCAGCGCGCGAATATCCCCCTGGAGTTCGAGCGCAGCGCCGCCATCGACCTGGCCGGCCGGGACGTGCTGGAGGCCGTGCAGATGAGCGTCAACCCCAAGGTCATCGAGACCCCCATCGTGGCTGCCATCGCCAAGGACGGCATCGAGCTGAAGGCCAAGGCCAAGGTCACCGTCCGGGCCAATATCGACCGCCTGGTGGGCGGCGCCGGCGAGCAGACCATCATCGCCCGGGTGGGCGAGGGCGTGGTCACCACCATCGGCAGCGCAGGCACCCATAAGGAAGTGCTGGAGAATCCCGACCTGATCTCCAAAACCGTGCTCAGCAAGGGCCTGGAGGCGGGTACCGCCTTCGAGATCCTCTCCATCGACATCGCGGATATCGACGTGGGCCGGAATATCGGCGCGCAGCTCCAGGCGGACCAGGCCGAGGCGGATAAGAAGATCGCCCAGGCCAAGGCGGAGGAGCGCCGGGCCATGGCCGTTGCCGGGGAGCAGGAGATGAAGGCCAAGACCCAGGAGATGCGGGCCAAGGTGGTGGAGGCCGAGGCTGAGGTGCCCATGGCCATGGCCCAGGCCCTGCGGGAGGGCAAGCTGGGGGTCATGGATTACTACAATATGCAGAACGTCATCTCCGATACCCGGATGCGGGAATCCATTGCGGATGAAGGCGGGCAGAAATGACGAAGCGGGTGAATAACGCCCCCCGTCCCGCCGAGCCCTCCCGGTCCAGGCTCAGCGCCCATCAGCTGCGGCGGGTGGTCGTCTGGACGGAGATCCTGAATAAGCCCGTCTCCCGCCGCCAGCCCCGGTTCCCCCGATAACCGAATACACGGCAGACACACAAGCCCCGGCGCGCCGCGCCGGGGCTTTTCTCATGTTGACCGCTCTCGACGGGTCCGCGCTGAGGAGAAGCAATTTCCCCATTGGCAAAGCGGCGCCGGAGGTGTAAAATGCGAAAAAGCATTGTTTCGACATAGGGGGAAACCGTCATGGCTGTGATCAAATATGTCTTTGTCGCGGCATACGTAGCATTTATCCTCATCGTAGGGCTCAGGACCCGGAGGGAGAGCGCCGGAGGCGGGAAGGAATCCTTCCTCCTGGGGGGACGAAGCATCGGCCCGGTGGTCACCTCCTTCTCCTTTGCCGCCACCTATATCTCTGGCGTCTGTATGGTGAACGCCGGCAAGGTGGGCTGGGATTGGGGCGTGGGCGCCATGTGGAACGCCTGGGGCAACGTGCTGTTGAGCATCGCCTTCATGTGGTTCTTCCTGGGCACCCGGAGCCGCCGCATCAGCGCGAAGCTGAATGTCCAGACCATGCCGGATTATCTCCGGGCCCGGTATCAGACCGAGTATTTCAAGCTGGTAGGGAGCCTGGTGCTGTTCTTCTTCATGATTCCCTATACCGCAGCGGTGTTCTCCAGCCTGTCCTATATGTTCACCCGGGTCTTCAACCTGCCCTATATCGGGGCGGTGATCGTCATGGCGGTGCTGGCCACCGTGAATCTGGTGGTGGGCGGCTATAGGGCCGCCGCCAAGATCGACGTGCTCCAGGGCGGGATCATGGTGGTGGGCGGCGTCATCCTGGCCGTGGCCACCCTCAGCGCCAAGGAGGTGGGCGGCCTGGCGGAGGGCCTTCGCCGCCTGCGGGAGATCGAGCCCTTCGTCAACTCCGCCGGGGTCACGGCCACCGGTCAGGATATCGCCAGCTTTGGCTTTCATGGCAATGCGGGCCTGCTCCTGGGGGTCGTCCCCTTTGTGATCATGACCTCCTGGGCCCCCAACGGCCTTCCTCAGATGGCCACCAAATTCTTCGCCATCAAGGATGCGAAGCTGGTGCGCACCGGGGCCGTCGTCTGCACCATCCTGGGCTTTATCATCATCACCGGCGTCCATATCCCCGGCCTCTTCATCCATCTGTTCTACCCGGAGCTTCCCGCCGGGGGCACCAACGTCCTGGTGCCGGATATGCTCACCAAGATCTTCGGGAACGACTTCATCGGGCAGGTCTGCCTCTCCATCATCATGCTCCTGGTGCTGTCCGCCTCCATGTCCCATCTGGCCTCCCAGGTCCTGTCCTCCGCCGCAGCCATCGGCATGGACTTCCTCAAGGGTTATTTCCTGAAGGGGCTGAGCGAGCAGAAGACCACCCTGCTCCTGCGGGTCTGCACGGTGCTCTTTATGCTGGCCGCCCTGGTGCTGGCCCTTCTGAACCTGGGCGTGATCTCCAGTATCCAGTCCCTGGCCTGGGGCGCGATCTCCGGCTTCTTCCTGGCCCCTTACGTCTTCGGTACCCTGGGGAAGAGGGTCACCAGGGCCGGCGCCATAGCCGGGAGCGTGACCGGCCTGGCCTGCGCGCTGCTGATCCCCACCCTGGTCAAGGCGGCTTTCCCCGCCCTGGCGCCCTACTGTACCACCGTCAACGCCTGCGCCGTGGCCACGGTCCTGCCCCTGGCGGTGACCCCCATCGTCAGCGCCTTTACGAGGAAGCCGGATCCCGCCTGGCTGGAAACGATTTTCGGCGGGGAGACGGCGGCCTGAGAAGGAATAGCGCCGCGGGGAATTCTGCCCCGTTTCCCTTGACACAGGGATCGGTTTTTGCTACTATTTAAGTTGTTTTACAGCAGTTATCTACATCGGAGAAGTATGAAATTTATTTAAATAGACGGAGGAAAGAGAAGTATGGCAAAGGCAAACGAAAAGCCACAAAACAAAGCAAGGTCGCTGCTGATGCTCGCGATTGCCGCGGTGATCGTGATCCTCGCCCGCGTCCTTCCCCTGCCGGAGGGGCTGAGCCGTGAAGGCCTTACCGCTCTGGCGATCATGATCGCGGCGCTGGTGCTGTGGGTATCCGAGGCCATGAACATGGCCGTCACCACCATCCTGCTGTGCTGCATGCTGCCGTTCCTGGGCGTAATGACTCCCCGGGATATGTTCAAGGGCTTCGGCGGAAGCGTGTTCTTCTTCATGATCGGCACCATGTCCATCACCACGGCCCTGGCCTCCACCACCATTCCCAACCGAATGGCAGGGGCGATCCTGGCCTGGTCCAAAAACAATCCCCGCAAGCTGGTCCTGGGCTTCACCCTGGGCACCGCGGTCCTCAGCTCCATCATGTCCAATATGCCCACCTGCGCCCTGTTCGCCTCCCTGGGCATCGCCATCATGAAGGCCAACGGGGATCCCAAGCCCGGCACCACCAACCTGGGCCGCTGCCTGATGATCGCCATCCCCGCAGGCTCCGTCATCGGCGGCTTCATGACCCCTGCCGGCGGCCCCATCAATATCGTGGCGATCAACGCCCTGGAGGACATCGGCATCCGGGTCACCTTCCTGGACTGGATGATCGTGGGCTACCCCATCGGCATCGTCTGCGCCATCCTCTTCGCCCTGTGGATCTGCCTCTTCTATAAGCCGGAGAAGATCGATGAAAGCGCCCTCACCGTGGCCCATGAGATGGTTTCCGGCTCCGGCGCCCTCACCACCCGGGAGATCAAGTGCCTCTGCGTGGTGGGCCTGATGTTCATTACCTGGATCCTCAGCACCTGGATCCCCGTCTTTAATACCACCGTGGTGGCTCTGATGGGCACCTGCCTCTTCATGGTCCCCGGCATCGACGTCATTTCCTGGCGGGATTACATGAGCAACGGCGGCTGGGACGGCACCTTCCTGGTGGGCGGCGTCGGCGCCATGGCGGACGCCTGCCTGGCTACCGGCGCGGCCAAGTGGATCATCAGCTCCACCCTGGGCGGCGCGGCCAGCTGGTCCCCCTTCATGGTCTGCCTGGGCGTTTCCGCCCTCATCTGCGTGCTGCACTGGCTCTGCCCCTCCGGCCCCGCCGTGGCGGGCTTCGCCGTTGCGCCCATCATCATGCTGGCGCTGCAGTCCGGCGCATCCCCGGTGGCCCTGGCCATCATCACCGCCTTCTGGAGCGGCGTGACCTTCCTGCTCCCCACCGACGCTGTGCCCATGTTTACTTACAGCTTCCGGTATTACACCATCATGGATATGGTAAAGGAGGGCTGGGTCCCATCCCTTGTCTTTGTGGTGATCGTCGCCGTCGCCGTGCCGCTGATCTCCGGCGCGCTGGGCTATGGATCCCTGGACCCCGCCGCAGCCAGCGAGATCCTGGCCACCCTGGGCTGATCGCCCTGACCGGAATACCCATCGGGACCCGCGCTTGCGGGTCCCGGTTTTTGTGCGCCGTAATATTCCGCCTTCCCCGGGGAAAGCTCTGGGCAGGAGCTGCGCCTCTAGCCCGGGCAATCCGTCCGCAGGCGTCCCGATCCTCCGAACCGCCGCGCTCCGGCAAACCCGTTTCCGCGCTTGTATTTCCTGCGCAACTATGATAAAATCCTGAATTGCCGGGTATTGATTCAATGTATCGCCGCGCCTGAACGGACGGCGTGATCCTATAGGGAAAGGATGCTGCTATGTCAAGGCGTATGCTCGTGGTGCGCAATCCCCGGGCGGGGAGCTTCATCAGCCAGAATACCTTTCTGGAGGCGGCGGGGGTCATCTTCAAAAGCGATTACAATGTCTATGTATACAGCACCCAGTGCCGTGGCGACGCCACCAGGATCGTCGCGGAGGAGGGGGCGAATTACGACTGCATCGTCGCCTTCGGGGGGGACGGCACCCTCAACGAGGTCATCAACGGGCTGATGCGCCTGCCGGAGCGCCCGGTGCTGGGCTATATCCCCGCGGGCACCACCAACGACTTTGCCGCGGGCTTGGGCCTGTCCAAAAACCCGGTGAAGGCGGCGGTCACGGTGCTGGAGGGGGCGGTGCAGGAGCTGGACGTGGGCTGCTTCTGCGAGGACCGGTATTTCTCTTATGTGGCCTCCTTCGGGAGCTTTACCAAGGCGTCCTATTCCGCGCCCCAGGATGTGAAGAATCTGATCGGCTATGCCGCCTACCTGCTGGAGGGGCTGAAATCCCTTTCCGAGATCCATCCCTGTCATCTGCGCATCCTGGCCAATGGGGAGGAGCTGGAGGGAGACTTCATCTTCGGCGCCGTATCCAATGCCCTGAGCGTGGGCGGCATGGTGAAATTCGACTCCGGCCAGGTGGACCTGACGGACGGGCTCTTCGAGATCATGATGATCCGAAACCCTCAGAATCTGGCGGATCTGCAGAAGATCCTGTACGATTTGGCCACGCATCACTATGATTCCGATCTGATCCTCTTCCTGAAGGCGGCGGAGATCGTGGTGGAGAGCAGCGAGCCCATCGCCTGGACGGTGGACGGGGAGATGGGCGGGACCACGGCGGAGGCCAGAGTGAGAAACTGTCACCGGGCGATCCGCATTCTGAAGCCTGAGGAGGAAGAATATGCTTAGTATACGGGATCTGACCTACCATGTCCATGATGACGGGGGAGACAAGGATATCCTGAAGAACGTGAATCTGGATGTGGAGGACGGGCGGTTTATCGTCGTCACCGGGCCCAACGGGGGCGGCAAGACCACCCTGGCCAAGGCCATCATGGGTCTGGTGCAGAATGTCACCGGTTCCATCGTCTATCAGGGACGGGAGCTCACCGGCCTGAGCGTCACGGAGCGGGCAAAGCTGGGGGTGAGCTATGCTTTCCAGCAGCCGCCCCGCTTCAAAGGGCTGCAGGTGACGGAGCTCCTCAGCATCGCCGCCGGGAAGAAGCTCAGCGCCGCGGACTGCTGCAATTATCTCACCAAGGTGGGCCTGTGCACCGAGGATTATCTGGATCGGGAGATCGACGCCTCCCTCTCCGGAGGCGAAGTGAAGCGCATCGAAATCGCCTCCCTCCTGGCCCGGAACGCCTCCCTGATGATCTTCGATGAGCCGGAGGCGGGCATTGACCTGTGGAGCTTCTCCCGGCTGACCCAGACCTTTGAGGCCATCCACAGGCGGAGCGAGAGCACCATGATCGTCATCTCCCACCAGGAGCGAATCATCCGCCTGGCGGACGAGGTAGTCCTGGTGGCGGGAGGAGAGATCATCGCCCGGGGCGGCTTCGAGGAGATCATCCCCATGCTGGAGCTGAGCGGAGACTGCGCCGTTCAGAAGGGCGAGTAAGGCCAGGGAAAGGAAAGAGAGATATGCCGAAGAAGCTTAGCACCATGGAACTGAATCTGCTGCGGCAGATCGCGGGCCTGCATAAGATCCCCGAAGGAGCCTACAATATCCGGGATAACGGCGAGAGCGCCGGTCGGGGCACCACGGCGAACATCGATATCGTCACCAAGACGGACAAGCCCGGCATCGACATCATCGTCAAGCCCGGCACGAAGAACGAGAGCGTGCATATCCCGGTGATCATCTCCAAGACCGGGTACAGCGAGCTGGTGTACAACGATTTCTTTATCGGGGAGGACTGCGACGTCCTCATCATCGCCGGCTGCGGCATCCACAACAGCGGCTGCGACGTGGCCCAGCATGACGGCGTCCACACCTTCCACATCGGCAAAAACTCCCGGGTGAAGTATGTGGAGAAACACTATGGGGAAGGGGAGGGCACCGGGGAGCGGATCATGAACCCCAAGACCGTGGTCTATCTGGAGGAGGGCGCCTCCATGGAGATGGACACCACCCAGATCCGGGGGATCGACAGCACAAAGCGGGAGACCAGTGTGGAGGCTGCCGCCGGGGCGGAGATCGTGATCCTGGAAAAGCTTCTTACCCACGGGAAGCAGGAGGCCTATTCGGATATGGATATCCAGCTCTGCGGGGAGGATTCCAAGGCCCGGGTCATCTCCCGGAGCGTGGCTCAGGAGGATTCCAAACAGGTCTTCCACCCCAATGTCACCGGCAATGCCCGCTGCTTCGGCCATGTGCAGTGTGATACCATCATCATGGGGAATGCCCGGGTCCAGTCCATCCCCGCCATCACGGCGAACCATGTGGACGCCCAGCTCATCCATGAGGCGGCCATCGGCCGCATTGCCGGGGATCAGCTCATGAAGCTCATGACCCTGGGCCTCACGGAGGAGGAGGCGGAGGAGCGCATCCTGTCGGGATTCCTGAAATAAACCGGCTGATCCAGCTGAGCCGCCTGCGGCATTCGCCGCAGGCGGCTCAGACTGTAGACAAAGTGCAAAAAGCCTCGCAGAGTTCGCGCCCGCAGGCGCGAATGAGATGAGAATCATTTTGGGGCGAAATTCATTTTTGCCCCAAAATACTGCTATCGCCGCAAGTGTCGAAGTGTACGACCGAGGCGCGCAGCGGCGATGTCATCCTTCTCAACTCGGAGCCCAGCGAAGCGGGTCCGAGTTGAAGCGTGTCG
>JAFWOX010000060.1 GCA_017545325.1 Oscillospiraceae bacterium | reverse complement strand
GGGCCCGGGCATCACCTCCATGAGCACGGATTACCGGAACGGCATTGACGTGATGACCACGGAGACCACATGCCTCTCCTCCATCTGGAGGACCGACGAGGAGACCCGGAGCTTCCTGAAGGCCCATGGCCGGGAGGAGGACTACCGGGAGCTGGCGCCGGCGGACTGCGCCTATTACGACGGCTGCGTGCGGGTGAACCTGTCGGAGATCAGGCCCATGATCGCCATGCCCTTCCATCCCTCCAACGCCTGGACCATCGACGAGCTGAACGCCAACCTGGAGGAGATCCTGCACGGCGTGGAGGAGGAGGCCGCCCGGGTTTCCGCGGGGCGGGCGCCCTTCACCCTGCGGGACAAGATCGAGGGGGGCCGGCTGCGGGTGCAGCAGGGCGTGATCGCCGGCTGCGCCGGCGGGAACTATACCAACCTGGTGGAGGCTGCCGGCCTGCTGAAGGGCCGGAACATCGGGGACGGGGAGTTCGCCCTTTCCGTCTATCCCTCCTCCCAGCCGGTTTTCATCAACCTGACCCGCCAGGGCTATATCGCGGACCTGATGGAGGCCGGCGCCGTGGTGCGCACCGCCTTCTGCGGCCCCTGCTTCGGCGCGGGGGACACGCCCTGCAACAACGGCCTTTCCATCCGCCATGCCACGCGGAACTTCCCGAACCGGGAGGGCTCCAAGCCCGGGAACGGGCAGATGGCCGCGGTGGCCCTGATGGACGCCCGCTCCATTGCCGCCACGGCGGCCCGGGGCGGAGTGCTGACCTCGGCGGAAGAGTTTGACGGATGGGGAAGGAATCCGGAGTACACCTTCGATCCCACCGTGTATGAGCGGCGGGTCTACCGGGGCTTCGGCCATCCCACGGGCGAGGATCTGGTTTACGGACCGAACATCAGGGACTGGCCGGAGATGAGCCGGCTGACGGAGAACATCCTGCTGAAGGTCTGCTCGAAGATCCTGGATCCGGTGACCACCACCGACGAGCTGATCCCCTCGGGGGAAACCTCCTCCTATCGTTCCAACCCCCTGGGGCTGGCGGAGTTCACCCTGAGCCGGAGGGATCCGGAATACGTGGGCCGCTCCAAGGCGGTGGACCGGGTGGAGAAGGCCCGGGCCGCGGGCGGGGATGTGCTGGCCGCCTCTCCGGAGCTGGCGGAGGTCTACCGGGCGATCCGGGAACTGCCCGGCATGGCGGGAATCGCGCCGGAGGAAACAGAAATCGGATCGGTGATCTATGCGGTGAAGCCGGGAGACGGCTCCGCCCGGGAGCAGGCGGCTTCCTGCCAGCGGGTGATCGGCGGCCTGGCGAACATCACCCGGGAATATGCCACCAAGCGGTACCGCTCCAACGTGATCAACTGGGGCATGCTGCCCTTCCAGACCGGGGCGGACCCGGCGGCCTTTGAGGTGGGGGACTATATTTTCATCCCCGGCATCCGCGGGGCCCTGGAGGGAGACATGAAGGAGATTCCCGCCTGGGTCATCCGGGACGGGAAAACGGAGAAGCTCAGCCTCTTCATCGCGGAGATGACGGAGGAGGAAAAGAACATTGTCCGGGCGGGTTGCCTGATCAACGCGAACCGGGAGCGGCGGCGCTGACCCGGAGAGAAGGACGC
>JAFWOX010000059.1 GCA_017545325.1 Oscillospiraceae bacterium | reverse complement strand
CGGTTACCGCAAAGGCCGCGATCCCTCGCGAGTGTTCGGTCATTCCTCCTCTCCAAACCGAAGCAGAGGCTTCGGTTTGGGAAACGGGGGAGGGGGGACGGAAAACATTGCCGATCTACAGATAACCACCCTGAAAAGCAAACGACTATTGCCAAGCAGATTCAAAGTCGGCAAGCGGACGTTCCGCACCCGCTTGTTTATCGTCGAACCTATGTCCCCTTCGCTTCAGCGCCCGCCGCACCGGGGTGCAGGGGCGGAGCCCCGCCGCGCTCTTTCCCCGGTTTCTCTCGCGTAAGAGAAACCGGGCCGCCGGAGGCAACCCATCGCGGGGAAAGGAACGCCCCGCCGGCGAGGCGAACTTTGACGAAGCAGGCGGTCATGCTCTGCGAAGGGAGCGGCTTTCGATGAAGCCGGCCGTCTCGCACTTATCCCAAGCCTTACGGCTCAAATCTCTCCACATCCCCGATCGTCCTGACCTCTCCGTCCTCCGCCACCACCGCCCCGGCCCGCAGGGCGGCGGCATAGACCGGCTTCCCCTTTTCCGCCAGCACCCGCCGGATGGCCTCCTTCTGGACCGGGGTTCCCTCATAATGGACCTCCAGATAAAACCCGTCCAGGTACGGCAGGCCACGATAATAAGCGAATTCGGGATAGTCCTCATCCGGGGACAGGTGATATTCCGCAAGCTGGATCACGGCCCCGGCGCTGTATCCCATGACGACGCCCTTGTGCCGCATCAGCGCATCCGTCAGGCCGAATTCCTCGATCCGGTCCAGCATCCGGTCCGGCAGGCCGCCCAGGAAATAGAGGATATCCGCCCCTTCCACCTTCTCCGCAGCGGATTCCTTCGTATCCCGGAAATAATCCAGGAAGGAGACCTGCTCCTGCCGGATCCCGTAGGCGGCGAAGCCCCCGGTGATCCCGCCGTAGTACATACCCTGCTCTTTGCCATACAGCCGATCCCAGTCCTCTGCCGCCTTCACCCGATTATCCCGGAAGGAGAAGGCCACCACCGCGACCCGGTCAGACGGGCGGACATAGGGCTTCAGCGCCCCATAGAGCCAGGGGGCGTCGATATCATACCCCTCCAGCAGAATATTGACCATAAATCCCTCACTTTCCCACGCAGAACCGGGAGAAGATCGCCTCCACCAGATCCTCCCGCAGGGTCCGGCCATCCAGCTCTCCCAGGGCGGCCAGGGCCTCCTCGGCATCCGTGAGCACGGCGTCCGGGGTCATGTCCGCCTCCAGGGCGGCGACGGCCCGGTCCAGGGCCTCCCGGGCCCGGAGCACGGCTTCATACTGCCGGGCGTTTACGAGCACCTCTCCCAGGTCCCGGGGCTGCTCCCCGGCCAGGAGCTCCCCCGCCAGAGCTTCCAGTTCCTCCAGTCCCTCCCCGGTGCGGGCGGAGACCCGGAGGGCCCGGGGCAGGGCGGCGCGGATCTCTTCCTCCTCCAGGACCTGGGGAAGATCGCATTTGTTGATGAGGGCGATGGCCCTCGGCGCCGCCATTGCGGCGGCAAGGACCTGCCGGTCCTCCGGATCCAGGGGCCGGGAGGCGTCGAACACCGCCAGCACCAGCTCCGCCCGCTCCGCCTCCCAGAGCGCCCGCTCCACCCCCTGCTTTTCCGCCTCGGAATCCGCATTCCGCAGGCCCGCCGTATCCGTCAGCCGCAGGAGGGTCCCCCCCAGCACCAGCTTTTCCTCCAGGGTATCCCGGGTGGTGCCCGCCTGGGGGGTGACGATGGCCCGTTCATAGCCCAGCAGGGCGTTCAGCAGGGAGCTCTTTCCGGCATTGGGCTTGCCCAGAAGGGCGCAGCGCAGACCTTCCTTCAGCACCTGGCCCCGGCGGAAGCTGCCCAGGAGCCGGTCCAGCTCCCGCCTGCCGCTGCGGAGGCGGGAGGCGATCTCCTCCCGCTCCAGGGGATCCACCCCCTCCTCCGGGTAGTCCACCGCCGCCTGGAACCAGGCCAGGAGGCCCAGAAGATCCTCATAGATCTTTCCGGTCTTTCGGCTCACCGCCCCTTCCGGCTGGGCGGCGGCATTCTTTGCGGCAATAGCGGTCTCCGCGTCCACCAGATCCACGATGGCCTCCGCCTGCACCAGATCCAGCCGCCGGTTCAGGAAGGCCCGGCGGGTGAACTCCCCCGGCCCCGCCTGGCGCACCCCCAGGGAAAAGAGGGCCCGGAGGGCGGCGGAGAGCACCGCCGGGGAGCCATGGCAGTTCAGCTCCACCGTATCCTCCCCGGTGAAGCTCCGGGGACCGGGGCTGTATACCGCCAGCGCCTGGTCCAGCTGCATCCCGTCCGTATCCAGCAGGGAGCCCAGCACCATGGTCCTGGGGGGCTTCTCCCCCAGTCTGCCGCCCCCCTTGGGGCGGAAAAGCGCCTCCACGGCGGACAGGGCCTCCGGCCCGCTGAGGCGGATGATCCCCAGGGCGGTCCGGCCTCCGCCGGTGGCAATGGCTGCTATGGTTGACATAATCACACCCGATTTCTGTTGGGGCAGGGGTTACGGACTGCCGCAGCCCCTGCGGAGCCCCGCAATGACAAAAACCTGCCGCATTGGTACGATCACAGCAATCCTCACGGTAAACGAGGCCAATGCAGCGATCATTGTCATTGCAAGGAGGCCGGAGGCCGACGCGGCAATCCGTTCCCTCGTCCAATTGAGAATACAACCCCGGCCTGGGCCGGGGTTGTCTGGTTGTACGATTCCTTATCCTTGCTTCTGGACCTCCAGATCGTACATCTGCTTCTGGAGGAGCAGCTTCTGGTACTTGATATCCGCATTCTCCGCGGCGATCCTGAACAGGGCCTTGGCCCGCTCCGGGAAGCTCAGGGCCAGGGAGGAATACCGCACCTCGCTCATGAGGAAGTCCTCGTACTTGCCGGAGGGGGCGGCGCTGTCCACGCTCAGGGGATTCTTCCCCGCCGCCTCCAGCCGGGGATCGAAGCGGAACAGGTTCCAGTATCCCGCCTCCACCGCGGACTTCATGATGCTCATGCTCTTGCCCATGCCCGCCCGGGCTCCATGGTTGATGCAGGGGGCGTAGCCGATGACCAGGGAGGGGCCGTCATAGCTCTCCGCCTCCGCCAGGGCCTTGACGCACTGGTTGTAGTCCGCGCCCAGGGCCACCTGGGCCACATAGATATACCCGTAGCTGATGGCGATCTGGGCCAGATCCTTCTTCTTTACGCTCTTGCCCGCGGCGGCGAACTGGGCCACGGCGCCGATGGGGGTAGCCTTGCTGGCCTGGCCGCCGGTATTGGAATAGACCTCGGTATCGAAGACGAAGATATTGATGTTTTCCCCGGAGGCCAGGACGTGGTCCAGGCCGCCGTAGCCGATATCGTAGCTCCAGCCGTCCCCGCCGAAGCACCAGAAGCTGGGCTTGGGGAGCAGGTCCGCGTTGGCGGCGACATACTTCGCCTCGGCGGAATCGCCTTTCCGGCACAGGGCCAGGAGGGCGTCCCCGGCGGCTTCCGCCTCGGCGGAGCTGTCCTTCTTCAGGAGCCAGGCGTTGGCGGCCTCCGCATAGGCGGGATCCTCCGCCAGCTTCTCCACCTTCTCCGCCAGGAGAGCCCGGCGCTGCTTCACGGCAGAAAGCATGCCGTAGCCGAACTCCGCGTTATCCTCGAACAGGGAGTTGGCCCAGGCGGGGCCGCGGCCCAGCTTATCCACGGTATAGGGGGTGCTGGGGGCGCTGCCGCCCCAGATGGAGGAGCAGCCCGTGGCGTTGGCGATGAGCATCCGGGTGCCGAAGAGCTGGGTGATGAGCTTGGCGTAGGGGGTCTCGCCGCAGCCGGCGCAGGCGCCGGAGAACTCGAACAGGGGCTTCTTGAACTGGCTGCCCTTCACGCTCTCGGGGGCGAAGGGGGTGGCCTTGTCGGAGACGTTCCGCACCGCCCAGTCGAAAACGGTCTGCTGCTTGGGCATCTCCTCCACCGGGGTCATCACCAGGGCCTTTTCCTTGGC
The DNA here is from genome assembly GCA_017545325.1 of Oscillospiraceae bacterium. The sequence continues at coordinate 11,080 of JAFWOX010000059.1, read as the reverse complement.
GGGGCAGACGTTCACGCAGCTGCCGCAGCCCAGGCAGTCCGCCGGGTCCACGGTGATGGCGAAGCGCCAGTCCTCGCAGCCCTTCCCCAGCATCTTCACGGTGACGACGCCCTCGGGGGCCTTCGCCAGCTCCTCCGCGTCATACACGAAGGGACGGACGGCGGCATGGGGGCAGACCAGGGAGCAGCGGTTGCACTGGATGCAGTTTTCGGGGATCCACCTGGGCACCTCCACCGCGGCCTTCCGCCGCTCGAAGGCGGCGCTGCCCTGGGGGATGGCGCCGTCCACGCTGTTCAGGAAGGCGGAAACGGGAAGGCTGTCCCCCCGCATGGCGTTGGCGGGCTCCATGATCTTATCCACGTACTCCCGCAGATCGGCCCGGTCCGTATCCAGCTTCTCCCCGGCGGCGTCGGGGGCGGGGTTCAGCCAGGCCTCCGGCACCTTTACCTCATGGATGCTGTCCAGCCCCGCGTCCACCGCGGCATAGTTCATGTTCACGACCTTTTCGCCCTTGTGGCCGTAGCTGTCCAGGATGGCCTTCTTCATATACTTCACCGCGTCGTCGATGGGCAGGATCTCGCTGAGCTTGAAGAAGGCGGACTGGAGGATGGTATTGGTCCGCCCGCCCAGACCCAGCTCCTGGGCCTTGTGCACCGCGTCCACGGTGTAGAAGCGGATCTTGTTTTCCGCCAGGTATTTCTTGGCGGCGGCGGGGAGCTTCGTCTCCAGCTCCGCCTCGCCCCAGGGCCAGTTCAGCAGGAACACGCCCCCGGGCTTGATATCCTGCACCACGTCGTATTTTTCCATATAGCTGGGGGCGTGGCAGGCCACGAAGTCCGCCTTGGTGACATAGTAGCTGGACTTGATGGGGCTCTGGCCGAAGCGCAGATGGGAGATGGTGACGCCGCCGGACTTCTTGGAGTCATACTGGAAATAGGCCTGCACGGTCATATCCGTATGGTCGCCGATGATCTTGATGCTGTTCTTGTTCGCGCCCACGGTGCCGTCGGACCCCAGGCCCCAGAATTTCAGGCTCTTGATGTCCTTGGGGGTGGTATCCGGCTCCTCGGCGATGGGGAGGCTCTTATGGGTCACGTCGTCCACGATGCCGATGGTGAAGCCCTGGATGGGCTGCGCCGCAGCGAGGTTCCGGAAGGCGGAGAGCACCGCCCCGGGGGTGGTGTCCTTGCTGCCCAGGCCGTAGCGCCCGCCGTACACGGGGACAGCCTGGAACTCGCTGCCCTTCAGGGCGGCCACCACGTCCAGATACAGGGGATCCCCCAGGGCGCCCGCTTCCTTGGTGCGGTCCAGCACGGCGATCTGCTTCACGGTCCTGGGCAGGGCGGCCAGGAGGTGCTTCGCGCTGAAGGGGCGGAAGAGGTGCACATTGATGCAGCCGGCCTTCTCCCCCTTGCTCCGCAGGTAGTCCACCACCTCCTGGGCGGTGTTGCACACGCTGCCCATGGCAATGAGCACCTGCTCCGCCTCGGGGTCCCCGTAATAATCGAAGAGGTGGTAATTGGAGCCGGTGCGCCGGTTCACCTCGTTCATATAGGCCTCCACCACGCCGGGGAGGGCGTCGAAGTCCCGGTTCACCGCCTCCCGGTTCTGGAAGAAGATATCCGGGTTCTGGGCGGAGCCCCGGAGCACGGGATGGGTGGGCAGGTTCGCCCGGTCCCGGAAGGCCCGGACGGCGTCCATATCCAGCATGTCCTTCAGCTCATCGTAATCCCAGACCTCCACCTTGTCGATCTCATGGGAGGTGCGGAAGCCGTCGAAGAAATGCAGGAAGGGCAGGGAGCCCTTCACGGCGGAGAGGTGGGCCACCGCCGCCAGGTCCATGACCTCCTGGGGATTGGCGGAGCTGAGCATGGCGAAGCCCGTGCCCCGGCAGGCCATCACGTCGCTGTGGTCGCCGAAGATGTTCAGGGCATGAGTGGCCACGGTGCGGGCGGAGACATGGATGACGCAGGGGAGCTTTTCCCCGGCGATCTTGAACATATTGGGGATCATGAGCAGCAGGCCCTGGGAGGCGGTGAAGGTGCTGGTGAGAGCGCCGGAGGCCAGGGAGCCGTGCACCGCGCCGGCGGCACCGGCTTCAGACTGCATCTCCACCAGCTTGACCTGCTGGCCGAATACGTTTTTCCGGCCGCCCGCGGACCAGCTGTCCGCCAGCTCGGCCATAACGGAGGAAGGGGTAATGGGATAGATGGCCGCCACATCGGTGAAGGCGTAAGCCACATGCGCGGCGGCGGTGTTGCCATCCATGGTTTTCAGTTTCCGTGCCAATTTCGGATCCTCCTGACTGTAATGTTATCCTGCGCTTTCGCACAGTAAAACGTAGTATCAACAATTCTAGCATGGACGGGAGGGGATGTAAAGGCGAAAACTGCCGAAATGCTCTTCCCCCGCGGGCAGGAAGACTGTTCATTTTGCAAGGATGGGCAGGGAGCCGGGCCGGAGGCGGCAGAGCCGGCTCCGCGAGGCAGGCGGAAAATGCCCGCCTCGCCGCCGGGATTTCCCGCTCACGGCAGCCCGCGGCCCTGCCCGGATTACTTTGCCTGGCTCTCCCGGAACATGATCGTGGCGCTGCCGAAGGAGGCGACGAAGCTGGGGTCCCCGGGATCCTGGAAGGGCCCGAAGGCCATGGGCCTCCGTTCCGCCTCCCCGGCCAGGATCAGGCCGCAGAGCTCCGCCATATCCTTCACCACCTGAAGGCGCAGGGGGTTATAGGTCCCCAGCTGATCTTCCGCCGGACGGAAATCGGAATACTCGAAGGCGCCCGCGGCCTGGGCGCTGTGGCCCCCGAACCAGGCGTAGTCCGGGCACAGGACCAGGCGGTCCGCCAGCTTCAGGAGCTGCTCACGGTAGGCGCGGAGGGGGAGGCAGCCGGGAAGGGACATAAGGACAAAGGTGCCGGAGCCGATGGCGTCCCCGCAGAAGACGCAGCGGCGGCCATGGTCGACGTACACCGTGCTGCCCGGGGTGTGTCCCGCGCAGAGCACCGCCTCCACGCCGGAGCCCCCAAGGGGGATCACGTCCCCGTCCCGCACCTCCGTGATCCGGTCATCCTCCGGGGGCAGGCTGCCCTTGGGATCCAGCAGGGCCCGCTCCGCCGCCGGGACATAGATCCGGGTGAATTCCCCGGCATGAAGGGCATGGTCCGGGTGAGCGTGGGTGACGGCCAGCTCCAGGGGCTTATCCGTCAGACTCATGAGCAGGGGCGGGATGGGCCGCCGGCCCATGCCCGTGTCGATCACCAGGGCCTTCTCCTTCCCCTCCGTCAGATAATAGGTGGCGCCGCTCCAGTCGTCCAGCTGCCACAGACCGGGACGCAGGAAGGTGACCCGGTCCCGGTCCCGCCGGTCCTGCCGGAAGAGCCAGGCCCGGAACTCTCCGTCGGAGTAGGCGGGCTCCCAGGCCGCGTGACCCGCGAAGGCCTGGGGGTAGCCGAAATGCTCATGGATGTAGCCCTCGGGGTATTCGGTGCTCCGGACGGAGGCGCCGCAGGCCAGCAGGGCGGAGACCATGATCCGGGTGCCCGCCCGGGGCTTCTCCCCCTCCCGGGCGATGATCCCGGCGATGGGAACGAAGGGGTCGTCCACCGCGTGGAAGGTCCAGAAGGGGATGTCCTTCGCCGCCCGGATGGCCAGGGGATCCCCTGCGCCGCAGACGGGAGCCGCCGCGGCCCATACGTTGGGATACCGGGCGCAGTAGTGCCAGGTGCCCATGCCCCCCATGCTCAGACCCGTGAGGTAGATCCGCTGCCGGTCCACCGGGTTTTCCCGGATGAACCGCTCCAGGAAGGCCATAAAGGGGACTTCGAACTCCGGCGCGGCGAAATCCTTCCCCTCCGGAACCTGGGGCGCCAGCACGTAGCAGGGCCTGACCGCCTGCTCCTCCGGCTCCGTCCATACCACGGCCCCCCGGTTCCCCGCCACCTGGATATCGTTGTCCTCCCCCCGCTCGCCGGAGCCATGGAGAAAGACCACCAGGGGATATTCCTTCTTCTCCTCCCGGGCGGGGGTGAAGAGGCGGTACCGGATCCGGTTCCCGGCGGCGTCCGTGTATTCCCCGGGAATAAACGCCTTGCTCAGTTCCACAAAATGCGGGTCCAGCTTGCGTTCTTCTGCCATTCATATCATCTCCGTTCTGAATAAGCCCTCGGCAGAGTTCGCGGCTCGCAAGCCGCGAATAGAGGAAAATCATTTTCGGCGGAATTCATTTCTGCCGAAAATACTGCTCGCGGAGCGGACTGTGCGAGGTCGTCGTCGCAAGGCTCATCGCTCCGCTTCACCCCGAAGGGGCAAAGCTCCGATATTCGCCTGCTCCTCCTCTCCAAAATGGAAGCGATGCTTCCATTTTGGAAAAGGAAGAAGGAAATGAGCGGGTGGAGTTTTCCCCGCAGGGGGAAACGGAACAGAGCGATTTTTCTTCTGACGCAGTGCGGGAAGCGGAGCGCAGATTTTCTCGCCCCGGAGCCCAGCGATAGTGGGTCCGGGGCGAAGCGAAGCTTACAGATACGCCGCGGCGGAGAGGGCTCCGCTGGTGGCGCCCTTGATGTTCTCCCCCACATACAGGCAGTCCCCGATGAGGAAGCTGTTGGGGCCGGGGGCGGCCAGGCGGAGCTGATCCGCCTCCGCCCACCTGGGCTTCACGCCCATGGCCAGGAGCACCGAATCCGCGGGGATGCTCACCCGCTCTCCGGTCTTTACGTTCTCGCAGATCACCTCGGTGGGGGTGACCTCCAGGAGCTTGTGACCCAGACGCACATCCAGCTCCAGCTCCTTGATGATGGCAAAGAACTCCGCCGCGCCGCCGGAGGCGGACTTCTGGAGGCTGGACCAGTTATCCAGCAGCTCGATGACGGTGACGTCCTTCCCCTCCTTCTTCAGGTCGATGGCGGCCTCCATGCCCACGGCGCCGGCGCCCACCACCACGACCTTCCGGCCGCAGGGCTTCTCCCCGGCGTCCGCCTCCGGGGCCCAGACCACGTGGGGCAGATCGATGCCGGGCAGCTTCGGGACGATGGGCTCCGCCCCGATGGCCACGATGACGGCGTCGTAGTTCTCCTTCTCCAGCATCTCCCGGGTGGCCTCGGTGTTCAGCAGGATCTTCGCCCCGCATTTCATCGCCTGGCGCTCCAGGTATTTCAGATAGTCCGCTACATCCTGCTTGAAGGTGGGCAGGGCGGCGTACTTCAGCTGGCCGCCGAGACGGCCGGTCTTCTCATACAGGGTCACGTCATGCCCCCGCTGACACAGGATCTGGGCGGCGGTGATGCCCCCGGGGCCGCCGCCCACGACGGCCACCTTCCGCTTGGTCTCCGCCTTCTGCACCCGGCCCAGGGGGAATTCCCGCTCCCGCCCCAGGAAGGGGTTCACGGAGCAGGAAATGATCCGGTGCTCCGGCGGGGCGCAGCGCTGGCACCGAAGGCAGGGACGGTGGTCCTCCTCCCGCCCCTCGGCATACTTCCGGGGCATTTCCGGATCCGCCAGAAGGGGACGGCACATGGAGACGAAATCCGCCTTATGGTCGGCGATGATCTCCTCCGCCCGGTCGATGCTCATGATGCTGCCCACGGTATTGATGAGCAGGTTGGGGAACTCCTTCTTGATGGCGGCGGCATAGTGGACGTTGAACTCCCGGTCCATCATATAGTTCTGCCACCAGTACTTCATATATTCGAATTCCCCGTGGACGCCCGCGGAGACATGGAGGATATCGATCTTGTCCTGGATGAGCGCAATGTATTTCAGGGTCTCCTCGTAGCCCATGCCCCCGGGCTTGATCTCGTCCGCGCTGACCCGGGCCTCGATGACGAAGTCCTCCCCGCAGAGCTCCCGCACCCGGTCCAGGATCTCGATGGTGAAGCGGGCCCGGTTCTCCAGGCTGCCGCCGTATTCGTCCGTCCGGTGGTTGTACAGGGGGCTGGAAAACTGGCTGATGAGGTTGGCGTGGCCGCAGTGGATCATGGCCATGCGCATGCCGGCCTTCTTGGCCCGGAGGGCGGCCTGGGCGTATTTCTCCACGGTCTCATGGATATGCTCCACCGTCATCTCGATGGTCTTCACCGGCTCCCGGCCCATCTGCCTGGCGCTCATGAGCTCCCAGGAGGAATAGTAGGAGCTGGGGGCGTAGGCCGGCTTGCCGGTGCGGGCAAACTGGCTGTCCTTGCCCCCATGGTTGATCTCCAGAGAGGCGTGGGCGCCCATGCCCTCGCACATGAGGGCGAATTTGCTCAGGGTCATGATGCAGTCGTCGCTGCTCAGGTCCAGCTGCCGTTCCTCGTTCTCGCATTCCGAAATATCCACCATCACGTTGCCCACGGTGATGATGGAAGCGCCGCCCCAGGCGATGCTCCGGTTCAGATCCACGAATTCCTCCGTCACCAGATGGTCCGGACTGCACAGATTCAGGGAGGGGGGAGCCAGCTCGATGCGGTTTTTGAAATCCACCCCCCGGATGCGGATGGGGGCGAAAACATGGGGATACTTGGTGCCCATAAGCGTTCCTTTCCCCGGGAAATCCCGGCTGTATATTTGTTTCTGAGGGCATCATACCATGGATGCTCCCGGGTGTAAAGCGGAGGCGGCCCGATCCCGGAAAGCCCTTGACAAGCGGGAGAAAAACACTACCATAGAAACCGGGAAAACCGAAAAAGGAAAGGAGAGCATACCATGACAGATGTTCTGGCCTATACGAATTACGGCAAGATCCGGGGCGTGTATTTCGACGGGGTTTACCGCTTCCTGGGGGTGCGGTATGCCAAGCCGCCTGTGGGCAGCCTGCGCTTCATGCCCCCGGAGAAGCCCGAGGTGAGCGATGTGGTCATGGACGCCAAGGAATACGCCCTGAAATGCTGGCAGACGGATACCCCCCGGATCGAGGTGCCGGAGGTGGCCAACTCCAAATGGAACATCTCCAACCAGAAGATCGTCACCGGGAACATGGAGATGGGCAAGGGCCCCATGAGCGAGGACTGCCTGGCCCTGAATATCTGGACCCCGGACCTGACGGAGGGGATGGATCTGCCCGTCCTGGTCTGGTGCCACGGGGGCGGGAATCTGGCGGGCACGGCGGAATGCCCCCATCAGGACGGCTTCAACATGGCGAAGAAGAACAACGTGGTCATGGTGAGCTTCAGCCACCGGCTGAGCCTCTTCGGCTACATGGACCTGACCCACCTGGGGGTGGAAAAATACGCAAACAGCCGCAACCTGGGAAACCAGGACATGGTGGCGGTGCTGGAGTGGGTGCGGGACAACATCCGGTATTTCGGGGGAGACCCCAACAACGTGACCATCTTCGGGGAGTCCGGCGGCGGCGGAAAGGTCTGCCAGCTCCTGGGCATGCCTGCGGCCAAGGGCCTCTTCCACAAGGCCATCGTTCAGAGCGGCGGCTTCCAGGCCATCGACCCGAAGCTGGGGCAGAAGGATACGGACGCCTTCCTGGCCCACCTGGGGATCACGAAGGACAACCTGGACAGGCTGGAGACCATCCCCCCGGAGGATCTGATCAAGGCCATGCGGGAGGTGAACGCCGCCCGGGCCAACGGGGATTATCTGAATTTCCCCGTCACCTTCGACCGGGAGGTGATCCGCTACGATCCCTTCGACGGAGGCGAGGGCAGCGAATACTGCAAGGATATCCCGCTGATCATCTGCTACTGCAAGGAGGATATGGCCCTCCTGGCCCTGTTCAACCCGGAGCTCTTTGAAACAGACTGGGCGGCCCTTCCCGGCCGTCTGGCCGGGTTTGGATACAGCCCGGCGGAGGCGGAGGAGATCATCGCCGTTTATAAGGAGATCCTTCCGGATCCCAGCCCCGTGGATATCCTCGTCGCTTTGATGAACGACGCAAGGCAGCTGAAATTCGTGGAGGATGTTTCCCGCACCAAGGACGGGAAGGGCGGCGCCGCCTTCTATAACTGCGTCTTCGCCTTCGAGAGCCCGGATCCGGTGCAGAAGGCCTTCCATGGCACGGACGTGCCCTATTTCTTCGATAACGCCTATCTGGCCCCCGGCACCTACACCGCCGCCAATAAGGCGGAGGCCTTCAGGGTTTCGGATACCTGCGGCTCCGCCTGGGCGAACTTCGCCCGCACAGGGGATCCCACGGGGCGGAACATGCCCAAATGGCTCCCCTATGAGCAGGGTACCCGGTACACCATGCTCATCAAGGGGGAGAGCGAGCTGGTATCCAACTACCGGGCCAAGGGCCGGGAGCTGGTGTACCGCATGGAGGGCAAGCGGATGCCCGGATTCGCCCGGAACGACGAAGGGGAAGGATAAATGGAAAGGGCGGCCCTGGGCGAGCTGGGCTTTGTCTCCCGGCGGGAGGCGGCGGCCTTCCTGAAACGGCTGTGGCGGGGGGAGGCCGCCCCCTGCCCCCTCTGCGGCCGGGAGCTGGAGCTTCTGCACCGGAAGGCCAAGAAAAGCGACTGCGACTGGCAGTGCCGGTCCTGCGGCAAGGTCTACCGGACCATCCATCTGTTGGATGAACTGAACGAACAGCTGTCCAATTAGAAAAACCACCCCGAAGCGATGGCTTCGGGGTGAATGCTTCCTCAGGGCTGGGAGTCCTTGCTTTTGGGTTTCCGGCTGCGGTAGAAGGGCTTGTGGCCGGGTCTCTTCCCGCCGCCCTGCTGCCCCTGGGGCGGCTGGCCCTCCCGGGACGGCTGGGGCTTCTTCCCCTCTCCCTGGGGTCTCCCGTCCCCCTGGGGCTTGCCGCCCTGGCCTTTCCGGCGGGGCTGCTGGGCGCTCTTCCCCCCATCCCCCCCGGAGGACTTCTGGGCAGGCTTCTGTCCCGGCTGCTTCGGGGTTCCCTGCTTCGGCCCGCTCTCCTGCGCCTGCTCGGGCCTCGGCCCGCCCTTCTTCCGGTTCCGGTTCCGGGATCGGCCGCCCTTCCTGGGCTCCTCCTCCGCCGGCGTCAGGCTGATGGGTTTCCCCTCCTCCAGCCAGCCCAGGAGCCGGAGCTCGGTTTTCTCCTCCTCGGGCTTGGGCTCCTCGGGAATGGGCTCCTTATACTCCCCGTTCAGGGTATAGCCCAGCCGGTCCACGTTCCAGCTCTGGAGGGAGGTGGTATCCGGCCCCTCCGCCAGACGCACCTTTACCGTGCGCCGAAGCAGGTTCACCTCCGCCACGGTGCCCCTTCCCTTGGGGGTGTCCACCTGGGCGTCCTGCTTGGGCATATTGCGGATCAGGTCCTCGTAGGCCTCCTGCTCGTATTTCAGGCAGCACATGAGCCGCCCGCAGGTTCCGGAAATCTTGGTGGGGTTCAGGGAAAGGGACTGGGTCTTGGCCATCTTGATGGAGACCGGCTGGAACTCCTCCAGGAAGGTGGAGCAGCAGAAGGGCCGCCCGCAGATCCCCAGACCGCCCAGAAGCTTGGCTCCGTCCCGCACGCCGATCTGCCGCAGCTCGATGCGCACATGGAAGGTGGCGGCCAGATCCTTTACCAATTCCCGGAAATCCACCCGGCCGTCCGCCGTGAAGAAGAACAGGGCCTTGTTCCCCTCGAAGCTGTATTCCACGTCCACCAGCTTCATCTCCAGGCCATGGGCGGCGATCCGCTCCTCGCAGATGGCAAAGGCGCTCTTCTCCCTGGCCCGGTTCTGCTCCGCCCGGCGCAGATCATCCTGGGTGGCCAGGCGCAGCACCGGCCGCAGGGGCGAATAGACCTTGTTCTCCGGCAGGTCGTGAACCTCGCTGACGCAGGCCCCCAGCTCGATGCCCTTGGACGTCTCCACCACCACCTGGTCCCCCTCATGCAGGGTCAGGGGACCGGGATCGAAATCATAAGCTTTGCCGCGGCCGCGAAACCGCACGCTGATCACATCCGGCATAATCTCTCCTCAATCCTCCACGGTACTCAGCAGCAGGCCCATGCACAGGCCCGGGCTGACGTTGACTTTTCTCATGCTCCGGAGCTTTTCCGCCAGCTCCGCCAGTTCCAGGGCCCGCTCCCGTCCGGGGCCCCCGGCCTTGGCCCGGAGTCCGGCGGCGGCGTAAAGCCCTTCCAGCAGCTGATCGAACTGCCCTCTCTCCAGCTTCTCCGCCCGGAAGGTCAGGGCGGCCAGGGCCGGTCCGTTTCTTCCGATCCAGGCCTCCGCCAGCTTCGCCGCCTCCGGATCTCCCCCCTCGGACGCGCCGCCTCCGGCCCGCAGGCTGACGCAGCGGGACTTTATGGTAGGGAGAAAGGCCCCGGGGTTCCGCCCCAGGAGCAGGAAGGCCGCATAGGCGGGAGGCTCCTCCAGGAGCTTCAGCAGGGCGTTCTGGGCCTGGGGATTCATGGCGTCCGCCTCCGGCAGCAGGAAGACCTTCCGCTTCCCCTCGTTAGGCAGGATGTAGGCCTCTCCCCCCAGCTCCCGCACCTGATCCACCTTAAAATCCCGAAACTTCTTTCCATGGTTGTTGGGATCCGGCAGACGCTCCCGGCGCAGCAGATCCGGGTGGATTCCCTTTTCCACCTTCCGGCAGGCCGGGCAGCGGCCGCAGGGCCGGCTCCCCTCCCCTTCGCAAAGCAGGGCCTGGGCGCAAAACTGCCCCAGCTTCTCCCGCTCCGCCGGATCCGGACCGGTGATGAGAAAGGCGTGGCCCAGCTCCTCCCGTTCCGCAAGGGTCCGGATATGAGCATATACATCCATGGGCGCGCCTCCTCTCCGGTCGATCATGCTGACTATAAATTTTATCATGCTCCGGATAAAAATGCAAGGGCGGACAACGCCCAATTCCGCCCGCAAAACCGGCCCGCGGCCCCTTCGTATCCCGGCGGAAAAAGAATCCCGCAACGGGCGAAAAATATGCTTGACAAGGGATAGCGTCGATGGTATATTAGTCAAGCTCGCCGCTGGGCGGGCCCTTTCTCCGAGCGAACTGTAGTTTGCGAGGAAGAGGAGGAGCGACCGAATGAAAGCGAGCTTTCGCGGCCCCTACGGAAACCGCGGAAGCGAAGCCCATGAGGTCAGCGACGACGATGTACCTTGTAAATTAAACAATGCAGAAGCCAAGCGAACGCACCAAGTGGGCGCGGTACGGAAGCGTACCGCAAACGGAAATGAATTTGAGTGAAGCTGAGG
>JAFWOX010000058.1 GCA_017545325.1 Oscillospiraceae bacterium | reverse complement strand
CGTCGGCCCGCGCCGTCCTTTTCCGTGAGGAGCTGCAGAGCGAGATGCTCCAGATCGTTGAAATCCAGCAGGCCCCGCCGCCGCTTCTCCGCCGTGAAGGCCTCGGAGAAATCCAGCACCAGGGAGAGGAGCTCGTCCGTGATGGGGCGGACGGCCGCCATATCCTCCTCCAGGACCGCGCTCTCCTCCGCGAAGGGCTGCAGCAGGGTCTCCAGCGCCTTTTTACAGCGCGCCCGCCGGTCCCTGGCCCGCGCCGCCGCCGGATCCTTCCCGCGGTAAGCGTTCAGCTTCGGGAAGCTCACTTCGCCGAAGGCCGCGGCGGCATCCCAGCCCAGGTCCAGCGCCCGGGAGAGGTCCTCCAGGTCGGACACGGTCTCCCGAACGGAGGGTCCGTAGCGCGCTTCCACCTCCGGCGCGTCCTCCAGCTCCTCCAGCGTCGTTTCCATGTATTCCTTCCAGAACGCCGCGCGCCGCCGGGCCCGGTCCAGGAGCTCCCGTCCCCAGATCGTGTCCCCCGCATCGCCGGTGAAGAGGGGCGCTTCCAGCTGTCTGCGCAGCCATTCCTCCGGGTCCGGGTGGCTCTGCACGGCCCTGTAGGTCTCCAGCACCGCCTCCGTGAGGACGCGGTCGTCCGTTCCCCCGTCCAGAGCATCGGCCAGGGCGCGGAAGGAGGAGGTCATGTTCTCGTAGCGCCCGGCCAGCACCTCCTGCAGGATCTCCTGCCGGAGAACGGTCTCCTCCGCCCCCTCCAGCTGCCGGAAATCCGGCCGGACGCCCAGCAGGTGGGCGTTTTCCCGGATGAGGGATGAGCAGAAGGAGTGGATCGTGCCGATCCGGGCCTGCCGCAGCAGCAGGATCTGCCGCCGGAGGCGGCGGTTCCCGGGCTCCGTGCGCAGACGGTCCCGGATGGCCTCCAGGATCCTGCCCCGGAGCTCCGCGGCGGCGGCCTTGGTGAAGGTGATGACGAGGAAGCGGTCCACGTCCGGGAGCTCGTCCCTGTCCGGCGTCCCCTTCAAAAGGAGGTCCATCAGCCGCTCCACCAGCACCCGGGTCTTCCCGCTGCCGGCGCCCGCGGAAATGAGGAGCGCTCCGCCCCGGTGATCCACCGCGGCCTGCTGGTTTTCGGTGAGGCGGAAATCAGCCACGTTCCTTCTCCTTTCCCACGGCGGCCCAGAATTCGTCCTCCTTCAGGGTCCCGATGAGGCGGGGCTTCGTTTTTTTCGGATCGAAGCCGCAGATATCCCCGAAGGGACAGTAGCTGCAGGGGCCCTTGTCCTTTGTCGTGAAGAGGGGGTCGGCCGCCGCCTCTCCCCGGCGCAGGTCCTCCCCCATGCCGGTGAGGAGCCTGCGGACGTGGGCCTCCAGAAGCCGCATCTGCGGACCGGTGGCCGCGCCGGAGATCGGAAGGCCGTCCTTGAATTTTACCGGCAGGAAGCGGGGAGGCTCGCTCCGGTCCCTGGCGCGGAGCATGGGAACGTCCTTCAGCAGGAGCCCGGTCACCTTCGCCTTTCTATACCGCTCGTCCCGGATCTCCTCCTCGGTGCTGCTGCGGGGCAGGTTCGCCTGGGCCTGCCTGGCGGGGAGATAGAGCACGCCTCCGGGGACGATCCCGGTCTGGTAGCGGTCCTTGCCCAGGGTTGTGAGCATGAAAAGATAGACCGGCATCTGCAGCTCCGTGCCCCGGTAGACCTCCGCCAGGGAAAACTGTTTCTCCCCGGATTTGTAGTCCGCCACGCAGAGATAGAGGTCGTTCCCGTTCCGCCAGCCGTCCACCCGGTCCACCGTGCCCTCCAGGCGCAGGTCCCCCAGCTCCAGGGCGGGCAGATCCCCGTCCCGGTCGGAGAATCTCAGCTCGAAATCCAGGGGCTCGAAGTCTCCGGCGGCAAGCTGCTCCGCCAGCTGCAGCACGATCTCCTCCGCCCGGAGGCTGAGGCGGCGGAAGAGATAGAGGAAACGCTTGTCCCTGAGCTGGGCGGGCTTGAAGGTCTCCCTGCCGAAGCGCTCGGCGTACTCCGCCGTGAGGGCGCGCAGACGCTCCTCCGTCACGGCGGCGAAGCCCCCCTCGTCCCGCACCCGGCGGCAGACGTTTTCCAGCAGATAGTGGAGGAAGGTGCCGTTTTCCGGAGCGGAGAAGCGGGCTGCCTTCCGTTCCTTCGCCCGCAGCCCGTATTCCAGGAAATAGCGGTAGGAGCACTTGTAAAAGCTCTCCACTCTGGAGGGGGTCAGCCGCAGGGTGCGGCCGTAGAGCTTCTCCGCCGTCTCCGG
>JAFWOX010000057.1 GCA_017545325.1 Oscillospiraceae bacterium | reverse complement strand
GATGCCCCGGCCCACATCGCCGCCCGCAGCGGCAAAGAGCCCCGTTTCGGGGCGGACGCCGATGGCGATGACCAGCACGTCGAATTCCAGGGTCTCCCCGCTCTGCATATGGGCCTTCTGCCCCTCAAAGCGGGTGACGGTGTTCCCCAGCAGCAGGCGGAGGCCGCTTTTGACCAGGTGCCGTTCCAGGATGGGGGCGCAGTCGGGGTCCAGGTTCGCGCTCATGGCGTGCTCCGCCAGGTCGCAGACCGTAACGCTGCCCGCCCGGTCCCGCAGGCCCTCGGCGCATTTGAGGCCGATGAAGCCCGCGCCGACGACGAGCACCCGGCTCTCCTTCGTGACGGTCTGCTCCAGGGCCAGGGCGTCGGCCATGGTGGTGAAGAAGAAACGCTTTTCCACCGTTTCCAGGCCCTCAAAGCGGGGCGAGAAGGGATGGGAGCCGGTGCAGACGCAGAGGGCGTCGTAGGGGAGCCTTGCGCCGGTGGAAAGGGTGAGCTCCCCGGCCGCCGGATCCAGCTTTTCCGCGGCCGCGGCGTGGAGCGCCGTCACCCGGTTTTTCTCATAGAAGTCCTCGCCCCGCCAGCTCATGCGCCGGAGGTCGGTCTTCCCCTCCAGATAATAGGAGATGAGGGGACGCCCGTAGTTGGGCGTCTCTTCGGCGGCGACCAGGGTGATCTCCCCCTCCGGGTCCCGGCTGCGGATGCCCTCCACGCAGCTGACCCCGGCGATGCCGCCGCCCACGATGACGTATCGCTTCATACCGTTTCCTCCTCCCGCTCCTCATAGACGATGGCCCGGTTGGGGCAGCCGGCGGCGCAGGCGGGCTCCCCGCAGGCGTTTTTCAGGCAGAGCTCGCACTTCATGGCCGCCCCGTCCGGCCCCGGCAGCACCGCCCCGTAGGGGCAGAGCAGCACGCAGGTGAGGCAGCCCACGCACTTTTCCCGGTCGATGCACACCGTGCCGCCCTCCTTGTGCAGAGCGCCGGAGATGCAGCCCCGGATGCAGATGGGGTCCCTGCAGTGGCGGCAGGAGACGGCATAGGTGACGTCCCCTTCCCCCTCCACCCGGATCCGGGGAAGGATGGGCTTCCCCTTCAGGGCGGTCACCATGTCCCGGGCCCCGGAATTGGCAAAGGCGCAGTTATATTCGCAGAGATGGCAGCCCAGACACCACTCTTCGTTCACATATACCCGTTTCAACTTGATTCCCCCTCATATCATCCCTTGGCCCGCTGCGCGGGCGGCCCCCGTCAGTCGCCCTCGGCGGCAGCTTCCCCCGGGGAAGCCGGGGAGCGTCTGCCGTGACCCTCGTCCCCGGTGCGGGGAGCGAAGCGCGGCCTCCTCAAATGAAATGGCGGCGCCGTTTCGTTTGACGTCACTCTCCCGCGTGGGACACGCCCAGGATACGGAGTTCGGTTTCGTTCAGGCCCACGCCCCGGAGCATGAGCCGGTTTCCCCGCAGGGCCTCGATGGAGTTGATGCCCATGCCCCCCATGAGCTCCATGATCTCCCGCTTCCAGGCGGTCATGAGGTTGATGAGCCGCTGGGAGCCGATATCCGGGTTCAGGCGCTTGGCCAGGTCCGGCCGCTGGGTGGCGATGCCCCAGTTGCATTTGCCGCTCTGACAGGTGCGGCAGAGGTGGCAGCCCAGGGCCAGCACGGCGGCGGTGGCGATGTAGCAGGCGTCGGCCCCCAGGGCCACGGCCTTCACCACGTCGGCGGAGGACCGGATGGAACCGCCGGCCACCAGACTCACCCGGTCCCGGATGCCCTCCTCCCGCAGACGGGCGTCCACGGAGGCCAGGGCCAGCTCGATGGGGATGCCCACGTGGTCCCGGATGCGGGTGGGAGCCGCGCCGGTGCCGCCCCGGAATCCGTCGAT
>JAFWOX010000056.1 GCA_017545325.1 Oscillospiraceae bacterium | reverse complement strand
GGATTTCCCCCCAGGGCCGGGGGCACGAAGCGCCCGGCGAAGCCCGCCAGGAAATACCGCATCTCGTCGGTGACGTGATCCAGCTTATCCGTGACCACGGTGCAGAGGAACTCCAGCACCCGGCGCAGGTCGGCGGTCCCGCCCGGGAAGGCCTCCCTTTCCAGAACGGCGCCGATCGCCGCCGGGTCCCAGCCCCGCTCCGCCAGGGCGGAGACGAGCCGCCGGGCGGCGGCCGTGGCCATGTCCCGCAGCTCCAGGCCGGAGACGCCCCCGAAGTCGGCGGCGGGCGCATCCTTCACGGCCTCGGGATCGTGCCCCAGGGCGGCGATCACGCTGTCCGTCAGGGCGGGAACGCCGCCATTTTTCACCCGCACCAGGGCCCGGAGCAGGTTCTCATACAGCTTTCCCTCCGGCACCTGGCCGAAGACGTGCAGGCCGTCCTTCACCAGGGAATTTTTCAGCTCTCCCATCCAAAGGTGGATCGCCTCCACGGCGCCGTCGGGGTCCGCCTCGAACCCCTTTTCGTCCAGACCGAGGTCCAGGGTGAGCCGCTCCCCCGCCGCCAGGTCGAAGATCCGGCGGGCCAGGGCGGGGGCCTGGGCGGGGCGCACCTGCCGGGCCTGGTGATATTCCTTCAGCGCCTCGTCGATGACCGCCAGCCCCTCGTAGCTCTCCGCCTCGTCCAGACTGGGAGGCATATGGTCCAGGATCACCGCCCAGCTGCGGCGCTTGGCCTGGATCCCCTCTCCCACGATGCCCATATGGTAGGGATAAAGGTGGGGCAGGCTGCCCAGGCAGAGATCCGGCCAGCAGTCCCGGCTCAGACCCACCTCCTTGCCCGGCGTCCACTCCAGGGTGCCGTGGGTGCCCACGTGCACCACGCAGTCGGCCCCGAAGCATTCCTCCAGCCAGCGGTAATAGGCGAGATAGCTGTAGGGCGGGGTGCTGTCCGTGCTGTGGTAGAGCTCCGAAGCCCGCTCCCCGAAGGCCCGGGAGGGCTGCAGGCCGATGAAGATATGGCCGCAGAGCAGACCGGGGATCAGCAGCCTGTCGTCCAGCGCCATGACCTCCCCCGGCGCTCTCCCCCAGGCGCCGGACAGCGCTTCCCTCACTCTCTCGGAAAGGGGGCCGAACCAGCTCCGCCAGGTTTCCGGCGGGATCACGGCTGCCGCCTTTTCCTCCATGGCCTCCTCGCTCGTCCAGCGCAGGTCGTTCGTCAGCCCCGCGGTCACCGCGTCGGCCAGGGCCTGGGCGGTCTCAAAGGAGAAATCCGTCTCCACTCCCTCATCCCGCAGGGCCTCCACGATGCGCAGGACGCTCTCGAAGGTGTCCAGCCCCTCGGCGCAGCCGATCCGGTCGTTGCCGGGCATGGTGTTGAAGAGGATCGCGATCCTCTTCTCACCGGCGGCGGTTCGCCGGAGCTTCGCCCAGTTCATGGCCAGGCGGCAGACCCGCTCCACCCGGTCCGGCAGTGGGACGAAGAGCTTGCGCTCCCCCGCCGGCCCCGTCTCGGCGGCCTGGGCGGCGTTGGGTACGGAGATGATCTGCCCGTCCGTCTCCGGCTGGAACACGTGGGAGGTCAGGGACAAGCTGTCGATCCCCTGGGGCAGGGTCTCATAGTCCTCGGGAGTGAATCGGGTGAGCATCACCTGGATCGCGGGCACGTCGTAAAAGGAAAAGATGCTGTCCGGTACCTCCCGGACGCCGTCCCCCGGCCAACCCATGTGGGTGAGGGCGAAGCCGGTGAGCACCAGGATCACGTCCGGCAGGGACCGTCCTTCCCGGGTGAAATACCGCTCCATAGCCCCGCGGATGCCCAGCTTCTCGTCCTCGTCGC
>JAFWOX010000055.1 GCA_017545325.1 Oscillospiraceae bacterium | reverse complement strand
TCATAGGTGTAGCCCTGCTTCTCCAGCAGATCCACGGTCTCCTTCACATAGCCGCTCTCGTGGAGGGAGGATTCCCGGAACCACTGGTCGTACACGATACCGTAGCGTTCCAGGTCCCGGCGCATCCTGGCGATGTTGTATTCGATGCCGAAGGTCTGCATCTCCTGCCGACGCTTCTCCGGTGCCTCTTCCAGCCAGCCGTCCCCATACTTCTCCCGGAACAGGCGGGCGATCTCCCGGATATCGTCTCCGTGATAGCCGTCCTCGGGGAACTCACAGGCGTCCTCCCCCCGGAGGAGCTGGATATACCGGGCCTCCACGCTGCGGGCGAAGAGCTCCACCTGATTGCCGGCGTCGTTGACGTAGAACTCCCGCCAGACGTTCCAGCCCGCTTTCTCCAGGATGGAGGCCATGGCGTCCCCCAGCACGCCGCCCCGGGCGTTGCCGATGGTCATGGTGCCGGTGGGGTTGGCGGAGACGAACTCCACCATGATCTTCCGTCCCCGGCCTTCGGCCACGCTGCCGTAATTCGCGCCTTCGGCCTCGACGGTCTTCAGCACCTGGGCGAACCAGGCGCTGCCCAGGCGGAAATTCAGGAAGCCGGCGCCGGCCACCTCCACGGAGGAGAACCAGCTGTCGGAAAGGTCCATCTCGGAGGCCAGGGTCTCCGCGATCTTCCTGGGCGGCATGCGCATGGCCTTGGCCGCGCTCATGGCATAGGAACAGGCGTAGTCGCCGTGGCCGGGGTCCTTGGGGATCTCGGTGGTTCCCTTCAGCTCCGCGCCGGAGGGCAGCAGCCCCTTTTCGGCGGCGGAGGCATAGGCCCCGCGCACCAGCGCGTCGATCTGGGTCTTTGCCGCTTCGATCATGTTCATTGCCTGTTCTCTCCTTCTTCCCCGATTTCCTTCCAGTCGATCCGGAAGGTGTTTTTCCCCAGGGGCACGTTGTCCACGTCCACGCTGTACACGATGTCCAGCCTGCCTCCGTGCTCCCCGGTCTCGGTACGCAGCTGCTGGGTATCCACTCCCATGGTCATGGCGCCGAAGGGGGTGTCGTATAGGAATACGTGCTTGCGCCCCTTCTGAAACAGCATCTGGCTGTTGACGGCCCCCTCCCGGATGAGGGTCACCAGGCCGGGCTCCACCCGGAAGGTGGTGACGGTGCCTTCCATGCCGGTGATCTCGCTCTCCAGGTAGGTGAACCAGCTGGCGGAATCGCCGTATTCGTAGCGCCCGTCGGTCACGAGCTCCACGGATTCGGGACCCTGATCCTCTTCCCCGGGATGGAAGGAGCGCTGCGTGCCCCGGATAGATATGATGACGTCTTTCATTCTTCGTTCTCCAGTCTTCCCGGCGGCGTATGCCGGATGCAAAGGGTCTCCGGGCCGGAAAGGAAGCGTCCGGCCAGGGCGGCGAAGCGTCCCGCGCTCCCCGTGACCCAGATATGCAGCTCGCCGGGCCGGTCTCTCCGGGCCAGAGCGTCCCGGCCGGAAAGCACAGTCGTCAGTTTTTCGGCGGCCTCCGCCGCAGCGTCCACCAGCCGGATCCCGCTCCCGAGGCAGCGCCGGATGGCCCCGGCGATCAGGGGGTAGTGGGTGCAGCCCAGGATCAGAGTATCCGCACCGAAGGCCCGTATCTCCTCCAGGGACGTTTTTACGGCCTTCGTCAGCGCCGGGTCCTCCGGCTCCGTATGCCCCGCCTCGATGAGGGGCACCAGGAGGGGACAGGCCCTTGCCAGCACCCGGCACTCCGGGCTTCGGCTTTTCAGGAGCCGCTCGTAGGCCCCCGCCCGGATGGAGCCCTCGGTACCGATCACGGCCACCCGGCCCTCCGTCAGCGCCAGGGCCTTCTCCACGGCGGGCTCCACCACGCCGCAAATGGGGATCCCCCGGCCCAGCAGCTTCTCCGGGGCGATGCTGCTGATGGTGCCGCAGGCGGCCACCGCAGCCTTCACCCTCCGTTCCAGGAGGAAGCTCACGTTTTCTTCCGCAAAGCGCCGGATCGTCCCGGGGCTCCGCCCCCCGTAGGGCACCCGCCCCGTATCCCCCAGGAATACGATATCCTCCTCCGGCAGCAGCTGCCGCAGCCGCCGGACCGCCGTCAGGCCGCCCAGCCCGGAATCGAATACGCC
>JAFWOX010000054.1 GCA_017545325.1 Oscillospiraceae bacterium | reverse complement strand
CCGGGCCCAGGAGCGGGGCTATATCCGCATCGAGACCCATCAGATCCGGGACTACACCGCCAACCGGCAGAACCAGGTGGACGACTATCCCTACGGGGGCGGCCGGGGAGCCATTCTCCAGGCGGATCCCCTGTATCGCTGCTGGTGCGCCCTCTGCGACGAGGCGGCGGCGCCGGTGCATACCATCTATCTGTCCCCGGCGGGGACGGTGTTCCGCCAGGCGGACGCCCGGCGGCTGACCAACTATGACAATCTGATCCTGGTCTGCGGCCACTATGAGGGCATCGACCAGCGATTTATCGACGAGTGCGTGGACGAGGAGATCTCCATCGGAGACTTTGTCCTCACCGGCGGGGAGATCCCCGCCATGGCGGTGGCGGACGCGGTCTGCCGCCTGATCCCCGGGGTCCTGTCCGATCCGGACTGCTTCGAGGACGAGAGCCACTGGTCCGGCACCCTGGAGTATCCCCAGTACTCCCGGCCGGAGGTCTGGCACGGTCTGGCCGTGCCGGAGATCCTCCTGTCGGGCCACCATGAGAAGGTGCGCCTCTGGCGGCGCAAGGAATCCCTCCGCAGGACCCGGGATCGCCGCCCGGACCTGTACCGGAAGCTGGATCTTTCCAGCAAGGAGGACCGAAAGCTCCTGGGGCAGCTTGCCGACGAGGAGCGGGGAGAGGAGGAGCTCTGAATGGAAAAACTGGAAGCCTTCATCGAGGCTGTGCAGAATGCCCGGCGCATGGTCTTTTTCGGCGGCGCGGGGGTGAGCACCGAGTCCGGCATCCCGGATTTCCGCAGTGTGGACGGGCTCTATCACCAGCGCTATGACGAGCCCCCGGAGACCATCCTCTCCGCCACCTACTTTGCCCGGAAGCCGGAGAAGTTCTATGACTTCTACCGGGACAAGATGCTGCCTTTAGAGGCGGAGCCCAACGTGACCCACAGGGTCCTTGCAAAGCTGGAGGCCCAGGGGAAGCTCTCCGCCGTGGTGACCCAGAACATCGACGGGCTCCATCAGAAGGCGGGAAGCAAGCGGGTCTATGAGCTCCACGGCAGCGTTCTGCGGAACCACTGCACCCGCTGCGGCAGGTTCTATCCCGCCGAGTTCATCCGCGACAGCCAGGGCGTGCCCCTTTGCGACTGCGGCAGCGTCATCAAGCCCGATGTGGTCCTCTACGAGGAGGCCCTGGACGATGCGGTGGTCACCGGGGCAGTGAAGGCCATCCGGGAGGCGGATCTTCTGGTGGTGGGCGGCACCAGTCTGGTGGTCTATCCCGCGGCGGGGCTGCTCCGCTACTTCCGGGGCGACAAGCTGGTGCTGGTGAACCGGGACGAGACGCCCTACGACAGCCAGGCGGATCTGGTGATCCACGACAGCCTGGGCAAGGTGTTCTCCGCACTGGATCAGGCCCTGTAATGCAGGGCCCGGCGCTTCCATTCGAAGCGCCGGGCCTGCTTGCTTTTTTCTTTGTCCTATGGTATACTATCCCCACCAGGGGGATGCAGAAGCGCCCCGGAACGGCAGAAGCCGCGAAGCATACGTTTTTTTGAACAGGATCTCAGGAAGGGATCGTTTTCCAAGAATGGGAAACGTCCATATTTTTGTACCAAAGAAAGGAAATCGCCATGAAAACAAACACCAAAAAGCTGGTCTACGCCGCCGTGTGCCTGG
>JAFWOX010000053.1 GCA_017545325.1 Oscillospiraceae bacterium | reverse complement strand
CTCGTCCTTTTTCAAACCGAAGCAGCCGCTTCGGTTTGAGGAGGAGAAGCAATCGAGCGTCTGCAAGCTTTCGCGGCTCCCTCGCAAACCGCGGAAGCAAAGCCCGCGAGATTTGCGACGACGCAGGCGCGCAGCGGCGATGTCATCCTTCTCAACTCGGAGCCCAGCGTAGCGGGTACGAGTTGAAGCGTGTCGACTTTGTCGACACGCTGAGCGGAGGCGGCATTTTGCCGCCTCCGCCGAAGTTTGCGCATTCTTTACTCCGTATAGATGATCTCCCCGGTCTTCTGATCCCGGCGGTAGTGCTTCACGAAGTTGTACATGATGTCCCCGTAGCCGGGCCACAGGGAGTGCTGCAGGTATTCCGTCACGTTCAGGCCGATCATGGGCACGCCCTTGTCATTCTTCAGGAGCCATTCCCCGTTGCGCCATTCCCCGTTTATGGTGGTGATCTCCAGAGAATCGAAGGAACGCCCGATGACGGGGTATTTCTCATAGTCGAAGTCCTCCGCCGGGGCGATGCCGTTGAAGCGGCTGTAGGTCTGGAGGAAGAGCCGGCCGCCCTCGTTCAGATGGTTGTTCTCCGCGTCCCAGGCGGCAAAGTCATAGGTGGAGGTGATGAGCATGGCGGGGAGGTCGTACTTCCTGTACAGCTCCTCCGTGCTCTCCTTCACCTCCTGGAGGGGCATGGCCATGGGGGCGGCGGCGGCGAAGACCTCCGGGTGGGCGCCGATGCAGTTGTAGGTAGCCATGCCGCCCATGGAGTACCCCGTGACCCAGACCCGCTCCGGATCCAGGGCAGGGTAGGTATCCAGCATGTATTTCACCAGCCGGGGCAGGACCTCCCCGGCGATGACGGTAATCCCGCTGTGCATGGGGGCCACGATGGCGAAGCCCTGCTGACCCGCGGTGAGGAGGATGCCGGTCTCATCCAGGAACATGAGATGGTCGTCCCCGCCGCCGTGGTTCGCCAGGAGCAGGGGCACGCTGCGGGCCGGGGCGGTGTTCTTCAGCACCCCCTGGGGCAGCACCTCATACCAGCAGTCCAGATAATCTCCGGGCTCGGCGAAGGGGAGGGCGTTGGCCTCGCTCTTCACGTCGCTGAACATCTCCCTGTCGTGCTTCAGGGTGACCTCCAGATCCCCCACTACGGTCCGGCCGTTGAAGATGGGGTTCCGGGGGGAGAGGGCGAAGCGGGTGATTTGCGGAGCGGGCACATAGCCCTGGTAGCTGCCGGCGACCCGGGGCTCCAGATACCTGGTCATGACGTTGGCGGAGCGCTGGAGGAAGATGAACATGCTGCGGAAGGCCTTTTCCATCCAGAAGCCCACGTCCCCCTTCTCGTCCCGGGCGGTGCGGACCTGCCGCAGGGGCACGGCCTGGTTGTAAAACCGGGAGATCCCCTCGCTGAGGGAATAGGCGTTCGTCTTGTTGGCCCTGCGGAATTTCTGCACCGCCGCGCCGCAGGGGTTCACCAGGAAGGCGGGGACATACTGGCTCACCCGGGCGTCGTCCCGCATGGTTCCCCCATAGGTAAAGAAGCCTGCCGCCCGGCCGATGAGCTCATCCCGGGACCCGGCCACATAGTTCAGCATGAAGTCGGCGCCCTTGCCCGCGCCGAACAGATAGGTCTTGCCGTAGCCGCCGCAGTATTCCGCCTCCGCGGGGACGCAGCGCTTCCCGTCGATCTCCACGAAGGCCTTCTGGCTGAACAGGGCGCTGATCAGGGTATAGCAGCGCTGCAGGTCCTCCTCCCCGTAGCCCGACCCCTTCTCCGGCATGATCATCAGAATGGTGCCGATGGCTTCGTCAATGATCCGGATGAGCCCCAGGCTCTCCAGATACGCTTTGGCGGCCTCCCTGGTCTCGAAGCGCCCGTCGGGGAAGAGGATGAAGGAGGTGTTGTTCCGGGCTCCCGTCTCCCCGCCATAGAGGTTGGGGGAACGGTAGACGTATACCAGTCCCTGGGGGAACCCCTCCAGCTTGGGGTTCAGGATCTGGGGGAAGCGCTTGTTGTTGGCAATGGCGCTGGTGGCGGCCACGGCGTGCTCCCGCACCTCCTCCAGGGTCTCAAAGGTGGCCGGATTATCCTGTCTGTTCCAGTAATTCAGCATGATGGCTCCTCCTTGATGCAGTAATCATTGGTTTTCTCTTAGCATACAGAGTATAGGGAAAAGGGGCAAATGTCAACCGTCCGGGATGGAGAATTCCGGGGATCGGCGGCCTGAATGCCGGAATTCCACAGGAGAAATCATTACGAATATATTGAAAAAAGTTGAAATAAAGTAAAATATGTGTTATCTTAATCCCGTAGATCGCCGCGGACCCTGGTGGGCAGCGGCAGGAAACCATGTCCCGAACCATGAACAAGGAGGTAGGAAAATGAAGCGAACGATCAGTCTGATTCTCGCCCTTCTCCTGCTGCTGGCCTTCTTCGCCGGCTGCGCCGGGAAACCGGCAGATGGGGGAGGAGCAACCGACGCGCCCGCCACCGCGGCGCCGGCTACCCAGGCGCCCGCCGCGACGGAGAAGCCCTCCGCCACCGAAGCTCCTGTAGTGACGGAAGAGCCTGCGGACGAAGGGCCCTATAAGCTGGCCAAGGGCAAATATGCGGTGGATGAACGGGGAGTTCCCCTGGAAAAATACACCTACGAGGTGCCCCTCACCACCTCCGACGAGGTCTTTACCTACTGGACCGGTATGCTCCTGCCCGACGCCATCGATGCGGACGGCTATGAGGGCATGCCCTATCCCACCCTCCTGCGGGAGACCACCGGCGTGCATATCGAGTACGACCTGGTGGCCAGCTCCTCCCGGGCTCAGAACTGCGCGGTGCTGGTGGCCTCCGACGCCCTGCCGGATCTCCTGAGCAACATCAACTATTATTTCCCCGGCACCATGCGCTCCGCCATCGACGACGGCTATCTGGTCAATCTTTTCGAGTACAAGGATTATTTCCCCAACTACTATTACTGCATCTATGACCATGAGGACGACCTCTCCGTTCGGGCTCAGCTCATGGCGGACGACACCACCATCTTCTATTTCAAGTGCCTGAACGATATCCTGAAAACCGCCTGGGGCGCCGCTGTCCGAGGGGACTGGCTGGATGATCTGGGCCTGAAGGTGGACGATATCATCACCTTTGACGACGTCCATAACATGCTTCTGGCCTTCCAGTCCCAGCAGGGCGCCCAGTATCCCTTCCTGCTCATGAGCTCTTTGGATCCCCACAGCTACTGGAGCGCCTATGAAACCATCATCAACTACAACTCCACCGTGGCCCCGCCCTATGTGAAGGACGGGAAGGTGCAGTTTGCCTGCAGCGGCCAGAACGACTATGAGTATATGCAGACCATCAACTCCTGGTTCAATGATGGGCTCATTTCCCCCAACTGGACCAGCTACACCGGCAACCCGGACTTCCTCTCCGAGCTGGTGAACGGCGAGATCGGCATGACCAGCATGGTGGCCAGCGAGCAGTTCGGCTATGTGGACCACAGCATCGATCCGGACGCCTACTGGATCGCCATCCATAAGCCCGTGCGGTATGAGGGCCAGGTCTTCCACCTGGGCAGCACCGCCAGCTGGGTGCAGTACGGCTCCTGGGCCATCAGCACCAAGTGCGAGAATATCCCTCTCCTGGCCACCTACGCCGATTATTTCTACAGCGACGAGGGCGCCATCGTGGCCAACTGGGGCGTGGAGGGCTACACCTTCTATTGGGATGAAAACGGCAACCGCATGCTGACCGATTTCCTGGTGAACCACCCCTCCGGCTCCGGCTGGGCGCTGCTGCAGTTCACCCTGAACAACATCAATGAGGCGGGAATCCTGATCTCCTCCCGGAACATGGCGAAGCCCGGCGGGGAAAAGGACCAGGCCTTCACGGATATCTGGGATGATCCCCGGTACTATCAGTATGATGCCAGCATGGCCTGGCCCGCCGCCATCCAGTTCGACACGGAGGACTCCAACCGGCTGGCGGCCATCGGCGCGGATATCCAGACCTTCATCGCGGAAAACTACCTCCAGTTTGTGGATAACTCCCGGCCCCTGAGCACATGGGACGACTATGTCGCCCAGCTCACCTCCATGGACGGTTGGTATGAAGCCCTGGAGATCCATCAGAAGGCCTACGATGAATTCCTGAAGCGCTTTGCCTAAGATAAGGCAGGCTTCGGAGAAAAACTGAACGCAGCGCCGCGGGCAGGTCTTCGGACCTGCCCGCCTTGCAATTCGCGGGAAACTCTTGTGGAGTCTTCGGCGATATGGTAAACTGAGATAACGGGATCTATGGAACAGAGAAATGTAAGAATGGAGGAGAAACACATGAAGAAAGTCAGAACCTTCCTGGTGGGCTTCCTGTCGGCGGTCATCCTCATGGGCCTGGCCCTTCCCGCCATTGCGGCGGGGAGCACGGTGACCTGGGACAGCGTCTTTGTGGGCGTGAATATCGTCATCGATGGGGAGAAGCTGGAGCCGAAGGATGTGAACGGCAATCCCGTGGACGCCGTGATCTACAAGGGCACCACCTATCTGCCCGTCCGGGCGGTGGCGGAAGCCCTGGGGGTGGCGGTGAACTGGGACGGGGATACCCGCACCGTGTACCTGGGCGACGTACCGGCGAAGCCGCAGCCAGAACCGGAGAAGGAGCCCGAGCCCCAGCCTGCAGCCGGGAATGAGGATTACATCGGTACCTATCGGATCTATGGGATCGAGGGCAAGAGCCTGGAGGAATACCTCAGCGACCTCATACAAGAAACGATGGGGGAAGATGAGGATCTGGATCTGAAGGCTCTTATGGCGATGTTTCGTGCGGAATTCCAGGACCTGCTGACCCTGGAGCTCAAGGCCGACGGCACCTGCGTCCTGACCTACGAAGACCAGACCATGGAGCTGAACTGGAAGGTGGAGGGAGAGACCCTCACCCTCTCCGCCGACGGGGAGGAGATCGATTGCGCCATCAAGGACGGCATCATCTCCATCGCCATGGACGATATGTCCATCCAGCTGAGTAAGTAAGGGCACAAAACAGCCTTTTTCCGGGGGCAGGTTTTCGGACCTGCCCCCGGATTTTTTGTGCGTTCTCCCGGTCCGTGGCCGCGGAAAACCCCTTGTGATTCCAGAGAGAATATGGTAATATCGGGGCATTGAAATCTGTGAAGCAAATCAAAAAAGAGGAGAAAACGAGAGGAGAAGAGACATGAAAAAAGGCAGAGCATTTCTGCTTGGCTTCCTCATGGCGGCGGTCCTGCTGGGCCTGGCCCTTCCCGCCGTGGCGACGGGGGGCACAGTGAAGTGGGACAGCGTCTTTGTGGGCGCGAAGATCGTCATCGACGGGGAAACCCTGGCGGCGAAGGACGTGAACGGCAATCCCGTGGATGCCGTGATCTACAAGGGAACCACCTATGTGCCCGTGCGTTCCATGGCCGAGGCCTTCGGCGCAACGGTGGAATGGGACCAGGACTCCCGTACCGTGTACCTGGAAACCGAACCCCAGCCGGAGCCGGAGCCGGAACCTCAGCCGGAGCCTGCGCCGTATAATCCGCCTGCGCCGGTGATTCCTCCGGAGCCCGCCGATACCCGTTCCCCCGCGGAGATCTCGGAAGCGGCCATGGAGAACTTCCTGGCCAAGGTCGAAGCCGGGGACTATACCATCGAATGCGAAGCGGGGGTAAAGGCCACCGTCTGCTCTGATGATCTGGTGTACTATACCCGCGACATCCGGCACGACGACGTCGATTATGACGGCTTTGCCATCATGACCGTGAACGGGAACGAGACCTTCGAGGGCTATCTGAACGAGGATGGCCTCACCCGGATCACCTTCCTTCAGGAGGGCAAGGCCATCGACGCCGCCGCCGACGGCGCCGCGATCCAGGATCTGGATTCCAAGCTGATCAACTGGTGGATCGACCTCTCCGACGGGAATATCTGGGACCTCTTCTATAATGACGTCCAGAACCCCCTGCGCCTCGTCTCCAATGCGGACGAAGTCAAAGCCCTGGTGAGACTGTACGGGGATATCGGCGCCATGGCCATGCCCAGGATGCAGGAGGTATATCTGGAGCTGGACGGGGAAGATCCCACCAGCGCCCATATCCGCACCTCCTTCAGCGAGGGATATCCCAATATCGGGGATGTGGACATCCTCGTCACCTTCGGCGGAACCGAGGCTGATCCCCGGGCGGAGGCCTGGATGAAGGATCCCGACCGGGCGTATCCGGAGGCCCGGACGGAATGGGGCGCCGATGAAATCAACCTGAACGCGATCTTCCTGCCGGAGTACGGTCTGACCGCCGTTCCCTTCCCGGATTTTGCCACCTATGCCTTTACCCTGGACGTGGGCGCCATCCTGGAGGAGGACGTGATCCGCGTCCGGGACGCCAAGGCCACCGAGGCAGATATGCAGGCCTATGCCGGGAAGCTGCTGGAGAAGGGCTTCCAAGCCGTGACGGACGAGGAGGGGAACACCTGCTATCGCCTGCTGTTGAGAGAGGCGTATCAGTGCTATTCCTCCATCTGCCTGGAGTACGATGAGGGCGTCACCCTGACCGCCGAAAAGTACTATGAATTCCCAAAGTATTCCGGCCTGGAGGAGATCAACGGGCTGGTCACCGCCGCCGGGTATGCCGCCCTTCCGGAGGATGGGAAGCTCTCCGGCTTCGCCGGGGTGGACCGGGCCAATGAGATGACGGAATCCTGGCTGTATTTCTTCGACTTTGACCTGGGCCTCTATGTGGATATCCAGTATGCGGACCGGGCCGCCGCCGAAGCCTATGTGCAGAGCTATATCGCCTCCCTTGCCGGATTTGAGCCGGATTACGAAGGGGAGGACGAGGATTACAATGAGGCCGAGGATTACCTGGGCGCGGAGGAAGCCGCGAGGTTCGCGGCCCTGAAGGACGAGGATATCTTCTACCGCTGCGTGACGCCGGAAGGGCAGAAGACCTTTAAGTACCGGTTCAATGAGGACGGGGAGACGTTCTCCCTCCTGTTCAAGGCGGAGAAATTCGTGGGTCCCGAGGAGGTGAAAACCAGGCTGGCGGAGGCGGGATTCCCGGAGATCGGCCTGGAGGCCTACTCCACCTGCCGGGATTTCAAACTGTTCCATAAGACGATGTACGGGCTGGATAACCAGCTGGATCTGTCCCTGTCCCTGGACTTTGAGACCGCCGAGGAGGCCGAGGCTTTCCTGGACGAATACATCACCTTCCTCCGGGATGAGAACGATTTTGAGATCATGAATCCCGATACGATCAATATGGATAAGGCGATCGCCTATGGCAAGGAGGTCGACGGCAGTCTGCTGGTCTTCGGCCTGAACTATCAGCCGGAGACCACCCTGGCCAGCATCGCCTTCTGGGTCGTCTGAACCCGATCCCTTCCCTGGCCTGAACAGACTCCTGGGGGGCTGCCGCAGACGCGGCAGCCCCCTTTTCTCTCCCTTGCGCGGGCCCTTCCGCCGTGGTATGATGGACGGCGGAAAAGAAAGGGGACGGGACCCATGATCGCAAATTACCATACCCATACCTACCGCTGCGGCCATGCGGAGGGCAATGAGCGGGACTACGCGGAGCAGGCGGCAAGGGCCGGGCTGCGCACCCTGGGCATATCGGACCATACGCCCTACGATTTCTATGATATCGGCCCCCGGAACCACCCCATGCGCATGGCGCTGGAGGAATTCCCGGGGTATATGGATTCCCTCCGGGCCCTGGAGGAGGAATACCGGGGCAGGCTGGAGATCATCCCCGGGGTGGAGGCGGAATACTACCCCAGGTATTTTCCCCGGCTGCTGGAGCTCCTGCGCGCCGGCGGCGTCCGGTACATGATCCTGGGCCAGCATTTTCTGGGCAACGAGGTGGAGGACCGGTACTGCGGCGTCCCCTGCCCGGAGACGGGGGAGCTGGAGCGGTATGTGAGCCAGAGCATCGAAGCCCTGGAGACCGGCCTGTTCACCTATTTCGCCCATCCGGACCAGTTCCGCTTCACCGGGGACGAGGGGGACTATGACCGGGAGATGAGCCGGCTCTGCCGGGCCGCACGGGAGACGGGAACGCCCCTGGAGATCAACCTTCTGGGCCTCCGGGAGGCGCGCCATTATCCGGACCTGCGGTTCTGGAAAATCGCCGCCCGGGAGGGGTGTCAGGCGATCCTGGGGTGCGACGCCCATCAGCCCCGGTGGGTGACGGATCCCGGGAGCGAGGCCAGGGCGGAAAAGATGGCGGAGGACCTGGGGCTGAAGCTCCTGCGGGAGGTCCCCATCCGGCCTTTGGCCGGGAAAGCGGAATAAAGAGGCTGAACAGATAGACGAAGCATCCGGCGGTCATTCGACCGCCGGATGCCTGTTTTTAACAGAGGGAATGGGGAAGAGGCCCTTATTTCAGACCCTGATCCTTGGCCAGGGCGTCGTACCAGGCGCTCATGATGCCGTTGGCGGTGGTCTCACCGTCGGCGAACTTCACCCGGAACAGCTCCTCGAACTCGTAATCCTCCAGGCTCACGACCCTGCGGATCAGGTTCTGTCCGTCGGCGGCAAAGAAGAAGTCGAAGCGGGTGTCCTCCTCGGGGAGGGTCAGGACCACATATTCCCCATCGGGGGCTTCCGCGCCGTCAGCATAGGCGTAGGCGCCCGCCAGCAGCTGATTCACGAAGGGGGCGGGATCCACCTCGCCGGGCTCCAGAGGGCCGAACTCGGTGGTGCTGACGGTATAGGTCTCGAGACCGCAGAGGATGCGGTTCAGGCAGATCTCCAGCTCGCTGTTGCCCCGGTAGTAGGGCTCCAGCCCTTCATTCTCCTCCACGAAGAAGCGGGGAGCCGCGGCGGCCCACTCGTTCAGGCTGCTCCAAGCGGCCATGTCTTCCTCGGTGATCTCGCCCTCCCGGACGATACGGACGTCGGTGGGATGGTATTTCAGATAATAGCCGCCCTCCACGTCCTTGGCGATGACATATATGCCGGACATATCGTAGCAGAGCAGCTCCTGCAGCTCCTCCCCGGAGACCTTGCGGATGTCGAAGAGCCAGCCGGCGCCGGTGTCTTCCTCACCCAGGGCCTTGGCAGCCTCCACGGAGGCCTTCTCGGAGAAGGAGAACAGGGTGCCGTTCTCGGCGTTCTCAGGGGCTTCGGCCACCAGCAGCTCCGCGGTATCGCCGGGGACGGTGAAGGTCAGACCGGCGTTGGTCAGGACCAGGTCGGCGTCGGTGCCGATGACGGCCTTCTGGAACTGCTCCAGGATGGCGGGCAGCTCCTCGGCGGAAACGGTCCCCTTGGGGAAGAGACCTTCCTCGCTGCCGGTGAGGATGTCATTCATGACCGCATAGTGCATGGCCTCGTCCGCCCAGGGGGCAATATCGGCGGCGTCGGGATAGTCCAGCTGGAACATCCAGGCGTCCTGGTAGCCCTTGCCCAGGGTCTGGGCATAGCGATAGATCATGGCGGCCAGCTGCTCCCGGGTGATGGGATCCTCGGGGCCGAACTTGCCGTTGCCGTAGCCGTTGACGACGCCCTGCTGTACGGCCCAGCGGACCGCCAGGGCCAGATCGCCGTGCATGGGCACGTCTTCATAATAGGCCTGCCTCGGCTCCATCTCCTCGGTTTCGATGGACTGGAAGAAGGCCTGGAGGAATTCGCCCCGGGTCAGCGGACCTTCGGCCGCTTCCTCCTCCGCGGCCATGACCGGGAGGGCGAGGGTCAGCACCAGGACCAGCGCCAGGACCAGGGACAGACCGCGCATGCTTTTCTTCATTCTCCTACAACTCCTTTTCTTTCGGGGTCGTCCGACCCCCTTCTCTGGTGAGACGGAGCTTTTTGCGGCTGCCCCGCCCAAATGCGGATTATAACATAGGATCATGCCGGTGTCTATGCCTGGGGAAGAAGAATTTTCCTTTTCCGTGCAGGATGCCGTCCCCCCGTGGAAGCCTCTTGCCAAGGGCAGGGGAAAGCGGTATAATCTCCAGCGATCCCATTCCCGGGGAAGACCTCGGAACCGGAAGGTGAACAATGAAAACCTTTGCCCTGATCCTATTCGTCCTCATGTATGTGCTGATGATCGCCCTGCCCAAGCACCGACCCCTGTACGCCCTGGGAACGGCGGTGATCTACCTGATCTCCGGGGTGCTGCCCCTCGCCCGGCTGCCGGAGGCCATCAACTGGAACGTGCTCATGATGATCGCGGGCACCATGATCATCGTGGATTATTTCATCGAGTCGAGGATGCCCAACCTCCTGGCGGATATCCTGCTGGAGAAGTCCAAAAACGTCATGTGGGTCACCATCTGCATGTCCCTCTTCTCCGGGGTCATCTCCGCCTTTATCGATAATGTGGCCACGGTGCTCATGGTGGCCCCGGTGGGCATGGCGGTGTGCCGGAAGCTGAAGATCAACCCCGTGGGGATGATCCTGTCCATCGCCGTCTCCTCCAATCTCCAGGGGGCGGCCACCCTGGTGGGGGATACCACCTCCATCATGCTGGGGGATTACGCCGGGATGAACTTCATGAACTTTTTCTGGATGCGGGGAAGGCCGGGTATCTTCTTCGCCGTGGAGCTGGGGGCCCTGGCCACGGTGCCGGTGATGATGTTCCTCTTCCGCCGGGATAAGGAACCGGTGGATGCCCGGGAGCGGACGACCGTGGAGGACCGGATGCCCACGGTGATGCTCCTGGTGATGGTGGCGGCCCTGATCATCGCCTCCTTTATTCCCAATACCCCCGCCCTGATCAACGGCATCATCTGCTGCGCCCTGGCGGTGGTCACCATGGTCCTGGACCTGATGCGGAAGCGGAAGGCCGGGGGCGCTGTCCGGGCGGTGAAGAACCTGGATGGGGAGACACTGCTGCTGCTTCTGGGTCTGTTCGTGGTCATCGGGGGCATTACGGAGATCGGATTGGTGGATGATTTTGCCGGGTTCATCGCCCGGTCCGGGGGCGGGAGCCTCTTTTGGCTCTATACCCTGGTGGTGTGGGGAAGCGTGGTGATCTCCGCCTTTGTGGACAATATCCCCTATGTGGCCACCATGCTGCCGGTGCTGGCCGCCGTGACCCGGAGCCTGGGGATCGAGCCCTACCTGCTGTATTACGGCCTCCTCACCGGGGCCACCCTGGGGGGCAACATCACCCCCATCGGCGCCTCCGCCAATATCGCGGCCACGGGGCTGCTGAGAAAAGAGGGGTATGAGAGCTCCTTCGGGGATTTCATGCGCATCGGCGTCCCCTATACTCTGACCGCAGTGATCGTGGGATACCTGTACCTCTGGATCGTCTGGGCGTGAGGGGCCCCTTTTGCCCTATACTGGAGATAAACCGCAGGAGCGCCTGACCCGGGCGCTCCTGTTCTGTTTTGCTTTGCCGACAGTCTCGTGAAGCGCCTCGCCGGCGGGGCGGCCTTAGACAAAGCAGGCTGTCACGCCCAGCAGCCAGAGCAGTGTTCCCTGAAGCAGGCAGTTCCATGCTGCGGCAGGGATTGCCTCCGGCGGCCCGGTTTCTCCTGCGCGGGAGAAACCGGGGAAAGAGCGCGGCAGGGGCTCCGCCCCTGCACCCCGGTGCGGCGGGCGCTGAAGCGAAGGGAACACTGAAGCGGCGGGGAAGAAGCGGGTGGTATATGCGCCTCAGTTCCGCTGACCATACTGCAGGCAACGCTCGTTTGCTTTTCAGGGTGCTCTTCGCCACACCGGCGCAGGGACGACCAGCACCCTGGCTTCCCCTGGGGGAAGCTGGCGCGGAGCGCCTGATGAGGGACGCCTGTGCAGCGGGGCCCCTGCCGGGGGCGTGACTTTCCCCGAACCTATCTGTTTCATTGCCTCCGGCGGCCCGGTTTCTCTCGCGCAAGAGAAACCGGGCCG
>JAFWOX010000052.1 GCA_017545325.1 Oscillospiraceae bacterium | reverse complement strand
TTGCTTTTCAGGGTGGTTATCTGTAGATCGGCAATGTTTTCCGTCCCCCCTCCCCCGTTTCCCAAACCGAAGCCTCTGCTTCGGTTTGGAGAGGAGGAATGACCGAACACTCGCGAGGGATCGCGGCCTTTGCGGTAACCGCGGTCCCGAAGCCTGTGAGGTCCATTCCGACGAGGTCTCGCCGGCGAGGCGTCTCTGAAGCGGAGTACCTGCGAAAGAAGGCGGCAGAGCGGCAAAAACCGGGGGACGGCAGATCGCCGTCCCCCGGACTCTGTGTTATCTTATTCCCCGAAGTA
The DNA here is from genome assembly GCA_017545325.1 of Oscillospiraceae bacterium. The sequence goes on along the minus strand of JAFWOX010000052.1, from coordinate 3,838 downwards.
CCGATCCAGCAGACCCTTCAGGGCCTTGCCGTGTCGAGCCTCGTCCCGGGCCATCTCATGAACGGTGTCGTGGATGGCGTCCAGGTTCAGCTGCTTGGCCAGCTTGGCCAGGTCGGTCTTGCCCTGGGTGGCGCCGTTCTCGGCGATGATCCGGACCTCCAGATTCTTCTTGGTGGAGGGGGAGACGACCTCCCCCAGGAGCTCCGCGAACTTGGCGGCGTGCTCCGCCTCCTCCCAGGCGGCCTTTTCCCAGTAGGCGGCGATCTCGGGATATCCCTCCCGGGCGGCGGCTCGGCCCATAGCCAGGTACATGCCTACCTCGGAGCATTCGGCCTCGAAATTGCCCCGCAGGCCGTCGACGATCTCCTGGGGGACGCCCTGGGCGATGCCGATCACATGCTCAGAGGCCCAGGTCAGCTCCGCGCCCTCTTCCACCAGGACGAACTTCTCCCCGGGGACCTTGCAGCGGGGGCAGACCTCGGGACGGGTTTCGCTCTCCACGATCTCACCGCAGACGGTGCATTTCCATTTCTTCATGTTAAGAATCCTCCTGTTTCAAAAATGTGTGTGTATATCTGAAATATAGCATGTCCGCCGCTCCGCGTCAATGGTCCCGGCGGAGAGATACGCGGGCTCAAATTAATTTGCAAAGTTCTCAAAAGCACTTTACAACTCAATAGGAATTGAGTATAATGGCAGCGGAAAGGAGGAGGGTTATGCCGAAGAAGGAAACGCGAATGGAAGGCTTTACCCTTTACCAGGGAAGCATAGAGCTGCTGCGCATGCTCTCGGACGAGCAGGCGGGAAAGAGCATCAAGGCGGCAGCGGCCTATTTTCTGGAGGGAGAGAAGGAGGATCAGGGGGGAGATCCCATGGTCGGGCTGGTCTCGACCCTGCTGTGCTGCGATGTGGATCGGGCTGTGGAACGGTACCGGGATGCGTGCGAACGGAACCGGGCGAACCGGCGGGGCCGGCAGAGCGCTGCGGCGGAAACCGGCGAAGGCGCAGAGAATGCCGAACCGGCGTGACGGCCGTGACGGTCGTGACGGCCGTGACGGTCGTGACGGTCGTGACGGTCGTACCTAATAGAATGGAATAAAAAAGAAAAAAACATATCTGAAAGGAAAGGAAGGGAGCGAAGCGACCGGAACAGATCGGAGCAGAGGGTGTGGACAACTCCCTGTGGATTTGTGGATAACTCGCTTCCCCTTGCGCCGAGGGACCTCCCGCCGTATAATGACAAGGCGGCGGGGAACGCCCGCCGCAGCCCAGAACAGGGAGGAATACGCTATGGATATCGTCGATACCGAGGGGACCCTGCTCACCGCCCTCACCCGGGACGGGGGAGCCCGCCTCCTCTTTGCCCATACCACGAATATCGTGGAGTATGCCCGGCTGCGCCATGGCTGCTCCCGCACCGTTACCGCCGCCCTGGGCCGCTGCCTCACCGCCGCCGCCATCATGGGCGGGACCCTGAAGGATGGGGACGGGAGCGTCACCCTGCGCATCAACGGAGGCGGACCCGCCGGGAGCTTCACCTGCGTTTCCGACGCCCTGGGGAACGTCCGGGGCTGCTGCGAGGACCCGAAGGTGGAGCTGCCCCCCAATGCCCAGGGCAAGCTGGATGTGGGGGGAGCCGTGGGCCGGGATGGGGATCTGTACGTGGTGCGGGACTATGGCTTCGGGGAGCCCTATGTGGGGTATACCAGGCTGGTGAGCGGGGAGATCGCGGAGGATATCACCGCCTACTACGCCATGAGCGAGCAGACCCCCACGGTCTGCGCCCTGGGGGTCCGGGTCTGGCCGGAGGGGAACGTGAAGGGCGCCGGAGGCTTCCTGCTCCAGCTCCTGCCCGGCGCGCCGGAGGAGCTGGCGGACCGGCTCCAGGAGCGGGTGGAGGCCATGCCCTCCCTCTCCGCCCTCATCGGGGAGGGGAAGACGGGGGAGGAGATCGCCGCCCTGGTCTTCGGGGAGATCCCCTATGACCTGCTGGAGACGAAGCCCATCCGCTACCGCTGCAGCTGTTCCCGGGAGAAGTACCGCTCCGCCATCAAGGGCATCGGCATCCGGGAGCTTCGGGATATGCGCAGCAGCGGGGAGGAGGCGGAGGTCGTCTGCCGTTTCTGCGGGGAGCGGTACGTCTTCCCGCCGGAGGAGCTGGCCGCCATGTGCGCGGAGCGGGAGGCGGAGCTCAGGGCGAAGAGGGATCGGACTCAGTCTCCGGCTCCGGAAGAAACGCCGTGACGGAGACCTCGTAGGCGGTCTTCTCCCGGGTCTCCCCGGTCTCCAGCGTTTTCACGTACGCCCGGGACTGGAAGCGGCCCAGGAGGGTGACGGTCCGGCCCACGGCCCAGGCGGAGGCCAGGAGGGCGTTTTTCCCCCAGGCGATGCAGGGGATGTAGTCGCTGCGGCCGTACCGCCGGTTCACCGCCAGCATCAGGTCGCAGATCTCCCGCCCCATGGGGGTCCGCCGCCAGGTGGGGGCCTTGCACAGGGCGCCTGTGAGGGTGATCTCGTTCCGGTCCTCCCCCAGGTCCTCCGCCGGGGCCAACTCCTGGCCGTAGATGTACAGCATCAGGCGGCTGCCGCTGCCGCTGCGGTTGTTGAAGCTCCGCAGCTCTCCCCGGAGCCAGAGCTTTTCCCCCGGCTCCGGCAGACAGGGCAGCAGCCCTCCGGGCAGGATCACGTTGGCCCGGTCCCGGGCGCTGGAGAGCCGCCGGGTGATCAGGGGGACGGCGTAGAACTCCGTCCCCCGGCTGATGTGGGATAGTTCCGGCGGTCCGGCCAAGGTGCCCCGGAGCTCCGCCGTGTTGTTCTGCCATGCCAAAGCGCTTCCCTCCTTCGGCGCGGCAGAGCCGCGTCCGCTTTCATCGGTAAACTGTATGCGCTTCGACAGAGAAAAATGCCCCGCTGTCCGTGATCGGACAGCGGGATGAATTGTATTGCGCTTTCCTTCCGCGCAGGGGATATTCAGGGATCAGTCGTCGTATCCCACGTCCTTCCAGAACTCCATGAGGCGCTCGGGGATGGAGGCCTTCTGCTCCGGGGTGAGGTACTCCCAGAGGAATTTCTCCGTCCGGGGATTGGCCTCTTGCACCTGGACGAACATCCAGGGCCTGTCCGCCTTGATGATCCGGTAGAAGCCGTGGGGGGTGTTGGCGGGGATGCAGATGCAGCAGCTCCGGGTGATGGTGAATTTCTTCATGTCCGACCCGATGCAGATCTCCACCTCGGCCCCCAGGTCGTAGGGGTCCTCTGGGTTCATGCCGATGAGGTACATGAGCTCGTTTTCCTTGTGCATGTGCGGGGGATGGCCCACGGATTCCCGGACCTTGGGGTCATAGGGCTGGGGCATGTTCCAATGGATGGAGTAATAGTTCTTCAGGCAGTCGTCGCTGAGGTTGGCGATCCAGGGGATGGGACGGTTCGCGGGGAATTCCATGTTTTCCGATAAGGTGACGTATTCCATGATCCATACTCCTTTACCATATAGTTATGATTTATTTCTATTGTATTGGGCTTTCCGGGGAAAGTCAACGGGGGAGCTGGACTGCGGTCCCGGCGTCTCACGGAAGCCGGAGACGGATGAGGGACTCTCGCCCCGCCGAGCCTTCCGTTTGCAAGCGCTATCGGCAGGGTGCCTCCGGCGGCCCGGTTTCTCCTGCGCGAGAGAAACCGGGGAAAGAGCGCGGCAGGGGTGTTCCCCTGCACCCCCGGTGCGGTGGGCGCTGAAGCGAAGGGGGCATAGGTTCGACGATAAACAAGCGGGTGCGGAACGTCAGCTTGCCGACTTTGAATCTGCTTGGCAATAGTCGTTTGCTCTTCAGGGTGCCCTTCG
>JAFWOX010000051.1 GCA_017545325.1 Oscillospiraceae bacterium | reverse complement strand
CTTCGCAGCCCCCGGGGAAGCCAGGTGGGTAATCTCCCTGCGCCGGTGCGCCGAAGGGCACCCTGAAAAGCAAACGGGTATTGCCCGCAGTATGGTCAGCGGCGCAGAGGCGCATATACCACCCGCTTGTTCTCCGCCGCGCCTTTGTCCCCTTCGCTTCAGCGCCCTGCGCACCGGGGGTGCAGGGGAACGCCCCTGCCGCGCTCTTTCCCCGGTTTCTCTCGCGCAAGAGAAACCGGGCCGCCGGAGGCAGCGGGAAAAAACGATAGGGGAAGCAGTAACGATTCCTTTTTGCCTCCCTCGTCCACAATCCCGGCGAAGCGACCGCTTCGATTGGAAGAGGAGGAGACGACGGTCGCCGCAGGCAGAATCATCAGCCTCCGCCCCTCTTGACTTCCCGGACGGAAGCGGACTAAAATCAGAGAAAAACCCGTCCGCCAGATGAATCGATCTGTTTGAAAAACGAAAAGGAGGCATTATGGGCAAAGTCAACCGCAAATTCCCCGGACTGAGTCAGTACAGGGGACCCCTGTGCTATGAGCTGGCGGGAAAAACCTTCCGCCTGGTCATGGATAACGGAAAAGCTTTTTCCCTGGATTTCCCGGATGAAAAGCGCCTGCGCTGGTGCGAGGAGGGAAACCCGCCCAGGACCGACGAGTACCGGTGCCTGAAGGGGGACGACACCACCTATCTCGTCCATATGCGGCTGCCGGAGGAGGACGGCCGGTTCGCCTATAACTGGATCCTGGATACGGCGCAGCGGCTGGTCACCCTGGTTATCCTGGAGTGGCGCTATGAGAAGGACCTGGACCACCTGGTCCGGAGCATCCCGTACTTCGGGGCCATCGATGTGCCCGGCCTTCCCCTTCCGGAGCTCCGGCACCATTTCAGCGCCCGCATGGTGGGCGGACATATCTTCTGGCATTACAACCCCGGTCACGTCCTGCAGCATATCTACCATTCCCCCAGGGCGATCCGCGCCAGCACCGGGGACGGGCTGACGCCGGTGGAGACCCAGCGGAACCGGATGAAATACCTGCTGGAGAGTCCGGATCCCAAAGACCGGGAGGAGGCCGAGCGGTCCATCGAAGCCTTCCGGCAGCGGGAGACCTTTTATCCCCTCTTCGAGGAGCCCTGCTTCCATATCTGGATCAAGGAGAATCTCAACCTGTTCTGCTTCGTGGAGGAGATCATGTGCCGGCGCTCCCCGAACCACGATCAGGGCGGCGGCGGACTCCTGCTGCTCCAGGATATCGAGCGGCTCCTGGAGGTGGGGGTCAGCTTCAGCGCCCGGGACTGCGGCCTGGTCGCGGCCTATGGGGACAGCAACGAAACCCCCGATCCCTTTGATACCCTCCCCACGCCCTACGCGGAGGACTGGAAGAACCTCACCAGCATGCCCAGCATCTATTGGGCGCTCCCGGAGGAATAAAGCGCCATGTGTTTTGGGGCGCGCTGCAGAAGAAACCTGCAGCGCGCCCCGGTTTGTTCCTTTCCGGCCGTTTGGGGATGCGTCCCCGGACCCCTTATTTCCCGTGGGTGCCCCAGACGACCTGAACGCCTTTTTCCCGGAAGGCCGAGACCATTTTCCGCATGCCGGCGCAGCCCTCCTCCTCGGTTTTCCCGGCGCAGATGCCGATATGCAGGATCTCGGTGCCCTCCTGCACCAACCGGTCCAGCTTCTCCCGGAAGCCGGGGTCCTCCATGGGATCCCCCTCCTTGACGCAGCTGGAGCAGCGCATGAAGGCGGTCAGCTCCAGCTCCTCCCCCTCATAGGGGGCAAAGGAACGGATGCGCCGGTTGAAGGCGGTGAGGCAGGCGCAGCCGGCGCAGACCTTGTTGGAATTCAGGCATGAGAGAATGGCGATCTTTTTCATGGGACCAACTCCTTTTCTTCTTCCTGCAGCTCTCCCTCACGGATGCGCACGATCCGATGGCAGACCTGCCGGGCCAGGCTCGTGCTGTGGGTGATGAAGAGATAGCTTGTTCCCCGCTCCTCCTGATACCGCCGGAGGAAATCCACGATCTGCGCCTGGGTGATCACGTCCAGCATGCTGGTGGGCTCATCCAGGAGGATGACCTCCGGCTCCATGACCAGGATGCGGGCCAGGGCGGCCCGCTGCAGCTCGCCGCCGGAGAGGGCGCCGGGCCTCCGCTCCAGATGCTCCGGGTATAGGCCGAAGCGGCTGATGCACTCCGCCAGGACCCCGTCGGAGAGGGGGAGGCCCCGGATCCGGAAGGGCTCCGAAAGGCTCTGCCGCAGGGTCAGCTGGGGATTGAAGGATACCTCGGGATGCTGAAACAGGATCTGGATCTTCTCCCGGGGGACGCCCTTGAAGGGATAGGCGAGGGGCTGTCCCCGGAAGAGGATGGTCCCCTCGTCGGGACGGATCAGTCCCACCAGCATCTGCCCCAGGGTGGATTTTCCGCTGCCGCTTTCCCCCAGGAGACCCAGCGTCTCCCCGGGGAAGAGGGAGAGGGAGGCCTTCTTCACGGCGGTGAAGCTCCGCTTCCCCTCCTCCTTGCTGCGGAAGCGTTTGGTGAGGCCGCGCGCCTCCAGGATCGCTTCATTCATACTGCCAACACCTCACCTGATGCCCGCCGATCCGGAATAGGGGGGGCGTTTCCCTGCATTTTTCGCTGCACCGGTCGCAGCGCAGCCGGTATTTGCAGCCCGCCGTCCCCGCGTCGTTGTGGGCGGGGGCGTAGCCCGGGCGGAAGCGGAGGCCGTTTTCCGGCATGGCGGCCAGCATATCCCGGGTGTAGGGGTGCAGCGGATTTCGGAAAAGCTCCTCCGTCTCCGCCTCCTCCACCTGGTTGGCTGCGTACATGACGCAGACGCGGCTGGAGACGCTGCGGGCAAAGCTCAGGTCGTGGGTCACGCACACCAGGGTTTGCCCCTCCAGGGTGTTGAAGGCCTCCGCCGTCAGCTTCACCCGGGTCTCGTCCAGGCCCTTGGTGGGCTCGTCCGCAAAGAGCAGCTCCGCTCCGGCGCTGATGCCCATGGCGATCAGGGCCCGCTGCCGCATCCCGCCGCTGTAGGTAAAGGGATACTGCCTTGCGATGGTCTCCTCTCTGCCCAGGTGGAAGCGCTTCAGCAGCTTCACCGCCCTTTCCTCCGCCTCCTTCCGCTTCATTCCCCGGTGGGCGATCATCGGCTCCGCCACCTGGAAACCCACCTTCAGCAGGGGATTCATCCCGTTTCCGGAGCCCTGGGGCACATAGGAGATCCGGCCGCCCCGGATAGCGTCAAGCTGCTTCTCCGTCATGGCGAACAGGTCCCTGCCCCGGTAGGATACGCCCCCCGTGACCTTGGCCGTGGGGCTCAGCAGCCGCAGGATGGCCAGCAGCAGGATGCTTTTTCCGCTGCCGGTCTCCCCGATGATGCAGAGACGGTCCCCGGAACGCACCTCCAGGGAGACATGCTCCACGGCCTGAACAAAGTTCTTCCCTTCAAAGCTGACGGAGAGGTCCTCCACCCGCAGAAGGGTCTCGCGCATATCGTCCATAGCCGCCCTCCTAGTCTTTTTTCTGCTGCCCGTAGTACCCCACGAGCATGAAGCCCATCACCGCGATGCAGATGCAGATGATCGGCGGCAGATACCACCAGACCTGGCCCCGGAGGATGCTGTTCCGGAAAAAGGCAAAATGCAGGATGTTGCCCCAGCTCTTCTGCCCGTAGGTACCCAGGCCCAGAAAGCTCAGGCCCGACTCCGTCATCATGGCGCCGGAGACCGAAAGGGCCATGCGGGTCAGGAGGATATCCTTCAGATTGGGCAGCACATGGCGGAAAAGAATCACCGGCGTCTTTACCCCCAGGGTCTTTTCGATCTGGATATAGGGCAGCCGGCAGATCTGCCGCACCCGGGAGCGCAGGATCCGGGCGGTGCCGGTCCAGGCGGTGATGCTGATGGCCAGCACCAGGCTGAACACGCCGCTTTTCAGATAGGCGATCAGGAGCAGCGTCAGGGGCAGGGAGGGAACGGCCATGGCGATATCGGTAACGGCGCAGATGATCCGGTCCGCCGCGCCGCCGTAATACCCGGCGATCAGGGCGAGGACCGAGCCGACGAAGGTGACGATCAGGGCGGAGAAGATCCCCAGGAAAAGGGAGACCCGCACGCCGTAGATCATTTCGCTGAAAATATCCTGTCCCAGGTCGTTGGTGCCCAGAAGGTGCTCCCGGCTGGGCTTCTGATAGGCGACGCCCAGGGCGGAGGGATCATAGGGGGAGATCAGGTCCGCCAGCAGGGCCACCAGGACGAAGAAGAGGATGATGATGAGTCCGGCCAGCATGGCCTTGTTCTGCCGGAGCTTAGTCATTCGCGCCCGCCTCCCTTCTGATCCGGGGATCTATGGCGGCGTTGACGATATCCCCCAGCAGATTGCTCAGCACCACGCACACCGCCGACAGGAGGAAGCAGAACTGGGCCGTGGCAAAATCCCGGTTGGAGACGGCGGTATACATCATCTGTCCCATCCCCTTCCAGCCGAAGACCACTTCCACGATCATGGAGCCGGAGAGCAGGCTGCCCAGCTGCATGCACAGGGAGGTGGAGTAGGGGACCAGGGCGTTTTTCAGCACATGGCGGAACAGCACCTTCTTCCGCCCGATGCCCTTGGAGCGGGCGGTGAGCACGTATTCCTCCGACCGGATCTGGGAAACGGTGCTCTTCATCAGCATGAAGTCCCCGGAGGTGCGGAAGACGATGAGGATGAACAGGGGAAGGGCCATATGGTGCAGGATGCTGGCGGTCCTCGCCGCCCCGGTCAGCCCCGGGGAGACCATCCCGTTGATGGGGACCCATTTCAGCTTATAGGCCAGCAGGATCAGCAGCAGCAGGCTGAGGCAGTTGGAGGGGATGGTGTTCAGCACCAGGAAAACGGGTGTGGTGATCCGGTCGAAGCGGCCGCCGGGATGGATGCCCGCGTAGATCCCCAGCACGGCCCCCAGGAAGCAGGCGACCAGCAGGGTGGGGACGGAAAGGCGCAGGGTCCACAGGGCGGCGGAGGCGAAGTTCTCCAGGACCGGCTTGTGGTTGGAATAGGACTCCCCGAAATCCAGGGTCAGTACGTTTTTCATGTAACGGGCGTATTGGGTGCCCATGTTGTCGTTCAGCCCGTATTTCTCGATGAGCATCTCCAGATAAGCCGGATCGTTGTCCATCAGGTAGTAATACTCCTCTTCCCCGATGAGGAAGACGATGGGGTCTCCCGGCATGGTATGGACCAGCACGAAGCTGATGGTGATGATCAGCCAGATGGTGAGGACGGCGATCAGCACTTTTTTGATCACATGCAGAAGCAAGGCAGCTACCTCCATCCGGGTTTGCGGACAGCCCGGTTTTTCACCGGGCTGTCCGTCGATTGCATTATTTCGCGGTGATGCGGAACCAGGTTTCGGAATTGATGACGCCCCAGCTCTTCCAGTTGCCCCAGTTTTCGATCTTGTCGGTGCGGAAGGGGAAGAAGGAGGTCTGCCAGGCGAAGGTCAGGGCGAACATCTCCTCGTCCGCCAGGTGCTGCAGCTTTTTGCTGTTCTCCAGGTAGGCCTCGTCGTTGATGGCCTCGGTCATGGCATAGTACCAGTCCTTCAGCTCCTGGCTGTGGTAGGAGCCCCAGTGCCAGCCGCTGTCGCCCTCCCGCAGCTCAGCCAGCATATAGCGGAAGGGGGTGGAATAGGACATGCCGGAGGTGCAGAAGGTGATGGAGATGTCGTAGTCCTCCCTGGTGACCTTGTCCTCCCAGATCTCGCTGTTGGAGATAGCTTCCTCGTCGATGTGGCAGTTGATCCCCACGCCCTTCAGGGAGGCGACCACCGTCTCTCCCAGGCGGGAGCGGACCTCCATGTTGGAGCTGTACTGGGGGATGACAGAAAGGTCGATGGCGCTGCCGTCCGGGGCCTCCCGCCAGCCGTCGCCGTCGGTATCCTTGTACCCGGCGGCCTCCAGCATGGCCTTGGCGGTATCGGGGTTATACTCCAGCATGCCGATGGAGGAGTCGAAGCCCTTGATAGAGGGGTTCAGCACGCCCCGGTTGGAGGGCTTGCCGTATTCGCCGTTGATGGTCGCGGCGGCGGTGGGGTAGTCGATGGCATAGGCGATGGCCTGGCGGAAATCCACATCGTCGCCGGGGGCGCGGCTGCAGCCGAAGAGCATCTGATAGCTGCCGGCGAAGGGGCTCTCTCCCAGGTCCAGATCGGCCATCCCGGTGAAAGAGTCGATCAGGGTGGCGTCGATGGGGCTGGCGTAGGTGTAGTAGGCGTCGCATTCCCCGTTGGCCATGGCCATCATCAGGGAGGCCTGGTCCGCATAGGACTGAACGGTGACCTTATCCACAGTGATCTCGCCCAGGAAGGCGTTCTCGGGCACGGCCTCGTAAACGGAGGTCTGGGAATCCAGGTCATAGGAGACCAGCTTGAAGGGGCCGCAGCCGATGGCGGCCTCGGGGCCGGTGACGTTGGAATAGTCCGTCACACCCTCCCAGATATGCTTGGCATAGACGCAGGAGGTGTTCATCGCGGAGGTGTTCATCCAGTAATATACGTCGGGATGGGAGAAGGTGAGCCGGCCGGTATTGTCCCCCAGGATCTCGATGTCGGTGAGGTTGGAAAGGCTGCCGACCTTTTTCACGTCCCGCATGTACTCGAAGGAGAAGACGATGTCCTCCGCGGTGACGGGCTGCCCGTCATGCCAGACCGCGCCCTCATGCCAGGTGAAGTCCAGCACGGTGCCGTCCGGGGAGATCTGGTAGCTCTCGAAGAAATAGGGCTGCAGGTCGCCGTTTTCATCCCGGTACACGAAGTTGCCCTGGGTCAGGCCATTGTAATTCATGCGGCCGAAGGCGTCCTTCTGCCCGGTCATGTTGAAGGTGTTGTTGGCCGCCGTGGTGCCCACGATCAGGTTGGCCACGTGCTTGGGTCCGGCCGGCGCAGGCGCTTCCGTGGGGGCGGGGGTGGATTCCTCACCGCCGGGAGCGGGCTTCTGGGTGGGCGCCGGGGTGGTCTGACCGCCGGGGGTCGGGGTGGGATTCTCCTTCGCGTCTCCCGCGCAGCCGGCAAAGAGCCCGATGCAGAGAAGGAGGGCAAGGACCAGAGCCAGGATCTTTTTCATGAAAAAAACTCCTTTCATTTCCCAATCAAACGGAAAAGAAGGAGCCTCAGATACAACAGACCGAGCGTGACCGGCCGGGGGCCGTTCACACAGAACGTCGCTTCATCTTCAGACAGCCTAACGCGGAGGCTTGTACTCAAGCATCCGGACGGAGCAGGTTTCATGGCTTCGGGATCAAGCTCCCGTCCTCGCCTTCTCATGGTCTCCCACAATGGCTCCTTGAGGACGGAATACCCGTTACATTGACCGGTTCGCTCAGGATTCGCACCTGATTCCCTCTTTCCCGGCAGCGGTGCTGCCGGACACTCGATCCGTTTGATTCAGTTGTTTGGCTTTGTGTTTTGCCTGCTATCCCTTGTATAATAATTCATTTTGCCCGCAGGAATCAATTAGGGGAATCACCCAAGAATCGGCGAAAAGCCCAGCGGAATTGGCCATAATCCATAAAACCGCCCGGCTGTCATACCCCCCGGAGTATCGCGTCGGCGCTCACCGGCGCTGCGCAGAAAGACGCCCGTCTGCAGAAGCAGACGGGCGCAGATGTACATACAGGGGAATCAGGTGAGCTGATGGACCTCTCCGGTCTCCTTGTTCCGCCACCTGGGCTTCAGGGGCAGGGGCCAGTTGAACTGCATGGCCCCGGGGGTGGGGCAGTCCGTGGCGCAGCAGCCGCAGTACCAGCATTCCTCCGGATGGAGGATGATGGGGGGCTTGCCCTTCTCCGGGTTGGGGATGAATACGTCGATCTGGCAGACCTCCACGCAGGTATTGCAGCCGATGCATTTATTGGGATCGATGCGCACGGGCACGCTGGGGGTCTGCACATTGGGGATCGCAAAAACCTTATCCGCCATCTTCTTCTCCTCCTTCTCTCAGGCTTCCGGCTTGTATACGCCGGCGTAATCCGGGTTATGTGCCTCGTACTCTTCCTTCATGTTGCCCCAGTATCGGATGGGCACCCGGTCGAACTTGATCTTGCCGTCCACGTTGGTGAGGGTGAGGTAGTACTTGGCGTCCTCGGGATCATCCTCGGGATAGTCGATCCGGGAGACCCCCAGGCGCATATTGGTCATCCGCCGCTCTTTCATGGCGTTGACGACGATCTTGGCGTCCTCGATGAGGCTCAGGTCCTCCAGGGAGCGCATGAGCTTATGGGGATCCAGGGCGTAGAGCTGAGGAACCGCGTATTTCTCGATCCGGCCGATCTCCTCCAGGGCCAGGTCCAGGGTCCGCTCGCTGCGGTATTCCCCGGCGAAGTACTGGAGGGCCCGGCTGAGGCCGTTCATGAGCTCCTTCCATTCGATGCCGCCCTTCCGCCTGGTGGGGGCCAGCACCCGCTCCTTCTCCGCGTCGATCTGGTCCCGGCAGACCTTCCCCGGGTCGGCGCCCCTGGCATAGGCGGCGGCCTTCCGTCCGGCGTACCGGCCGGTGGAGGCGGCGAAGCTGTGGTCCCCGGGGTTGAAGGTGGCGGTGCCCGCGGCATAGAGGCCGTCCAGATTGGTCTTCAGATTCCAGTCGATCATCAGGCCCGCGCCCCGGTTGGCCTCCCGGTAGGCCTGGGAGCCGCCGAACTCCAGGTTGGAGTAGCTCATGACCTGGTCCTTGGTGTAGTCGAAGCCCGCCTCGGTCATGGTCTTCACCATGATCTTGGTGGTGGATTCCTCCGTGAGCATCAGGTTCCAGGTGGCGTTGGCCTCCTTGGCCGGGGTGCCCGCGAAGTCGGAATAGAAGGGAAGCTCATATTCCCCGCTGCGGATGCCCGCCTGGAGCTTCCGCTGGTCGGACATCATGGAGCCCCCGTCCGCCCAGCCCTGGGTGGCGGCGGGCAGGACCGTGTTGTTGGAGTCCACCAGGTGGATGTTCTCATAGCTGGCGTCGCCGCCGCCGGTGTACCACTTGTGCCGCTGGCCGCTCATGCGGTTGACGCTGGTGCCCTCCATCATGGTGAGGGTGGCGCCGGCCCGCCAGGCCATGGCGGTGCTGTCCCCGCTCCAGGTGCGGGGATACATGTTGGTGAAGCCGCCGTGCTCCATATCCACGTGCCACATCTGGCCGGAGCCGCCGGCGGACATGATGACGGCCTTGGCCTTCACGATGACGAATTCGCCGGTGCGGGTGTTCAGCCCCGTGGCTCCCACGATGCGGCCGCCGATCTTGCCGTTCTCATTCAGCAGACTGGTGGCCATGACCCGGTCCAGGATGGTCACCCCCAGGCGCTTGCATTCCTTCTTCAGGGCGGGCTTGAAGGTGCTGCCCCAGATGCGGATGACCATATTGTTCCGCTTGGTGGGGGGAACGAAATCCGGGGTGCCCCAGCCCTTGGGCATGCCCAGGCCGGCGCCCCAGCTGTACCGGGGGGAGAACATGAGCTTCGTCTTCTCATCCCGGCCTTCCACCCCCAGGAACTTGTCGTCGTCGTCCCGGATCTTGCCGCCCATCTGCTCCATCTCCAGGAGGGTGTCCCAGTCCTCCCGGCACTGGATCTGGATGCCGATGCCGTTGGAGTAATTGCCGCCCGCGTTCATCTCCTCGATGGCCCATTCATCCGGCGGCACCGCGGAGCAGGGGTTGCCGGGGACGTTGCACCAATGATCGCAGCCGGGGCCTCCCGCGCCGCTGCACCGCACGTCGCCCTTCTCCAGCAGGACGACCTTTGCCCCGTTCCGGGCCGCGCTGATGGCCGCCCAGCAGCCGGCGATGCCGCCGCCCAGGACGCAGACGTCCGCCTCATACTCCGTTTCCTCGCCGAATTTGATGGGATAGGGCCATTCCGGAGGATTGCCCTCGGCCAGCAGGTATTCATGCCATGTTCCCATTGCCCAGCCTCCTCATTTCGATAATTGTTAGCAAATTATAACACGTTAGAAAACGTATTTGCAATACTCCCTTGACAAAAACCGCCCTTCCCGGCTGCCGGGGACAAGCGCAGGAGGGGCGGGAAAAAAGGGTGGAAAAAGCGGCATGACGGGGATATAATGAGGGCAGCGAGTTTTTCCGGATTTCAGAAAAAAAGGAGTAGTAGTCATGAAGAAACTGATCGCGATCCTGCTGGCGGTCGTCCTAGTTTTCGCTCTGGCGTCCGTCGCTTTCGCTGCGGATGCGGAGGAAACCGCCGCCGCCGACGTGCTCTATGCCCTGGGCCTGTTCAAGGGCACCGGCACGGATGGGGAGGGCAAGCCCGTTTACGATCTGGACCGGGCGCCCAACCGCATGGAGGCGGTGACCATGCTGGTCCGGCTCCTGGGCAAGGAGGAGGAGGCCAACGCCGGGACCTGGGTAATCCCCTTCACCGACGTGGCGGACTGGGCCAAGCCCTACGTGGGCTATGCCTATGCCAACGGCTTGACCAAAGGCACCGGGGATACCACCTTCAGCGGGACCGATCCCGTCACCGCGACCCAGTACCTCACCTTCGCCCTCCGGGCCCTGGGGTACAGCAGCGCGGAAGACGGCGACTTCAAGTGGGATGCCGCCTGGGAGCTCACCGACCGGCTGAACATCACCAAGGGAGAGTACGGCGCCAATACTCCCTTTGACCGGGGCGATGTGGTGAAGATCAGCTATGCCGCCCTGGGGGCGTACCTGAAGGGTGAGGGCCGCTTCCTGGGCGAGAAGCTCCTGGACGAGGGCGTGTTCACCCTGGAGCAGTACCACGCGGCCATGTCCGGCGGCAGTGGGGAAGAGGACGGCCAGAACCCCGTGATGAACTTTGTGGGCACGTATGTATACGGCAGAGCCTCTGCCACGGTGTCGTGCGAGGGAACGGATTCCGCCCGCATCGAGATCACCTGGAGCAGCAGTTACGCCGAGCGCGCTGTTTGGGAGATCGTGGGCAAGCTGGATCCGGAGACCCTGACCGTCAGCTATACCGGAGCCATCAAGAAGAACCAGATTTCTGACGAAAACGGGCTCAAGAGCGAAGAAACGATCTATGCCGACGGCACCGGCACCATTGTATTCAATAAGGACGGCACCTTCACCTGGCACGAGGATCAGTCCGAATATGACGAGGACTTCACCTTTGAGTGGGTCGAGATCGTGAAGCCCGAGGAGGACGGCCAGAACCCCGTGATGAACTTTGTGGGGGAATACCAGAGTGACCGGGCAAGCGCGATGGTGGAATGCGGCGAGGGGAGCAGCGCCATCATCCATATCCACTGGGGCGGCAGCGCCTGGGACTCCGCTGAGTGGGTCATCGTGGGCGAGCTGGATACGGAAACCCTGACCATCAGCTATACCGGCGCCATCAAGACCTTCGTTACCCGGAACGATCAGGGCATAATCGAGAAGGAAGAGGTGGCGTACGAGGACGGCACCGGCACCATCGTCTTCAACGAGGACGGAACCTTCACCTGGCATGAGGACCAGTCCGAGTACGGGCAGGATATGGTGTTCGAGTTTCTCCCGGCCCAGGGGGACGAGGAGGACGGCCAGAACCCCGTGATGAATTTCATCGGCATCTATACCGCCGGCAGGCCCCACGCGCAGGTGGAGTGCTTCGGCAAGGATTCCGCCATCATCACGATCCACTGGAGCGACAGCCTTGCGGTGCATGCCGAGTGGCTCATCATCGGCAGGCTGGATCCGGAGACCCTGACCATCAACTATACGGACTGCACCAAGAAGATCGTCACCTTTGATGATCCGGATGCCGATGAGCCCAGCAGCGTCGTGACGGAGTATGCAAACGGCACCGGCACCATCACCTTCACCCAGGATAATACCTTTATCTGGCATGATAACCAGTCCCCGGATGGGGAGGACCTGGTATTCAAGTGGGCCCTGACGGACTGAGCCGGAGGGCGAATCCGGAACGGTAAACCGCATGATTAAAGGGGGGACGGCGACGCCGTCCCCCCTCAGTCTGTCGGTCGAACCGGTTCCCTTGCTTTTCGGCGCCCGCTGCGGCCACCCCCGTCCCCGCCGCGCGGTCTGCCTTCCCTCGGGGGAAGGTGGCTCCGGCGTCTCACGGAAGCCGGAGACGGATGAGGGACCTTTCTGCTGTTCTCCTGTTTTCAGGGGACGTCTGCCTTGTTGTTCGTTGCGTGGAATGGACAGGGGCTGACACAGAAAACGGTTTATTCCGAAAAAGCGGTGGAAAAAAGCGGACGATGGGGCTATAATGCGCATGTTGCGCAACCGCAAATCTCAATAGAGAAGGAGTATCCACATGAAGAGACTGATTTCGATCCTGCTGGCGGCCTTCCTGCTTCTGGCCCTGGCCGCCTGCGGCGAAGCAAAGCCGGATGCCCAGCCTCCCGCCACGGAGGCCCCGGCGACGGAAGCGCCCGCCACGGAAGCCCCGGCGGCCACGGAGACCCCCGCCCCGGAGGAACCTGCCCCCTGGACCCGGGAGGGCTTTTTCGGGGATGAGAATGAGAATATGCTCTCCGTCACCTGGATGGAGGACGTGGACGAACCCGGCTGGTATGTGGGCTGCATGCTGGGCGAGGACTGGGAAGAAGATTCCTGGGGCGGCATGCTTCCCCAGGAGGGGAACAGCCTGAAGGGCGCCCTGCCCACCACCGGAAGCAGGGATCCCCTGACCGTTACCCTTACCGAAGAAGGAGCGGACGGCCTGATGCTGGAGGTGGAGGGCGGCGAGACCTATCACTTCACCCCCCGCGATATTCCCAAAGCGACGATCTTCGTCACCATCAACGTGGAGGGCCGGGGGAATATCGACTATGCCGAGGGGGAGGAAGCCCCGGAGATCGATCCGGAGTATCCCTTCCAGTCCGCGGTGATCAATCTGGCGGAGCCCAAGATCCATACCTTCGCGGCCTGGCCGAAGGCGGGCAATCTTTTCGTGAAATGGACGAAGAACGGGGAGGATTTCTCCGCGGACGCGCAGGTCACTGTGCTGCTGGAGGAGAGCGCGGATTACGTCGCCGTGTTTGAGGAGGATCCCGACTGGCAGGATCCCGTGCTGGCGCTTGCCGGGGATTACCAGTGCGGCAGAGCCCATGCCCAGGTGACAAGCTTCGGTGAGGGCCGGGCCTTCATCGTTGTCGAATGGGGGAGCAGCGCCTGGGAGCTGACCCGGTGGATCCTCGTGGGCGAGCTGGATACGGAGACCGGTACGATCCGGTATACCGACGGCACCAAGTCGAACCTCACCTATGATGACAGCGGCGAAGCGACGGAGGAAGAGACCGTTTATACCGACGGCACCGGTACCGTCGTCTTCAACGGGGACGGGACCTTCACCTGGCATGAGGACCAGTCCGGGAACGGGGAGGACATGGTGTTTGAGCGCATCCCCGCCTCCGACATCGACTATCTTGCCCTGGTGAACAAGCTTAACCCCCTGCCCGAGGGCTGGGAGGAGGCCCTGGAGACCGTGACCATCACCAACTCCATGGGGGACGAGGTGGAGGTGGAGGCGAAGGCTTACGCCGCCTATGCGCTCCTGAAGGCCGACCTGGAGGAAAACGAAGGCATCTATCTGGAGCTGGATTCCGCCCGCCGCAGCGTGGCCGCCCAGCAGGACATCATGGACCGGTTCATCGAGAAATACGGCGCGGATTACGCCGCCAAGACGGTGGCTCAGCCCGGCTATTCCGAGCATCATACCGGCCTGGCCCTGGACCTCTATTTCCGGATCAAGGGCGAGGATGGCAACTTCACCGACGTCTACTATAACGAGGACATGGAGAAGGAGGAGTACAAGGGGATCTGGGACGCCATCCATGCCAGGCTCCCCCGGTACGGCTTTATCCTGCGCTATCTGGAGGGAGAGGAGCATATCACGGGCTACCGGTACGAGCCCTGGCATATCCGCTATGTGGACAGCGCGGAAATCGCCGGGGAGATCATGGCCCAGCCCGGACTGACCCTGGAGGAGTTCCTGACGGGCGAGTCCGCTCCGGAGGTGGAGATCGGTCTTTCGTCCTCCGAGCTGTATACGCAGGAGGAACTGAAGGACGCCGTGCTGGCCATCAAGTGCGCCTTCGCCGCCTGGGAAGGCTGCGAGCTCCATGCCATCCGGTACGCCGGGGACGGGGTCAATAACGAAGACAACCTGGAATGGCTGAATTCCCTCAACGAGGGGGCGAATTACACCCAGATCGCCATGTTCTTCATGGATTTCCACACCGCTCCGGATGCCGGAGGCGCCTGGGAGCAGGATCATGACTATTTCGAATATCAGTGGTGGCTGGCCCGCTCCGAGGGCGGCGATTGGGAGATCCTCACCTGGGGGTATTAAAGCTGGAGGAGGCGTCGGGGAAGCGGCGCCTCCGGTGAAATGCCCGCTTCGGGGGGAGGAAACCCCTCCGGGCTGACCGAAAGATCGGGGGACGGCGCCTGCCGTCCCCCGAAGTCTATGGGAAAACCCGGTCCTTTGCTTTTCCTCCTCCAGCTCCCCCGTCCCCGCCGGGCGGCTGACCGCTTCTCCTGGGGGGAGCCGGGCGCGGAGCCTCAGCCCGGCAGCTGCGCCGTTTCCAGGGTGGAGTTTTCATACCAGGTGAGCCGATCCTTCACCATTTCCTCCTCCACCTCCGGGACCCCCTGATCCGTCCGTTCCGGTCGGTTGTAGTCCACGGCGCCCTTCTCGTCCACCACGAGTCCGTCCACGGCGCAGAGGACCAGAAGGTCATATTCATAGGTCTGGGGATCTTCCTTCCAGTCCGGCTCCGCCACGGTCACATGGAGGGAGCAGGGGAGCAGCAGCGCCCGGATGAAGCCATCCCGATACCGCACCGCATAGACCGTATCCCGGGCGGCGCAGCTGTCCACGGTGACGGTCTCCCCGTTATAGAAGCCCGACCAGCCGGCCTTGTCCCGGAATTCCAGGGTACCGGCGGCAAAGGCCTGGGTCAGCCTCTCCGCCTCGCTCTTCAGCGCGGAGGCCGCAGCCCGGTCCAGCTCGGAAACCTCCGTCAGATAGTGGCTCACGGGCCCCACCACGTATTCGCTCTCGGCGTTCTTCAGGGTATACTGCTCGGCGCTGTCGCCGGTCAGATAGGCGGTAACGGTGACCTTGTCCCCCTCATAGACCTTCTTCTCCTCGGAGAAGCGGTAGTAGACCCGGCTCAGGGGATTCCCGGCGGGAAGGTGGTTGACCGCCTCCAGCCAGCCGTAGGGGGAAGCGCCGGTATAGCGGATCTCGATGCCCTCCGCCGTGTTCCAGTATGCCGGGTCAAAGGGATCCAGCTCATTGCTGTTTTCCGTGGCTTCGGGGGTCAGGTCGCCGGAGGAAGCCGTGCCGCCGTCCGTGGGCGAGGGGGACGGAGCAGCGCTGGTGAGGCCCTCCACGGTGACGGTCTTGCTGACGCTGCCGATGGCGATGCCCGCGGCCTTGGCGGCATCCTGGTCGTAGACGGCGGTGAGGGTGACCTGGTCCCCGTTTTTCAGTCCCTTATCCGGGGTGACGGTGATCTCCAGGGCGGACTCAAACCGCACCAGCTTCTGCAGGATCGCGTCTTCGGATCCATGGAACTGGGCCGCTACGGAGTTTTCAAAGCCGGAAAAATCAAAGTCCCCCCGGGCGGTGCCCTCACCGTCCCGACCCCGGAACAGGGCGCTCATGTAATCCGTCAGATCGATCTTCGCGGTCCTGCTCCCGCAGCCCGCCGCCAGGGACAGGCAGAGCAGGATGAACAGAATCAGGGCGATGACTCTTTTCATGGTTCGTTCTCCTTCGCTTTTCAGTTTGGCTGCTGACAGTATAGCACAGTCACCCTCCGGTTCATAGCAGGGAGGGGAAAAACTGAGAGACAGGGGATGAGGGAATACCAGAAGCAGGGGAGAGCGGTACCCTGGCTTCCCCTGGGGGAAGCTGGCGCGGAGCGCCTGATGAGGGAATACAACGAACAGATATACAGTTGTCACGGGTATGATCCATTCTCGCAGGCCGCCTCGCCGGTGAGGTGTTCCTTTTCCCCCACTGCCTCCGGCGGCCCGGTTTCTCTTGCGCGAGAGAAACCGGGGAAAGAGCGCGGCAGGGGTGTTCCCCTGCACCCCCGGTGCGCAGG
>JAFWOX010000050.1 GCA_017545325.1 Oscillospiraceae bacterium | reverse complement strand
GTCCGTCACGGAACAGGAACGAGTGGGAGCGCAAACCGTTTTTACAGGCAGGCGGAAACCGCCGTTTGTCGGCGTCAGGTCCCTTCGCCAAACCGGGGTGCAGGGGTGATAACCTCTGCCGCGGGGTTTGGGGCCGCGCAGGCCCCATCTGCCGCGGCTTGATGCCCGGAACAGAGAACCGCCCTGTGTCCTTTGACCTCAGATCCCCGACAGCAGGAACCGGAGGCGGTACGCTTTGTCGGAAGGATAGGTGTACTGCGGAAGCACCGGCGCGCCCCAGGAATCGTCGCCGCCGACGCCCCTGCGGAAGGCCGCCACGTCCAGGATGGTGTGGGTGGGGGCGGACAGCTCCTCGGGGTGGTGCTTTGCCATCAGTTCCTCAGGCAGGTAGCCGGTGACGGAGACCTCCAGCGGTTCATCCAGGGCTTCCACCCGGATCCCGTGCCCCTGATCGTCGGTCACATCCATGCGCCGCACGCCGAAGCGGCTGCCGCTTTCCTGGGGGCGGCAGTAGCGGGTGTGGCCCTCGTCGGCGCGGAAGCGCCAGAAGCCGGGCATGGCGCCCGTGCGGCGGTCGATATAGCTTTCGTCGGGCCCGAAGCCGTAATAAGCCGCGTTCCTCAGCCGCGGATCCAGCTCCAGGCTCAGTCCCAGGGCGGCCAGGTCGCACTGTCCCACGGCGCCGGGGAAGTCCAGCGTCACAAGAAGGCGCCCGTCCGCGGTGGGGAGGAAGGTGAGGCGGATCTCCTTATCCCCCAGGACGGAGGCGCAGGCATACTTCACCATGATCTCCCCGTCCTCGTTGACGAAGGGCCCTTCGGGGAAGGCATACCGGGACACCATATGCCACACGCCCTGCCGAAGGGCGTAGCGGTTGCCCCAGTCATTGTCTGTGGGAGCGCGGAACAGGCTCAGCCTGGGGCAGGAGATCAGGGTCTCCCCGCCGCAGGCGTCCTTCAGGGAGGAAATGGACTGGGAGAAAAGGGCTTTCAGCCCCGGCTGCCGGACGCCCACATTGTGGTCGCCCCGGATGAGGGGCACGGAAGACGGAACGACGTCCGCAGCCCTGCGCTCCCTCAGGCAGGCCCAGCCCTCGGACAGGCAGGCGCCCTTTTCCAGGATGGGCGACGCCTCCTTCAGGCACATCCGCGCAGTCAGCATCACCTCGCCCTCCCCCTCGGGCAGGCAAAGGTCCAGCGGGAGCAATACGCTTTCGCCGGGGGCGAGGAAGGGGATCCCGA
Source organism: Oscillospiraceae bacterium (assembly GCA_017545325.1). Next base: position 754 of record JAFWOX010000050.1, on the reverse strand, counting down.
GGGTGCCGGAACGGACGGCCTCGCCATCAAGGAGCATCTCCCAACGGATCTCACAGTCGTCCGGAGATGTGAACAGCCGCCGGTTGGTGACCCTGACGCCGTCCTTCCCGGGTTCCAGGAAAACGGAGCGGAACACGTGCCGGACCTCCTGCACCTTGGGGGTCCAGGTGCGGTCCCCAAGGATGATGCCGTTGGTGTTGAAATTGTTGTCGTTGGGACGGTCGCCGAAATCGCCGCCGTAACAAAGCTGCGTCCGGCCGTCCGGCATGCGCACCCTGAGGGCCTGGTCCACGTAATCCCAGATGAAGCCGCCCTGGTACATGGGATATTTGTCCTCCAGCTCCCTGTACAGGTGCATGCCGCCGCAGGAATTGCCCATGGCGTGGGTGTATTCGCAGTTCATGAAGGGCTTCTGCGGATCGTTCTCCAGGTACTCCTCGATATCGGCTACCTTGGCGTACATCCGGGAGAAAACGTCGGTGGTGTCGGGATAGCGGGTGTCGTTGCGCACGCCCTCGTAATGCACCAGCCTGGAGGGATCGCGGCGGCGGAAATATTCCGAAAGTTCCCACAGGTCCTTCCCGCCGAAGGATTCGTTGCCGCAGCTCCACAAAAGGACGCAGGGATGGTTCTTGTCCCTCTCCAGCATGGACGCGCCCCGGTCCAGGACCGCGCCGAGCCATTCCTCCCGGTCCCCAGGGACCACCCGCGACATATCAAAAGGCCGGCGGGCCCAGGTGCCGTGGGTCTCGAT
>JAFWOX010000049.1 GCA_017545325.1 Oscillospiraceae bacterium | reverse complement strand
CGCCTCCCGGCTTCCCAGGATGACCACGCAGCTCCTGGCCCTGGTGACGGCGGTATAGAGGAGGTTCCTGTTGAAGAGGCCCCTTGGCCCCGAGAGCAGGGGCAGGATCACGGCGGGGTATTCGGACCCCTGGGACTTGTGGACCGTGACCGCGTAGGCCAGCTCCAGATCCTCCAGCTCCCCGAAGGGATAGTCCACCTCCCTGTCCTCGTCGAAGCGGACCGTCAGGATCTCCCGGGAGGGATCCACCGAAAGGATCCTTCCGAAATCCCCGTTGAAGATGCCGGTGCCCTTTTCCAGGGGCAGGCCGAAGTTGCCCCTGACCTGCCATTCGATCTGGTAGTTGTTGCGGGTCTGCATGACCTTGTCCCCCTCCCGGAAGGTGACCTCCTCCCTTACATACTCCCTTTTGTCCGGAGCGGGGGGATTGAGGACGCTCTGCAGCACCTGGTTGAGGCGCTCCACGCCCAGGTTTCCCTTCCGCATGGGGGTCAGGACCTGGATCTCGTCGGGGGAGCATTTCACATAGCCCGGGAGCATCTCCCGGATCAGCTGGACCGTGTTCTTGTAGATGACCGGCAGGGAGTCCCTTTCCAGGAAGAAAAAGTCCCTGCTCTTGTTGCCCAGGGAGGGCATCTCCCCCCTGAGGATCCGGTGGGCGTTCACCACGATGTCGCTCCTTGCCGCCTGGCGGAAGATCTTCTGCAGGATGACCGTGCGGAAAGCCCCGGACCGGATCAGATCCTGCAGGATGCGGCCCGGCCCCACGCTGGGCAGCTGGTTGACGTCCCCCACCAGGATCAGCCTGGTGCCGGACCGGACGGCCTTTAAGAGGGCGTGGAAGAGATACATGTCCACCATGGACATCTCGTCCACGATGATCACGTCCGCCTCCAGGGGGTTTTCCTCGTCCCTGCCGAAGTCCGTAAGAAGGGGCGCCGCCGGCGCATTCCGGTCCTCCTCCCCGTCCCTGGCCCGGACCCCCAGCATGCGGTGGATGGTCATGGCCTCCATGCCCGTGGTCTCCTTCATGCGCTTGGCGGCCCGGCCGGTGGGGGCGCAGAGCAGGACCTCCATGTCCTCCTCCTCAAAGTAATTGATGATGGTCTTGATGGTGGTGGTCTTGCCGGTGCCAGGGCCGCCGGAGATCAGAAGGATGGCGTGGTCCGCGGCCAGAAGTACCGCCTGCCTCTGGAGATCGTCCAGCTCTATGCCTTCCCTTTCCTCAATCCTGCGGATCCTCTCCTCCGTGGTCATGTCCCCGCTGACGGAGAGGGGGGCCGCATCCAGCTCCAGCAGGGCCCTGGCGATCTGCTGCTCCCTGCGGTAGGCTCCCATGGAATAGACCTGGGCGGTGCCTTCCCTGTTCCTGATCATGAGCTTTCTGTCCATGGCCAGGTTGTCCAGCTGCAGATCGATCTGTTCCTCTGAAAGAGAGAGCAGGTCCGCCGTCCGCCGGATCACCATGCTCCTCTCCATCCAGGTGCTGCCCTCCTGCAGGACCTGGCTCAGGATATAGAGGATGCCGGACCGGATCCGGAAATCTGAATCCGCCCGGATCCCCACCCGGAAGGCGATCTCGTCCGCCGTGGCAAAGCCTATGCCCCGGATATCGTCCGCCAGCCGGTAGGGATTCTCCCTGATGATCTCGTAGAGCTTCATGCCGTAGGTCTTCCAGATCCGCAGGGCGTGCTGGCCCCCGATCCCGTACTGCTGGAGAAAGACCATGGCGTCCCTCTGGTCCCGCTTGCCCTCGGCCTGGGCCGCGATCTCCCTGGCCTTCCTGGGAGAGATGCCCCTTATCTCCGCAAGGCGCTCCGGCT
>JAFWOX010000048.1 GCA_017545325.1 Oscillospiraceae bacterium | reverse complement strand
GGGCGGCCAATGGCCGCCCGGCTGAGGCGGAAGTTCAGAGTTCAGAGCGTCATCCTGAGCGAAGCGCAGCGGAGTCGAAGGATCCGTCCTCTCCGGTTCAGGGTTCAGAGCTCAGCGTTCAGAGCTCCGACCCCGTAGGGGCGGTCATTGGCCGCCCGTCTGAGACAGAAGCCCAGGCCTCCAAGCCCGCCCCGGCGGCCCAGCGGGGGCGCAGGGCGGAGGCCATGAGCGTATCGGAGATTTTTGACTACTTCGGCCTGCCCCGGGACCCCCAAAACGGCGCCCGGCAGGAGGCCTCCCAGAACCTGGAAGAAACCCGCCTGGCGGACCTGAGCCCGGAGCTGCTGAAGCTGGGCCGGGACGCCCGGCACGCCTCCCGCTTCCCTGCGGATACCGGCCCCCTGCCCACCCTGGAGGAGCTCTTCGGCACCCCGGTCCCGTCGGAGGCGGAAGTTCAGAGTTCAGAGCTCGGAGTTCAGAGTTCAGAGCGTCATCCTGAGCGAAGCGCAGCGGAGTCGAAGGATCCGTCCTTCTCAGTTCAGAGTTCAGAGTTCAAAGTTCAGAGCTCTGTAGGGGCGGTCATTGGCCGCCCGCCCGTATCAGAAACCACCCACGTTCCCCCCGATGCCGTAGGGCGGCATGACCCCATGCCGCCGGAGCTTACGACAACTGTGTCGGACCGCCCCACGCAGGAAGCTCCCGACGACCCCGCAGGGAGCGACGCCCCCATCGCTCCCGTCGTCGCCCAGGGCGATGACGCCGCTGCCCGGCGGCAGCAGGGGCTGTCTCCCGACGGCGACGCAGGCGAGGAGCCTGTCCAGGATGCCCCCGGGGAGGAGAAAAAGCTGTCTCCCCTGGCCAAGCTTCTGCGGAAGCTGGAGCGCTCCTTCGAGCCGGAGGAGCCGGAGGACCTGGAAGAATTGGAGGACCTGGAGGAACCGGAAGCAGCGGAGCAGAGGGAAACCCCGGAGGGGAACCCGGCTCCGGAAACGGCCCAGCCCCAGGCCCCGGAGGAAGCTCCAAACCAGGAAGAAAAACCCGCGCCGGAGGCATCCCCGGAGCTCCGGGAGCCCCGGCAGGCCCCCGGAGGCGGCCTGTCCCGGATCTCCGCCGCCCTGAATCCCCAACTGCAGCGGGTCAGCGGCTGGTTCCGCAGTCTGCTCCATTACGACCCCACCGAGGAGGATTTGGAGGCGGAAGATCAGGGCTCGGAGTTCAGAGCTCAGAGTTCAGAGCGTCATCCTGAGCGAAGCGCAGCGGAGTCGAAGGATCCGTCCTTCTCAGTTCATAGTTCAGAGTTCAAAGTTCAGAGCTCAGACCCCGTAGGGACGGCTCTCAGCCGTCCGCCCGTATCGGAACCCACCCACGTTCCCCCCGACGCCGTAGGGCGGCATGACCCCATGCCGCCGGACGTTACGACAACCGCGACGGACCAGCGGCGGGCTGAGTCAGCCCGCCCTACGCAGGAACCCCCCGTCGACTCCGTAGGGAGCGATGCCCACATCGCTCCGCCCGTTTCGGAACCCACCGACGCTTCCCCCGAACGGGAGGCCCAGGAGGAATGGGACCCCCTGACCCTCTTTGGCTCTTCGGAGTCCGACGAGGGCTTGGTCCAATGGGAGGAGCTGATCCGCCGCCATAAGGCCCCGGATCCGGCCCCGGAGGAGCTTACCACCGTACCCATGGACTTGAACGCTCCGGAGCAGACGGTGCCCATGGCCCTGAGCCCGGAGGAGGCGGAGGTTCAGAGCTCAGAGTTCGGAGTTCAGAGCTCCGACCCCGTAGGGGCGGTCATTGGCCGCCCGGCGGAGGCGGAAGTTCAGAGTTCTGAGTGTCATCCTGAGCGAAGCGCAGCGGAGTCGAAGGATCCGTCCTTCCCAGTTCAGAGTTCAGAGTTCAAAGTTCAGAGCGCCGACCCCGTAGGGAGCGATGCCCTCATCGCTCCGCCCGTATCGGAAAGAGCCGACGCTCCGACCAACGCCGCAGGGACGGCTCTCAGCCGTCCGCCCGTCTCGGAATCCACCGACCTTCCCACCGACGCCGCGGAACCCGATGACGAACAACCCAACGTACAACCCAACGAACAATCCGACGAACAAACGGAAAACCCACAACCCAACTCACAACCCGACGAACAAACGGAAAACCCACAACCCAACTCACAACCCGACGAACAAACGGAAAACCCACAACCCGGCGATTCTGCCGCTCCGTCGGGGGACACGGTGGACGGGATTCCCAAGTCCGTGCTTTCCAGCCTCACCTGGCGGGTCCGGACCCCGGGCCGCCGGGGGCAGGACAGCATCCTGACGGTACAGGACTTCCTGGCCGCCGCCGTGCCCATGGAGGACGCGGAGCCCCCCAAGCCGGAGCCTCCCGCGGCCCCCGCCCCCAGGAAAAAATGGTGGCAGAAGCTGCGGCCCCCCAAGCTGGAGCTGTGGACCGCGCCGGAGGAGATAGATCAGAGTTCAGAGCGTCATCCTGAGCAGAGCGCAGCGGAGTCGAAGGATCCGTCCTTCCCAGTTCAGAGTTCAGAGTTCAAAGTTCAGAGCTCAGACCCCGTAGGGAGCGATGCCCCCATGGCTCCGCCCGTATCGGAAAGCGCCGACGCTTCCCCCGACGCTTCCCCCGACGCCCCGGAGCGGCTGTCCGCGGACGCGGGCCCCAAGGCGGAGGGACGCTTCAGCCGCCGGGGAGCCCGGGCGGAGGAGGCGCCGGTGCCCTCCGCGGATGTGCGGCCCGGAGCCCTGCCCCGGGAGCCTGGCCGGTCAAAACGCCGGGAGAATCCCCCCGTGGAGCTGCTGCCCCCGGAGGAGCCGGAGCTCCGGAGCCCCGAGGAGGCCTATCGGCTCCACGCCAAGCCCCTGGACGCCATCGGCACCCGGCTGATCCTCACGGGCCTGTTCACCATTCTGAGCCTCTTCCTGACCCTCTACCTGGGCCGGGGCTGGGACTTCCTGCCGGAGATCTTCTCCGGCGGCACCACCGCCTACATCCTCCTGGCCCTGCTGCTGATTCTGGTTCTGGTGAACCGGGACCTGTATCTGCGGCGCTGGAGAGGGGAGAAGGGCCTGCGGCCGGAGCTGCTGTTGATTGTGGCCACGGTCTTCACGGCCCTGGACAGCTTCCAGGCGGCCCAAAGCCTGCGGGCTCCCTTCACCGTGGTGGTGGGCGCCCTGCTGCTGGTGGAGCTCTGGGGCCGCTATGACCGGAATCTGGCCCTGACCACCACCCTGAAGGTGCTGCGGGAGGAACCCCTCTACGCCGGAGTCAGCGAGGTCCAGGACATCACCAAGGACCGGAAGGGCCTGGTGCGGACGGCTCCCGACGTGGACAGCTTCATGGAGAAGCTGGAGACCCGGGACCTGGTGGATCGGGTCATGGGGATCTACACCCCCGTGGCCGCCCTGGTGGGCCTGGCGCTGACCCTGCTGATCTCCATCGGCTTGAAGCAGAACTTCCTCTGGACTGGCAGCCTGGTGTTTTTGGGCAGCATTCCGGTGACGGGACTGCTGGCCTTCCCCCGGCTCTTTGCCCTGCTGGCCGCCCGGCTGGCGGGGGCCCACGCGGCTCTCTGCGGCTACCACGGAGCCGAGGTCTTCGGAGGCGAGCACTCCATCCTCATCGGGGACGAGGACATCTTCCCCGCCGGCTCCCTGACCCTCAACGGCTTCAAGGTCTACAACGGCAACCCGGATCGGCTCATCGCCTATGCCGCCGCCGCGGTCCGCAGCTCCGGCAGCGCCCTGCACCCGGTCTTTGAGGACCTGCTGGTGACCCACAACTGTCGCCGCTTCCCGGTGGACGAGTTCCGCTTCTACGACAGCGGCGGCATCGGGGCCAGCATCCAGCAGGACGTGGTGCTGATGGGCTCTTTGGACTTCATGCGGCGCATGGGAGTCCACATGGACCGGGGCGCCAAGGTGAAGCAGGCGGTGTACATGTCCCTGAACGGG
>JAFWOX010000006.1 GCA_017545325.1 Oscillospiraceae bacterium | reverse complement strand
GGCGGGCTGACACATTTATCGCCGGGCGTGGTGTCCCAATCGGAGATTACGTCAGGCCAATCACCTTCATCATAAAGAAAGAGCAGAGACTGTAAAAGCCTCTACTCATATATTAAGAATCGGGATTTATGAGGGTCATGGGATGGACATAGAGATAAAAAAGATGGAAACCGAGGAAGAAACTAGGGGAAAAGCCTATGTCCACTGGCGCGCTTGGCATGAAGCTTATCCGGGACTTGTCGGTCAGGAATACCTTAACAAGCTCACACTCGAAAAATGTGAGAAGATCGCTTTCGATTGGCCGGATAATCTTATGATTGCAAAAGACGCCGGTCGTGTCATTGGCTTTGTTGGATATGGAGACTGTGGTGAAGAGGCTCCTGATATTGGAGAAATCTTCGCCTTGTATATCTTATCAGAATACTATGGGAAAGGTGTTGGGCAGCAATTGATGGATGCGGCCCTTCAGCAGCTGCGAGGATATCAGCAAATCTGCCTGTGGGTTCTGAAGGAAAACCAACGGGCGATCCGTTTCTACCAGAAATGTGGCTTCTGCCCGGACGGGGAAGAAATATACAGTACGACTGTTGCGGCAACAGAGATCAGGATGATCCTGAAACAGTGACCTGGAAGATATCATTTATTTCTGACGATTAAATACGATGATTCGAAGGAGATGCACATGAACTGGGAGTATTCCTGTGGAGCGGTCGTTTTCACCAGGGAAAACGGGCACATCCTTTTTGCCATTGTGCAAGAACAGTCCGGAGCTTACAGTTTTCCGAAAGGGCATATGGAAAGCAACGAAACAGAAATGGAAACTGCGCACCGGGAGATATTGGAAGAAACAGGTTTGAATCCTGTTTTTTTGCCTGGTTTCAAGGCTGAGGATGAATATGATCTCGCAGAGAAGCCTGGTACACGAAAACGCGTTACTTATTTTCTCGCAGAATATAAAAATCAACCGCTCGTCCCCCGGCAGGGAGAAATCCGGAAAATTCAGCTTCTTCCCTACGATGAGGCCCTCTCTTGTTTCGGACACGAAGGAACAAAATCTGTTCTGACCAAGGCTCAGACGTTCCTGACAGAGCAGTTAGGAAACGGCTGATGGAAGGGAATCTCGGAAGTTAATCAAACAACTTCCAGTATGTCGAACAGGTCTTATATTGTCCGCAGTTATAACGAGCATCGGATTTGCCCCCCCCAAAATCCATAAACAGAATGGCAAAATAGGCGTGACCGCCACGGTCACGCCTGTTTCATATCCTTTTGAGTCGGTAATAACTGCCTCAAAGCACCTTCCTTGCGGAGGGTGCCCCGAGGGGGTGCAGTCCTTTTGCGGCATGGGCATGGCTGGAATACGGAGCGCAGAGAAAGCGGCTTTCCCTCGAGCCTGTCAGAAAGCGCCGGGTGGGGAAGAGAGCGGATCAGAGCGCCTTGATGAACAGGAATACGGGGTGTTCCTTTTTGTTCCTGTAAACATACCGGTCCGTTTCAAAGCCCAGCTTTTCGTTCAAGCGGATGCTGGCGGCATTGTCGGTCCTGACCTGGTTCAGAATGACCCTGTATCCCAGCTCCTTCGCATGATCAAGCAGCAGGAGATTCGCTTCATAGGCATAACCTGAGCGTCTGTACGGCTCGAATACTTCAGCCCCGATGGAGGCAACGCTTTTGCTGAGCGCATAGAGCGAAACGGTCCCGACGATTTCCTCGCCCCGGAGGACCGCGAACATTTCAAAGCGTTTTCCCTGATAGGAACCGGAATTCCATTCCCGTACCATATCCCGGATTTCCTCTGCACTCCTATCAGGATATAGATTAGTTTGAAGGGTATCAACGTCGTTGTCTGCAAAAAGCCTGATGGAAACCATGACTCCTCCTTTGCGCTCTATTCGAGGATCCGTTTCACCCAGTCCATCAGCTCCTCGGTTTCATAGACCACCAACTCCTGCCAGATGCCGCCGTAATATAGTCCGGGACCCTTTGCTGAGTTTTTCCGTTTGCCGTATGTATTCTGCGGCAGGAGAAAGCCCAGCTCCCTCCAGGTTGCCCGACTCTGGTTTTTCCCTGTCAGCACCCGGTCTTCCCGGTAATCCAGTATGCCATATCCTTTCCGGCCGGGAAGGAAGGACAGCTCCTCCGTCGGCGTGTACAGAGCGTTGCTCGCGTTTTCCAGACGCTTTGCCGATGCATGGGGATGCCAGCCGTATTCGGCGATCCTGTCTCTATCCGTCAGGATTTCGCCGATCTGCAGATACCCGTAAATGACCTGCAGATCAGCCCCGTTATAGAAATCCTCCGCGTTTTTCCGGACATATCTGAATGCGCCGCCATGCCGTTCGATCCGCCGAAACCAGCCAAAGAAGAGAAACAGATCCCCCGCCTCCACCTTCGCGTTGGACAGCAGCCCCTGCGCGGCGCCGATCTGGCCAAAGGCAGGTCTCCAGGAGGGAGGCGCGGGCCGGATACCCTCGCGGATATCCGGGTCCAAATGGCAGGTCGAACAGACCTTTCCGGGGTTGAGCTGGGCCAAAAGGTCTGAGTACTTCAGCCCCCGGTAAGACAGCTCCTCATAGCCGACGCCGTCGTCGGAGGGGATCGGGAAGGACAGCAGCGTATTATCGGGCATAATGGGGCTGGGACAACCGCCGTTGGCGGCATCAAAGCCTTTTCTTGAGAGAATGACCTTCAACCCCGGTCCTCCTTTCCCTTCCGGTAAAGCCCGGCGCGAATAAGGCCGTTTCCGGCATGCCTGAGCTTATTTCAGTATACCTTGGCCGAGTGCGCGTTACAAGGAGTCCGGGGAAAGAATCTGCCCTCTGCGCGGTCGATGCGCTTCTCCCGGATGACCTTGAAGAGCCCTCGACGGTATGGTAGAATACGAGCAGTTTTAACCTGTCGAATCGAGGAGAAAAGCATGATCCTGTCTGACCAGACCATATTGCGGATGCTGAAGGAAGGAAGCCTGGTGATCGATCCCCTCGAGGAACGCCAGATCCAGCCTGCAAGCATCGATATCCGATTGGGCAACACCTTCAGCATCGTAGAGGACAGCTCAACGGGCATCATCACGCTGGACCGGGAGATCCGTTATCGGACGATACGGACGGATACCTATCTGCTGCTGCCAGGTCAGTTCGTCCTTGCCGCCACAATGGAATACATCTCCCTGCCAAACGACCTGACCGCCTTCGTGGAGGGGAGAAGCTCCCTGGGACGCATGGGGCTGTTCATCCAGAATGCCGGATGGGTAGATCCCGGTTTTCGGGGAGAAATCACGCTGGAGCTCTATAACGCAAACCGCTGCGCCATCGAACTGACCGCGGGCCGCCGAGTCGGGCAGCTGGTATTTGCCGGGATGGATGCGCCGGCCATACGGCCTTATGCCGGAAAGTATCAGGGGCAGCGCGGCGCAACCGGCTCGAAGGTATTTATGGATCCGGAACGGGTTTCGGAGATTCATGGGGACCCAATCCCGCATACGGAATGATCCGGCCTGTTCCCCGGGAAGGCTGGAATTCTGCCCCGGGGCTGACAAAATGCCCGGAAATCGTTGAAAGCCAACGGTCTCCGGGCATGCTTTTTTCGGGGCTTTGCTCTGGGGCGCTTTGGCGGCGCGATCGGGGGTCCGTGCGCGCGGCGTTCCCGGTCCCGAGTCGATACCTGTTGAGTATGCAGGCGAAAATGCTATAATCGTCATATAGAGATGTTGACGCCGGGGCCGGGTCCCGGCGCCGGAGAGGGGGCTGAGGCAATGCAGGATCCGGCGAACAGAAGAACCCTGATCTTCAACGGTTCTCCCCGAAAAAGGGGAGATACCGCCGCCCTGATCCGGGTGCTGACGGAGGGGCTCGCGGGGGAATACCGAGTGGTGGACTGCTACCGGGCGGAGATTTCCCCCTGCATCGACTGCCGCAGCTGCCGGAAGGAAAAGAAATGCGTTCTGCAGGACGGGATGCAGGAGATCTATGGGTATATCGAGGCATGCGACAATATCGTCATCGCCTCGCCGATCTACTACGCGGAGCTGACGGGAAAGCTGCTGGATACGGCGAGCCGCTTCCAGGTCTATTATTCCGCCCGTTTTTTCCGGAACGAGGATCCGGGGCTCAAGCCCAAAAAGGGCGGGGTGATCCTGGTCGGAGGCGGGGACGGGGATCCCAGGCGGCCCTACGCCACGGCAAAGATCCTGCTCCGCCAGCTCAATGCCCAGGAGATTTTTCCCCTGGTCTGCAGCCATGGGACCAATACCCTGCCCGCCGGGGAGGATGGGGAGGCGATTGACGCCGTCTCCCGGCTGGCGGAGTTCCTGAATACCTGAAGAGGTCTTCCGCCGCCGCGTTACAGCGCATAGGCGATCAGCAGCCGGAGGGTATTCTCCGCCCCGTCCCGATGGCTCCGTTCATAGCCGTGGGAGGCATAGACGCCGGCGCCGATCAGCCCGTGGCGCAGGTCGTTTCCCGCCTCCAGCGTGGCCTCAACATCGCTGCCGTAATGGGGATAGATATCCACGGCGTAATCCGCGCCGCTGCGCTGCGCCGCCTCGATCAGCCCCTTCACCACCGGATAGCTGTAGGGTCCTCCGCTGTCCTTGGCGCAAATAGAGACCTGCTTTTCCGTGCAGGCCAGCCCCTCGCCCACGCAGCCCATATCCACGGAGATGGCCTCGGTGCAGCCGGCGGGCACGCTGCCGCAACCGCCGTGGCCCACCTCCTCGAACACCGTGATATGGGCGTAGACCGCCCGCTTCGGCGTGATCCTTTTCTCCCGGATATACCTGGCGAAGCCCAGAAGGATGCCCACGCTCAGCTTATCGTCCAGGAAGCGGGACTTGATATAGCCGGAACGGGTGATCCGGACATTGGGCTCAAAGCAGACGATATCCCCCACGGCGATACCCAGCTTTTCCGTATCCTCCTTCGTTTTCACATCCTCGTCCAGGACGACCTCGCAGGTGTCCCAGCCGCGCTTTATGTCGTTGTATTCGCCGTTTACATGGATGGAGGCGTTGCACAGCTGGAAGGTGCCCTCATAGTCTCCGCTGAATTTCGTCACGACCCGTACGTTCTCCGTTTCGGCGTTGTTGGGATTCATGCCGCCGAGATTGGTGAGGCGAAGCCGTCCGTCGGCCTTGATCTCCGCCACCATGCCTCCCAGGGTATCCACATGGGCCTCCAGCAGCAGACCGCTGCCCCGGTCCTCCCCGCCGAAGGAGACCAGTACGCCGCCCTTGTTGGTGAGACTGGCCGCGAAGCCGAGCTTTTGAAACTCCTCCAATACCCAGGCTGCCGCCGCTTCCGTGTAACCGGTGGGGGAGTCGATATTCAGCAGGGTCTCGGTTTCCTTGACCAGAAAATCCGTGTATTTTTTCAGAGAAGGCTTATTCATTGCTGCGGTTCCTTTCGTTCAGTATCCCAATGCCCGGTCGACGATGTGCACCGGGGGCTTTCCCTGCAGGACCAGGGTGACATTGCGGATCACGGCGTCGATCACCCTGTCGTAGTTGACCCCGGCCCGGTAGCCGCCGGAAATATGGGGGGTGATCCAGACCCGGGGAGCGGTCCACAGGGGATGCCCCTTGGGCAGGGGCTCGGGATCCATCACGTCCAGACAGGCGGCCTTGAGCCGGCCCTCCGCCATCACCCGCAGCAGGTCCTCCGTCACCACGCAGTTTCCCCGGCCCACATTCAGAAAGATCGCGGATTTCTTCATCAGCCGGAGCCGCCGCTCGTCGAACATTCCCGCCGCCTCATCCGTGCCCGGCAGGCTGAGGGCCACCACGTCCATCTCCGGAAGCAGGGCGTCCATCCCCTCCGGGGTGACCAGCTCCCGGACGAAATCCGGACGGTCATGGATGGTGCGGCGCACGCCCCAGCATGCCGCGCCCAGGCTGGAGGCCTTTTGCAGATATGCGGTGCCGATGGCCCCCATCCCCACGGAGAGCACCTTGGAGCCGGCGAAGCGGTCGATGTTGTCCAGGAGGGTCCACTCCTGCCTGTCCTGCATCCGCAGATATTCCGGCATGCGCTTCATGGCCATGAGGGTGGTGGTGAGCATATGCTCCGCGATGGATTCGCCGTATGCGCCGTAGGCGTTGGCCAGGGTGACCTCCTTCGGCAGCCAGGAATAGTTGTTGGCCCCCGCGCTGTACAGCTGAACGAAACGCAGCCGGGGCATTTGCCGGACCATCTCGGGATTGGGAAGCCCCACGAAGATCTCCGCCTCCCGAAGGTCCTCCGGGCGGATATCCCGGAAATCCTCTGCGATAACGAGGCTGCAGTCGGGAAGCGCCCGGAAGCGCCGGAGACCCTCCGCGCTGTGGTCGCCCAGGACCAGAACCTTGGTCAGTTTGCCGCTCATATCGATCCGTCCTTTCCTTGCATCGGTTTTTGTGCTCATCTTATCACGGAAACCGCGGCGGGACAAGCGGCAGGTGAAGCGGGAGGCTCCCGGCATTTCGGGAAATTTCAAGGTGCCGGGAGATATTTTCCTTCGGATCCGTAGTAAAGGGGTAAGGCAGGAGGGAGGGCGAAAGCTTGGACGACAGCCGGATCATTGAATTGTTCTTCGCCCGCTCGGAGCAGGCGATCATCGAGCTTTCCCATAAATATGGAGCCGTCTGCCGCCGGGTAGCGGAAAACATCCTGAACGACCGGCTGGATGCGGAGGAATGTCTGAACGACGCCTATCTCGCCGTGTGGAACGCCATACCGCCGCAGCGGCCGGATCCGCTCTTGAGCTACGTATGCCGGATCGTGCGGAATCAGGCGCTGAAGCGGTATCAGTGGAATACGGCGCAGAAGCGGTGCAGCGTGTATGACGCCGCCCTGGAGGAGATCGCGGAATGCGTCCCCTCCGCCGCATCCGTTGAGCAGGCGGTGGAGGCGGATGAAGCGGCCCGGGCCGTCAACCGCTTCCTGGAAACGCTGGATCGGGAGAGCAGGATCCTGTTTGTCCGGCGCTGCTGGCATGCGGATTCCATCGGTGAGCTTGCGGAGCTGTTTCACCTGAGCGAGCACGCCGTTTCGGTGCGCCTGTCCCGGATCCGGAAAGCCCTTCGGAAGCGTTTGGAGGAGGAGGGGATATTCCTGTGAAAAACGAGAAGGTCTCGCAGATCGTCAGTCTGATCGACGAGAAGTATATCGACGAGGCGACCCTGTTCGCCCCGGACGGCCGGCGGCATTCCCGCGGCCGGGCTCCGGCTCGGCAGAAGGCCCGCCGGTTCCGGTGGGGCGCGGCGGCCGCATGCCTGCTTGCGGCCCTGGGGCTGGGGTCCGCCACATACGCCTATGCCGCCGAAGCCCGGGAATACCGGACGGCGGTCACGTTCTTTGCGGAGAATGACCTTCCCCTGGAGGGACTCAGCCGCAGCGAGATCAAGGCGGTCTATCGGGATATTACGACCCGGCGCTTTTCCTACCGCAAAACCACGGAGGTGATCCGCCGTGCCGTCCCCGGATGGGAGATCACCCAAAGGGAGCCCGCGCCGGAGGATCTCGCCGCCCTGTGGGACCGGAAGAATTGGGCGGAGCCTGCGCCGGAGGCGGGGATCTTTTTCCGCCGGGACTTCCGGTATGTCCGCAGCGAAGACCGGGGCGAGGTCCTGGAAAAAAGCCTGCTGGAATGCCGGCGGGACGAAGCGCTTCTCTGGACTGCGGAGTTCCCCTTCTATCTGGACGATTGGGCGGCTTTCCCGGAGGGGATTGCAGCCTGGGGCTGGAACGAGACCTTCTCCTCAGCGGACAGGACCTATGCCTGGATCGCTTTTTTGGATGGAGCGGGAAGCGTCCTTTGGCAGCAGCCCCTGAACCACGGGTTTCAGCGTGAGTATATCGCTTCCGTGCTGCGGAATGACGACGGCACCTGGGCGGTGATCAGCCGGGGAGACGGGAAGTATCTGTGCCTCAGCTGCTTTGACCCGGCGGGGAAGGAGCTCAGCTTCCGTCAGACCGAGGTGGGGAACTACGGAATCTGGAACGCAGCCCGCCTGGGGGACGGATATATCCTGCATCTGGGAAGCGATAACGCCGGGGATTATGCCCATCTCTTCCGCATGGACCGGGAAGGAAATGTGACCGACGAGTTTTCCTATGAGGGAGAGGACTGCGTCTACCATATTACGGATATGGCGGAGTTCGGCGGGCAGGTATACCTTTCGGCCTATGCCGTTCCCGTGCAGCGGGACGAGGGGGGAAGGGATGAGATCGCCAATATCCTGGATTATATCTGGTCGAAGGAGGACCACGGGATCGCAATCACCGACGAGGAGCTGACCCCCGTTGTGCGGGAGAACTATACCGCCGTCCTGCTCCTGTGCGATCCGGAGGGAGGCGAACCGCAGACCTTCTATTCCGTGAAGGGTTCCCTGGGGGGCAAGCTCTCCGTGAACGAGGCCTCGGGGCTGGAATGGGATGTGGAGAGCGTGGAATCCACCTTCTTTTCCCCGGCCACCAGCGCCTTTTCCGTCGGCGGTACCTGCCGGGTGTTCCGCTATACCTTCGACGCCGGCGGAGCCATGACCGGCCAGAGGGACACCGGGGAGACGGTCCGGTACGCGAGATAGCGATGCGCAGTGCATGAGCTGTCCCGTCAAAATCCTCATGTAAACCGGGGGAGAATTGAGTTCTGCCCATCGGCGTGGTATACTTCTCTCAAAACAGCCGAATCCGGCTGATCAGAAAGGACGATCGTCATGAAGTCATTTTCCGGACGCCTGCTCACCCTGGCCCTGACCCTCACCCTGCTGGGCTGAGATCCTCGAAGAGCTGCTGAAATGAAGAAACGCGGTTTTGCCCTCCTGGCGCTGCTCCTGGCCGCCGCGCTGGTGGTCGTCGGCGTGACGGAGGGCCAGGCGAAGGAGGTCATGATGAAGGCGGTCCGGGTCTGCCTGGAGTGTATCGGCGTTGGGTAAGGGGAAGGTAAGGCTGCGGATCCAGCTGCTGGCGGCGCTGGTCCAGAATGCGGATTTCCGGGGCTTTTTCACCGGGAGGATCAACCGGGGCGCGCTGAAAAGCGTCTGCGTGCCGGGGCTCAACTGCTATTCCTGCCCCGGGGCGCTGGGGGCCTGTCCCATCGGCTCCCTCCAGGCCTTCCTGTCCTCCCGGCCCGTGCGCTTCCCCTATTACGTCGCGGGGCTCCTGCTTTTCTTCGGCGCCCTGCTGGGGCGGATGGTCTGCGGCTTTCTCTGCCCCTTCGGGCTGGTGCAGGAGCTGCTCCACAGGCTGCCCTTTCCCCGCCGGAAGCTGGGGACCTTTCCCGGGGACCGGCTGCTGCGGAAGCTGAAGTATGCGGTGCTCCTGGTGCTGGTGATCGGCCTCCCCGCCCTGGTCATGGATTACGTTCCGGCCTTCTGCAAATACCTTTGCCCGGCGGGGACCCTGGGGGGCGGCGTTCCTCTGGTGCTCCTGCATGGAGGGAGGCTGCACCTGGCGGTGGGCGGGCTTTTCCTCTGGAAGCTGGCCGTAGCCTTGGGGATCCTGGTCCTGTGCATTCTCCTGTTCCGCCCTTTCTGCAAATACCTCTGTCCCCTGGGGGCGCTCTATGGCCTGACGAACCCCATCTCCCTCTGGCGGATGCATCTGGATGCGGGCCGCTGCACCGGCTGCGGCGCCTGCGCCAGAGCCTGTCCCATGCAGGTGGATCCGTCCAGGACTCCCAACAGCCCGGAATGCATCCGCTGCGGGGACTGCACCCGGAGCTGTCCCGCCGGGGCGCTGCATCTGGGGATCCGCACCAGGGCTCCGGAGAAGGCGGAAAAGGAAACCTGAACCCGAAACGCGGGCGTCCGAATGGGCGCCCGCGTCTTGAATTTCCCCCCAGAAAATGCTATCCTTAACCTGGACAATTCTATGAATCTTGAAGGCGGTGATCCTATGTCTTCCATTCAGCTGGTGGAAAACGTGAAGAAGAACATCGGGAAGGTGATCGTGGGCAAGGAGGCCCAGGCGGAGGCGCTGCTCCTGGCCCTGGTCTGCGGCGGTCATGTGCTCATCGAGGATGTGCCCGGTCTGGGGAAGACCACCCTGGTAACGGCCCTGGCCCGGTCCCTGAACTGCACCTATTCCCGCATCCAGTTCACCTCCGACCTGCTTCCCTCGGACGTGACCGGCTATACGGCCTTCAACCCCAAGACCGGGGAGCGGGAGGTCTGCTTCGGCGGCCTCATGGCCCAGATCGTGCTGGCGGACGAGATAAACCGCACCAGCCCCAAGACCCAGTCCAGCCTGCTGGAGGCCATGCAGGAGGCCCAGCTCACCATCGACGGGAGGACCTATCCGCTGCCCTCCCCCTTCATCGTCCTGGCCACCCAGAACCCGGTGGAGCATACGGGCACCTACCCGCTGCCGGAGGCGCAGCTGGACCGGTTCTTCATGCAGATCTCCCTGGGCTACCCCTCCCATGAGGAGGAGATCGATATCCTGAAGCGCAATATGCGCGCCCGGCCCATCGACGAACTGGAGCCCGTCGCATCCGCCGAGGATATCCTGGCTCTGCGGGAGGAGCGGAAGAAGGTCATCTGCGCGGACGCGGTGCTGGACTATATCATCCAGATCGCGGAGGCCACCCGGAAGGACGAGCGCATCAGCCTGGGGATCAGCCCCCGGGGCTGCATTGCCCTGACGGAGGCGGCCATGGCCAACGCCCTCTTCTCCGGCCGGGACTACACCCTGCCGGACGACGTGCAGAAGCTGGCCGTCCAGGTGCTGGCCCACCGCCTGGTGCTGGACCGCCGCAGCGGCATCCGGGGGGAGAGCCGGGGCAGCGTGCTCGCCTCCATCATCCGGGAGATCAAGGTCCCGGCGGTGTCATGAAGGTCCTGCGCTTCCTGTTCTATCTGCTGATGCCCGTCTTCCTTTTTGCCGGGCTGTATACCGGCATGCGGATCTGGTATGTCGTCCTCATCGCCCAGATCCTGCTGGTGCTGGCCATCTTGGGGCTGAATCAGTGGACCGTGCGCACCTTTTCCTATACCCAGAAGCTGGACGCCGCTGAGGCCGTGAAGGGCAGCGAGACCGCCCTGCATCTTTCCATCCGGAACGAAAAGCCATTTCCTCTCTCCATGATGCAGATGGATGTGGAGCTGGCAGCCCCCAGCGAGAATACGCAGATCTCCTTCAGCCTGCTGCCCTTTGCGGGCAAGGAGTTCGATTTCAAGGTCTCCATGCCCTATCGGGGCGTCTATCCCATCGGGATCACCACCATGCGGATCACCGATATCTTCGGCCTGCTGCCCATGCGCTTCGATATGCGGAAGCTGCATTATTACCGCCAGCCGGAGCTGACGGTCTACCCCCGGGCGGAGGCCCCCGCCTCCCTGTATGCGGACGTGGCGGATGAAAAGCTCTTCGGGGAGCGGTTCCTGCATCAGGCCGAGAGCGGGAGCAGCATCTCCGGCGCCCGGGCGTACCGGCCCGGGGATCCCCTGAAGCAGATCCATTGGAAAAAGAGCGCCGCCCACGGGGAGCTCTTTGTGAAGCAGTATGAGCAGCCCATCCGGGAAAACCTGACCCTGCTCATCGATAACTGCGCCCACGGCGCGGCGGGTGAGGACGCTCTGGCCCGGGCGGACACGGTCTGCGAGGCAGCGGCCTGCATCACCCTCCACTGCCTCTCCCGGAACCGCAGCGCCGCGCTCCGGGCCCTTTGCGATACCCGGGGCGTACACAGCGGGGAGGAAGCCCTGAACCTGACGGATTTTGAGAAGATCCGCCGCTGGCTGGCCCTGCTGCCCTTTGGGGAAGAGCCCGCGAAGGGACCGCTGCCCATGGAGTCCGCCTCCGGCCGGAGCTCCCTGATCCTGGTTACGGATTCCTTCACCCCGGAGCTGGAGGCCTCCCTGGCGGAGGCGGAGTCCTGGTACGGCGCCGTGACCCTGGTGCTGGTGGGGGAGGGGGACCGGGATACGGGCCTCATTCCCACCATCCGTCTGCCCCTGGGCTGCGATGTGGCGGCCCAGCTGGTGGCGCTGGAGTAAGGGGGTGCTGACGTGAAGAAGCAAAACGCCGTCTTTTCCGCCTCCCTGGCCGTGGAGCTGCTGTGCTGCCTCCTGGGAAGCTGCGCCTTCTGCAGCGCCCTCCTGCCCGCCCTGGGCCAGGAGGTGAGCATGGCGGACTGCATGCTCTTCGCGGCGGTGGATCTCTCCGTGATCTTCCTCCTCTCCCGACGGTGGTGGATCGCCCCGGCGCTGATCGCGGCGGCTGCCCTCCTGGGCTTCGGCGCCCTCTGGGCGTTCAGGCTGAAGGATACGGTGCTGGAATATGTGAACGGCTTTATCGAGTGGTACAACGCCGCCTATCCCTATACCCTGCCCTATTCGGAAAACGGTAGCCAGTTCCTGGTCCATCTGGCCTTTTCCTTCCCCGTGACCCTGGTGCTGTATATCTATTTCCGCCGTCTGCCCTTCCTGCCGGTGTGGGTGCTCCTCAGCGCTGCCCTGCTGGTTTGGATGCATTATTCCGGCGCGGAAAACCTGCTCACCGCGGCGGCCCTGCTGCTCATCGTCCTCTTCGTGCTCATCTGCCGCACCAACGCCCGGAGCATCAACCGGAAGCTTGGGCGGGGGGAAAAGATCCCCGCCTCCGCCATGCTGGTCACGGCCATGGCGCTGGCCCCCTTGGCGGTGCTCTTCGCCTTCGCCTTCGGCCCCAAGGAGGAGGGGGCCTGGCAGTCCAGATCCCTGGTGAATTTCGTGGAGGATCTGGGGGACGTGTTCTCCTTCTACGGGGAGGGGAGCTCCAGCGGCGGCAGCTTCGACCTGTCCTACTCCGGCCTTTCCCCCAACGGCTTCCAGCTGGGGGGGAATATCGAGCCCAATAACCGCCCGGTCCTGCGGGTGAAGACCGATACCCCCATCCTTCTGGCCGGGGCGGTGTACGATACCTATAACGGCTATGGCTGGTACGATGGCTGGGCCCTGGGACGCTTCCGCTTCAACAGTCCCCTGTGGCGGGGCAAGCGGCGGGAGATCTTCACCATCGATAAGCCCTCCTCCAACCAGGCCCTGGCGCCCTATGGGAAGATCAGCAAGAGCGCCCTCCTGGATATCTCCATGAGCGTGAATTTCCGCTCCCTCTTCGCCGGGGGCAAGCTGGAGCGCCTGAGCCTCCAGCGGGCGGACGACTCCAGGATCTACTTCAATACCCAGGGGGAGCTGTACGCCCTGGAGTTTCCGGACTATGCCCTGACCTACACCATCCGCACCCGGGTTTTTGACCGGGAGCAGGAGAACTTCGACTGGAACATGCATGTCCTGCTGAAATACGCCTCCGCCTCCAGGGACAGGGAATACGAGGAGATCAGGCAGAGATACACGACCCTCTCGGAGACCATTGAGCCCTTTGCAGCGGAGCTGGTGGAGGAGATCATTGCGGGCAGCGAGGACGACTATGACAAGGCCCTGGCCATCGAGAGCTGGATCCGGGAGAACTGCACCTATACCCAGACCCCCGGGGACGCCCCCGGGGACCGGGATTTCCTCTCCTATTTCCTGGAGACCCGGGAGGGCTACTGCACCTATTACGCCACCGCCATGACCCTCATGGCGCGCATGGCCGGGCTTCCCGCCCGGTATGTCACCGGCTACGGCCTGAAGCAGGCGGATAAGGTGCGGGATACCACCTCCTATGTGGCCACCAACGCCACCGCCCATGCCTGGTCCCAGGTCTATTTCTACGGCGTGGGTTGGGTGGATTTCGACCCCACCCACTGGAACTTCTATGAGCCGGTGACGAAGGATGCGCCGGAGGAGGAGAAGCCGAAGCCCACGGCGAGGCCGGATGTGCTGGAGCTTCCTGAGCCGGAGCTGCCCGAGCCGGAGCTGCCTGAGCCGGAGACGGACCATGAGCCCGCGGCCCCGAAGAAGAAGGACAATACGGGGAAGCTCCTGCTGATTATCCTGGGCTTCGACCTGGCCGCCTTCCTGGTCTTCCTGCTGGTGCGGTTCATCCTGCTGTTCTTCCGGGTGGAGAACTTCTATCGCCGGCTGAACCGGAAGTATCCGGATAACGCCGCCCGGGCGGACGTGTGCTACCGCCAGATCCTGAAGCAGCTGGGCTTCCTGGGGCTGGAGCTGCAGCCCGCGGATACCATCCTGCGCTTCTGCGCCCGGGCGGACGAGGCCCTGGCCGGGGAGCGGGCCCGATACTCCCTGGGGACCGTGTGCGAGCCCGTAGTCCTCTCCCGCTTCGCCCTGCGGCAGCCTTCGGACGGGGAGCTCCGGCGGATGTGCGACTATTATATTTTCCTGGAGCGGGTCCTGCGGAAGAAGCTGGGTCTTCGGAAGTATATCCTCCGCCGCATGCTCCTGGGCCGGTAAACGGCGGCGGAGCTCCGGCATGGGCGTGCTGCAGAACGCCCCTCCTTTGTCATGGCGAAAAGGCTTCGGAATGGCAGGGAGGAATCGCGTTTTGCAGCATGCCCCCCTTTGCCATTTTGGGGATATGTATATGAGTCGAAGCTTTCGCAAAATTTGGGCTTGCCATTCATCCGGTTCTATGCTAAGATTAATGTGTATCGCTATCCATATGTTGTTACGATAGAAATGCAAATCATAAGTGGAGAGAGGTTAAAGACATGAAGCACAAAGGGAAGAAGGTCCTCAGTCTGCTCCTTGCGGCGCTGATGATCGTCGGGCTTGTCATGCCCTCCGGTGCTCTGGCCCCGTCTGCGAAGGCGGCGGCAGGGGATGAGCCGGCACATGAGAAGACCGTTACGGCCAACGGCGATGGCACCTACACCATCGCGCTGAACGTGACCGGCGATTCAGAAAAGCAGATCCAGAAGGTCAACGTCATTGTGATTGTTGACCGGTCCGGATCCATGGGAGAGGATTCCGGAAACACCACAACGACTTACACCGCGACAAACCAGAATGGGAATAACCTTTATGGCCTTGTAGACGGTGAATATGTGGCTCTGCACCGTCTGAACGGATGGCAGTACGTCAATGGACAATGGCAAAATTTCAACAATGAATACTACTATGACTGGGTTGATATCAATAACCGAGGCACGCGGTATACTGGGCAGCGATATAGCCGTCAGCAGGCGGATCAGTCTCGTCTTGCGGCAACACAGGAGGCTGTGAATGGCCTGGCTGAAACGTTGCTTGGGTATAACGGCAAGGACGGCAACCCGAATGACACTGTGGAGATGGCGCTGGTCACATTTGCGACTACCGCGCAGACGAACGTATCCAAAACGACAAGCGCCGATACTTATGTCACGGCTGTAAACAACGTCACAGTCGCGACCGGCAATGCCGCCGGTACCAACTGGGAGGCTGCGCTGCGGCAGGCCGATGGGGTCAGCTTTGGCGACAGCGATCCTACTTTCGTGATCTTTTTCTCCGACGGTGCACCGACGTTTTATCTGAATGCGCAGGGAAATACAGCTGGTACCGGTTATGAGCAGGAACCCAATATGGGCAATTCCTATAACGCGGCAACGGATGAGGCGGCTGCGCTTGCCGCTAAAGTCGGAACAGACAGGTTCTACACCATCTTCGCCTATGGTACTGCTGCCGGCGCAGAGTATATGACCAACCTCACTGCTGCTGCAGGCGCTCCTTCAGCCAACAACTACTCCGCTTCTGATACGGCTGCTCTGCAGGAAGCTTTCGCCGAGATCCTGGAGAAGATCGAGATGGCCGGTATCGGCAACGTGGGGATCTCCGACGGGACCACCTCCAATGTGACCACCTCCACCGGCAGTATCAGCCTGCTTCAGGTAGACACTTCTTCCTACAAATACTACCGCGCCGGCGGAATCGAAGACGGGGCGGAGAAGTATGACTCCAGCGCAAACGGCGGTCTGGGCGAGGAATGGACCGACGCCCCGGCGGCAACATTCGAGAACAGTGCGGTCAAATGGAACATCGACGGAGTTTTGGAAAACGATGTGACCTATACCGTTACCTTCAAATGCTGGCCCAGCCAGGCGACGCTGGATATCGTTGCCGACATCAAGAACAATCCCGGCGAGGACGGAGCATGGAAGGACCTGGATCCCGAAGTGCAGAAGTACATTGATGTCAACGGCAACCTCAAAACAAACACTACCGCTTCGCTTTCCTATACGGATACGCGCACCGGCGAATCCGGCAGCACGGAGTTTGTTAATCCTGATCCCGTTTCCAATACGGCCGTGGAACAGCTCACCGTCGCCAAGGAATGGGAAAATGAGCTTGACTCGTATGCAGCTGAACCCGTTACGCTGGACGTCCTGCGCGACGGTGTAAAGGCATATGATATCAAGCTCGGTGACGGCGGTGTGTGGAGCGGAAGCGTCTATGTTTCCATCGGTATCATGGGGGCGAACGGCCAACCCCTGACCGGCTCTGAGGGTCACGACTTCACATTCGCCGAGCCAAAGGGCATATCTTACCACTGGGAGCTGAACATCCCCACCGTCCACCCGATGATGATCAACGGCGAGACGGTTATGCTCATCAAGGTCGATGAAAAGCATGAGGCGCCCGCTGGAGCCGATACCTACACCTTCAATGGCGCAACGTACTATGTTGATGAAGAAATCGCCTCCCTCACGGCGATCAATGAGCGGCGCTCCAGCCTCAACCTGATCAAGGCCGTCGAGGGCGAAGACGTCCCTGAGGACGCTGTCTTCCCCTTCACCCTGACCGTTACGGATTCCCTGGCTCCTGAGACAGCGCCGAGTGAGGCCGAGGACCCGGGCCATGATTCC
Organism: Oscillospiraceae bacterium; assembly: GCA_017545325.1. Next base: position 13,863 of record JAFWOX010000006.1, on the reverse strand, counting down.
GACTACTGGATCTGGATTTCTGTTTGGGACAAGAATCAGCAGGATGTTACCAATGCCGTAGTCAGTGGGGCCACCCATTCCGGCGGCAGCTGGTACTATGGCGAAAGCGGCAAGCCTATTGTCCTGAACGTCATGGACGGCTACTCCATCCGCATCAATAACCTGCCCACCGGCTCGTCCTATACCATCACTGAAGGGACCCTTCCCACCGGTTTCATTTTCAAAAGTGCAGCGGTAGAGGTCACTGAGGGTGAAGGTACGGCTGATACATTTGAGGTGACTGGTACGTCTGCAGCCGGTGAGATCGAATCGACAAACTCGCTGTATGTCGTAACCTTTACCAACAAGTATGAGCTTATCGATATCAACGTGGACAAGGTCTGGGACGACAACAGCGATCAGGACGGCATCCGCCCCGAGGAGCTGGAGCTGACCCTCAATGGGCTGCCCTCCGGGACCACAGCTCCCGAACCGGAGATCGTGGAGAGCGAAGACGGCAATACCTGGACCTACACCTGGAAAGCCGTTCCCCGCTATGATGCGGATGGCAATGAGCTCACCTATACTGTCACTGAGGACAACATACCCGAAGGCTATACCTGTGAGACGACTTCGGCCTCTGACGATGGCATCATCACGAACAGCCATACGCCGGAAGTTGCTGACGTCACCGTGACGAAAGCCTGGGATGACGCCAGCAACCAGGACGGCAAGCGGCCTACTGCCCTCACTCTCACTCTCAACAACGTGCCCTCCGGAGTCACCGTTCCTGATCCCACGATCGCGAAGGACGGCGACAACTGGACTTATACCTGGAAGGACCTGCCCAAGTACAGTGGTGGCGAGAAGATCGAATATACCATCACTGAAGGCACCGTGCCTACAGGCTACACCTGCGAGACACCCACCGTTAAAGCCGGCGGCACCATCACCAACTCCCACGAACCCGATAAGGATACCATCACGGTGACAAAGGTTTGGGAGGACGCCAGCGATCAGGACGGCGTCCGGCCTGAGAGCGTGAAGTTCACGGTGACCGGTTCCGACGGCAAGACCTATGAAGCGACGCTGAGCGGTACGGGCGACACCTGGACCGCCGAGGTCGAAGTAGAGAAGTACACCAACGGCGGCACGGAAGTGACCTTCACCGTGGACGAGGAAGATCTCACTTCTATCGGCTATGAGAAGACCATTGATGGTCTGACCATCACCAACAGCTACGAGCCCGAGACCATTGAGCTTGAAGTAACGAAGGTCTGGGATGACAGCAGCGACCAGGATGGCATGCGGCCCGACAGCGTGAAGTTTATCGTGACCGGCTCCGACGGCAACACCTATGAAGCGACGCTCAGCGGCAAGGGCGACACCTGGACGGCGACGATCCCCGACGTAGCGAAGTACTACGACGGCGGCAAGGAAGTCACCTTCACCGTCGAGGAAGAAGAGGTAAAGAACTACAGCTTCAGGGTCGACAATGAGACTCTGACGATCACGAACACCTACCCGCCTGAGACCGACACCCTGACGGTGACGAAGGTCTGGGATGATGCCGGCAACCAGGACGGTAAGCGGCCCGATAGCGTGAAGTTCACGGTGACCGGCTCCGACGGCAACACCTATGAAGCCACCCTGAGCGGAACCGGCGATACCTGGACGGCGACGATCGAAGATGTAGCGAAGTACTTTGACCACGGCGAAACAGTCGCCTTCACGGTAGAGGAAGAGGACGTGGACGGGTATGAGGCGGCCATCGACAACGAGAAGCTGACCATCACCAACAGCTACGAGCCCGTGACCACCAAGATCACCGTCACCAAGATCTGGGACGATGCCGGCAACCAGGATGGCCTGCGGCCCGATAGCGTGAAGTTCACGGTGACCGGTTCCGACGGCAAGACCTATGAGGTCGAGCTGAAGGGCGAGGGCGACACCTGGACCGCCGAGGTCGAAGTGGAAAAATACTATGAGGGCGGCAAGGAAGTCACCTTCACGGTAGACGAAGAAGATGTGGACGGCTACGAGAAGAGCATCGATGGCCTGACCATCACCAACAGCTATGAACCCGAAGAGGATACCATCACCGTCACCAAGATTTGGGACGACGCCAGCAACCAGGACGGCAAGCGGCCTGAGAGCGTGAAGTTCACGGTGACCGGCTCCGACGGCAAGACCTATGAGGTCGAACTGACGGGTGACGGCGACAAGTGGACGAAGAAGGTCAAGGTCGAGAAGTACGCCGAGGGCGGCAAGGAAGTCACCTTCACCGTGGATGAAGAAGACGTGCCGGGCTATGAAAAGAGCATCGATGGTCTGACGATCACCAACAGCTGCGAGCCCGAAACAACGAAAATCACCGTGACCAAGGTCTGGGTCGATGCCGATAATCAGGATGGCAAGCGGCCCGGCAGCGTGAAGTTCACCGTCACCGGTTCCGACGGCAAGACCTATGAGGTCGAGCTGGAGGGCGAGGGCGACACCTGGACCGCTGAAGTCGAAGTGGAGAAATACTACGAGGGCGGCAAGGAAGTCACCTTCACCGTGGACGAAGCAGCGGTAAGCGATTACTCCAAGCAGATCGATGACGACGCACTGACGATCACCAACAGCTACACGCCGGGTCGGCAGGATCTGTCGGTCACCAAGGTCTGGGACGACGGCAACGACAAGGATGGTCTGCGGCCTGAGTCCATTGACGTCAAGCTGATGGTCAACGGCGAGGAATGCGAGAGCGTAACGCTGGATGAGAGCAACAGCTGGAAGTATTCCTGGAACCTGCCCGCCAAGCAGAACGGCGAGGATCTGGTCTATACCGTTGAAGAGGACGTTGTCCCCGCGGGCTACGTGAGCACGGTCAGCGGAAGCGCTGAGACCGGCTACATCATCACCAATACCCATTCGGTCACGCCGCCGCCTCCTCCCCCTCCGGTCACCATCAAGATCCGGATCGTGAAGAGATGGGACGATAACAACAACGCGGCCGGCAAGCGGCCCGACAGCGTGACGGTCACCCTGATGAAGGACGACGTGGCGGCTGTTGTGGAGAAGCTGGGCAACTGGAACGGCTGGCAGTACGAATGGAACGCCATCGGAGGCTCCAACTACAGCGTCATTGAGGATCCGGTGGACGGGTATGAGACCAGCATAGAGAGATCCTACTTCAATAACGTGATCACCTTCACGGTCACGAACAAGCTGACAGAGACGCCGGTGCTGAATACGAAGGACCATGTGGCCTACATTGTCGGTTATCCCGATGGTACCGTGCGTCCGGGCAGAGAGATCACCCGCGCCGAGGTGGCGACCATCTTCTTCCGCCTGCTGACGGATGAGGCCCGTGACCTCTACTGGAGCCAGACGAACCCCTACCCCGATGTGCAGCTGGAAGACTGGTTCAACAACGCCATCTCCACCCTGACCAACATGGGCATCATCAACGGCTATGAGGACGGCACCTTCCGCCCGGATAACTTCATCACCCGCGCGGAGCTGACGAAGATCGCCGTGTGCTTCTTCACCAGCGCTGACCAGTACTTCGGCAAGCAGCCCAGCTTCACCGACGTTCCCGCTGACGCCTGGTACACCAGATTCATCGCCGCGGCTGAGGAGCTTGGTCTGATCAACGGGTATCCCGACGGCACCTTCCGGCCGGGCAACCCCATCACCCGCGCCGAGACCTGCACCATCGTGAACCGCACCCTGGGCCGCGTACCGGAAAAGGACCACCTGCTGCCCTACATGCAGATGATCAACTGGCCGGATAACGCCAATACCAACGAGTGGTACTACGCGCAGATCCAGGAGGCCACCAACTCCCACGATTATGTCTGGACCGCTGAAGATATCCTGGCTACGGTGGAGCAGTGGACGGCGAAGCTTCCGGAGCGGAACTGGGTCGCCCTGGAGCAGGTCTGGTCCAACTCCCACTCCGCCCCCGGCGGCGAGGTCATGGACTACGACCCGATCCCCTGAACCAAGGGTAAAGAACAAACCATAAACCCATAAAAAGCGCCCCCTGTGCAGGACATCCTGCGCAGGGGGCGCTGGGCTGCAGAGGAAAGCCTCGGCCGCAAGGGCGTGAATCCGTCCGCTTGCTTTTCCGGCTCCGGAGCCATGCGGCGGAGAAGACGGTGCTTGACAATGCAGTTTATCGGTGATAAACTGCATTTAGTTTATAGAGAATAAACAGGGGGGCGCGAGGATGGAAGACCTGAAGCTGGGGGCGGTGGAGGAGCGGTTTGCGGAACTGATCTGGGCCCATGAGCCCCTTTCCTCCCGGGAACTGGCGGAGATCTGCCGCGGGGAGCTGAACTGGAAACGGCCTACCACCTACACCATGCTGCGGAAGCTATGTGAGAAGGGCATTTTTCAGAATGTGAATGGGACCGTTTCCTCCCGAATCTCCCGGGGGGATTTCCTGGCCATGCGGGGGGAGCGGTTCGTCAGCGAGACCTACGGGGGCTCCCTGCCCGCCTTCGTGGCGGCCTTTACTTCCCGGAACAAGCTTACGGCGGAGGAGGCGGACGCCATTCAGAAGCTCATTGACGAGGCCCGTCGGGAGGGGTGAGAATGGAAGCGATCCTGTCGGCGCTCCGGATGTTTTTCCCGGTCCTGCTGCGCATGAGTCTTTCCGCGGCCGTTTTGGCGGCGGTGGTGGTCCTGCTGCGCTTCCTCCTGGGGAAGGCGCCGAAGTGGATCCGCTGCCTCCTGTGGCTGCTGGTGGCGGCGAGGCTGCTGTGTCCCGCCGTGCCCCAGTCCAGGGTGAGCCTTATGCCCCTGGAGGAGAGCGCCCTGGCATCCGGGGAGGGACTGGTTTCCGCCATGGAGGGAGCCCTGCCGGCGCTGGAATGGGAAACGCCCCGGGACCATGCCGTGAATCGGGCGGACGGGGAGGCGCAGAATATCCGGGTCAGCACTGAGGTCTCTCCCGGTCAGTATCTGCCTCTGATCTGGGCGGCGGGGGCGCTGGCCATGCTCCTGTATGCCCTGGCGAGCTTCCTGCGCCTCCGGCGGCGTACCGGGGCGTCGGTGCGGCTCCGGGAGAACGTGTACCTCTGCGATGAAGTGGATTCCCCCTTTATCCTGGGGGTGTTCCGGCCCCGGATCTGCCTGCCCTCCGGGCTGGAGGAGCCGCAGCTGAGCCATGTGCTGGCCCATGAAAAGGCCCATCTCCGCCGCCGGGACCATCTGTGGAAGCCTTTGGGCTACCTGCTCCTGTCCCTGCACTGGTTCAATCCCGTCCTCTGGCTGGCCTACGTCCTGCTTTGCCGGGATATTGAACTGGCCTGCGACGAACGGGCGGTGCGGGACCTGGACCCGGAGGCTCGGGCGGACTATTCCCAGGCCCTGCTGGACCTGAGCCGTCCGGGAAGAGCGGTGGCCGCCTGTCCCCTGGCCTTCGGGGAGGCGGGAGTGAAGCAGCGGGTGAAGAATGTGCTGAATTACCGGAAGCCCGCCTTCTGGATCATCCTGGCGGCCCTTCTGCTGGGTGCTCTGGCGGCGGTGTTCTTCCTGACGGATCCCGTGCCTCTGAAGCTGGAAGAGGACGCCATCATTTACGCGCATTATTTCGATGATTATGGCGGCTTTGAGCTGGATCCGGAGGCGGGAAGGGAACTGGCGGGGCTGATCCGTCAATACGGCAAGCGCCGGATCCGGAATACCGCCTGGTCCGGCACCCTGGGCATGAGCGTGACCCTGGGGGACGAGGATCATCAAATGGTCACGGTGGAGTACCGCTATGCCAACAGCTACAGCTTCTGGAAGGGCGCGGAGGATGACTACCACTCCGTGGTCTACGACCATGACGGGCAATGGAGAATGGAATTTGATTTCGACGCCGCCTTTCTGGATTGGGAAAGCCGCTGGATCCCCAGCCCGGAGGAGCGGAAGACCTCCGGCTTGTTCTACGGAATATCGAGGGTGGTCTATGTTTCCGAGGGGTTTCGGGAATGGATGACGGAGACCGGCAGCGCCGGAACGGATCTGCCCATCCTCCCTGAGGTCTACGATCCGGAGGCTCCGGCGGAGACTTGGCCGAGGTTCTGCGTTACCCCGGAGAAAAAACTGCTGATCCGAAAGGGAACGGAGGGGGATACCTGGATCGCCGCCGGAAAGCAGCATTGGTTCACGCCCACAGCAGACAATTTTGACCGGTATTACCGGAATGTGCAGGACAAGCTCCCCAATCTGCGGAAGCGCACCCGGAACGCCTGGCGTGTGCCGGGGCGGGATATGTCCGGCAGTGTGTTCTACGATCTGCTGGAGCTGGAGACCGGCCAGCTGTACCTGGCCTATGGGTATTATGATGAAAGTGAGGCAGGAGACCCGTACTCTGATGATTCCACGGTGTACTGGCTGGTTTGCCTGAACGCCGTGCTCGAAGGGAGGATCAGCGCCGTGGTGACCCCGATGGCCCTGCGGGAAAAATATCCGGAATACTATGATCTCCCCACTGATAAGGGCCTGGAGCTCTATGTCTGGCAGCTGGCGGAAGGAGCCTGGTCCTGCGGCCTCATGGCCGGGACGAACCGGGAGAAGACCAATGAGGAGCTCTGGAACCTGAGAGCGGCCTCGGTGGGGGAAATGCAGGAGATCCTGGCCTCCTACAAGCTCCCGGCGGAGGAGATCGCGGTCATCCCCATCCATGTGCCCTATTCCAGCTATATGTACGTCATCAATGAGGACTATCGGGCAGCCGTACGGGAGATGTTCTTCGGGAAAGAGGAGCCGATCCCCCTCCTGTCCGTCAGCTGCTCCGGGGAGGACAGCATCTTTCCCTACTTTTATTCCCGCTGGTCGGAGACCTGGACCGGGGATGGTTTCCTGGCTGCCGACGGGGAGCCCGTGGAGACGATGATCGCGGAGCACAGGGAGGAGATCCCCATCCTGGTTTTCCGGGGAGAGCTGAAGCTGCGTCTCGCGGAAGGAGTCAGCCGGAGCAGACCCTTGCTCCGGGTCTACGATCAGGAGCTGACGATGCTGATCTCGGAGCCCGAGGAGGACCTTTCGGTTCTGGAGGATCTGCCGCCGGGGACCTATTGGTGCTCCCTGGTGGTCAGCCGGAAGGGAACGTATATTCCCGAAGCGGACCGCTGCGAGTCGACCGGTTACAACTGCATTTTCGCCCTGATCATACCGGGATAAGCCGATACGCAAAACATGGGCTGAGCGGTTTTGTCCGCTCAGCCCTTACGATTCTCTTGTGCTATACCGGCATCTCCGGCAGCTCCGTCAGCTTCCTCAGTATTCCCTCCATCCGGGCGTGTACCGCCTCCCGGTCCCCCGTCTTCACCAGGGATCCCCATTGCAGATCGCCCAGCCAGAAAGCCGTGATGATCCCGTACAGACTGGGGTACAGCTCCCGTTCCTCCCGGGTGAAGGGGCGTTCCCCTAGGTACCCCCGGAGAAAAGCGGACAGGATCCGCGCCTCCCGGTCCTGCAGGTCCTCCGGGTAGTCCATGAGCCGGGCTTCGAAGACGGCCTGCATCACGGCGTCCGCGAAGAGCCCGTTATCCCCGCAGTTGTTGAAGTCGAAGATCCCCAGCTTTCCTTCGCCGGTACGGTAGAGGTTGCAGTCGCTGACGTCCCCCTGCACCGCATACCGGGGCGCCCGGTCCAGGGCCTGGATCTTTCCCCGCAGGGCATAGTACCGCCGGAGGATCTCCCCATACAGGGCTCCGTCCGTCTCCCGGAGAAAACTCCCCATATCGGTGAAGGCGGAAAAGCGGAACAGGTCGTTCCGTCGGAGGGGATCGAAGAGCACCGGCCCGTCCACGTGGACGTTCTCCCCCTCCGCGATATTGTGCATCCGGGCCAGGAGCGCCCCGGTCTCCTCCGCCGTGGGGATATCCACCAGGGTCAGCTCCCCGGGGGCGAATTCCTCCAGATTCGCCAGGACCTTATACCCGTTCAGCGCATATTCCCGGGCAAAAAGCCCCTCACTGCGCAGGACCCTGGGCGTTTCGACGCCCCGGTCCCGGAGAAGCCGGGCGAACCGGCTCTGGGCCTCCGCCAGCTCCCGGGTCACGCCCGGTTCCCGGCGCAGGCGCAGAACGAAGCGCCGCCCGTCCTCCGTATCCGCCCGGAGGATCAGGCGCACGTCCGGTCCGCCTTCCGTATAGTCGTATCGCTGCAGCTCCGTCAGGGCCGCAGCGGGGGAGAGGACGCCGAAATCCCGAAGAATGGGGGTGACCTCCCCGGGGGTCAGGGTGAGCATGGCTGAAAATCTCCTGTTTCCGATTTGACCTCCACCGCCCGCTTGGCGGCGGAGGGGGGCGCCGCCCCCGTCAGCAGAGTCAGCCGGTCCGCAGGCCAGAGCCCCTCCAGCCGCCGGGCCAACTCCAGCAGGCTCCCTCCGGGAGCCAGGTCCGCGGTCAGCGTGAGCCGCCCCCCCTCCAGGGAGGCGGCGTAATCATAGAGCTCATCCCAGCCCAGGAGACGTTCATCCAGGGCATAGATGGAAATGGGCTTGGCCCGCTCCGTCAGCCGTCCCAGGACCCGGTCCAGCCGGGGCCCGGTATAGCCGCAGGGGCAGGCCCCGGGCAGCAGCCGCCCATAGTCCCCGGTGCGGTAGCGCCGAAGGGGCATGGCCTCCCGCCGCAGGGTGGTGAAGACGATCTCCCCCCACTGGCCCGCCGACAGGACCCGGTCCGTGCCGGGCTCTACGATCTCCACCTCCAGCTCGTCTCCCCGGATATGCCGCCCCTCCAGGGCGGGACACTGCACCGCGAAGCCCAGGCCGCTTTCCGTCAGGCCGTAATGGTCGAAGACGGCGCAGCCCCAGAGCCGCTCCAGGGTATCCCGCAGGCTCTCCGCGAGATAGTCCCCGCTGAGGAGTACGGTCCGGGGCCGGAGCTCGGGCGCCAGAAGGCAGAGCCGCCGGATCTGAACCGGCAGCCCCACGATGGTATGGGGCCGGAATTCCCGCAGGGCGGAAACCGTTTCGCCGTAATTCCGCACCGCTCCCAGGAGCAGGGGCTCCGTACCCAGGCGGCGCAGGCCTTCCTCCAGCAGCCGCCCCAGCCCATCCGGACTGAGACTGCCGATGCAGGCCGCCACCCGGTCCCCCGGGCGGGCGATCTGGGCCATGCCGGAGCGGAAGAATTCGATGGTCCGCTCCAGGTCCCCAGCGCTGAAAAACAGCCGCTTGGCGGGACCGGTGCTGCCGGAGGACCGGAGGCTCACGATCCGCTTGACCTCCCCCTGGCTGACCTGGACAAAGTCGGCGGGGCGGGCGATCAGGTCCTCCGGAGTGGTGAAGCCCTTCACTTATCCTCCAGGGCCTCCTCCACCTCAGCCATCCGGCCCTCCGCCAGGGCCTGGGAGATATATACCTTGCTGCATTTGGGGCATACCGGCACCTCATGGGAGAAGGAACGGTTCATATAGCTGAACACCACCTTCTTCATCACCAGGGGTTCCCCGCACTGATTGCATTTCCAGTTGATCCCGTCCATATCAGATGGTCCTCTCCCATTTCATTCGGTGGCTGTAGGCTGTACACACGGTGTAATCCTCTGCCCCGCCGCCGGGGGTGGGCTTATACTGCACCCAGTAGGTCACCACCGGCTTCACCAGGCTGGCGAGGCTCCAGCCCTCCTCGGATACCAGCTTGTCCCCGCCGGTCTCGGCGGTCCAGATGGTCTCCTGAATATCCCGGAGGCTGATGAAGCAGCGCTCCAGCTTTTCCTCCAGCCCTTCCTCCAGGGTCAGATGCAGCCCGTCCCAGGGCTGACGCTCCGGCGCGAAATCCATGTTCCAGATCTCCTTCATCAGGCTCTGCTTGAGCCGCAGGGCGTTTTCATGCTTTTCCAGGATGGTAGGCGTTCTCTCCTGCCCGCCGGGGAAGTACAGGTCCAGGATGTGAGCCGCGCTCTTGCCCCGTTCCCGGAACACCTCCAGGCAGTTGGCGCAGTAGACGAAATAGGGCTTATCCGAGAGGGCGGCGCTGTTCTCCCCGATCTCCCGGTACATCTCCGGGTTGGGGATGCGGATATGTCCGCCGTAGCCGCAGCAGCGGCCGGGGCCCTCGATCTCCTCCAGCTCCGCGCCGGTGCGCCTCGCCAGCTCCCGCACGGCGCTCTTCATCTCCCCGAAGGCCCGGGCGGCGCAGGGGTCGAACACCGCAGCCTGGGGGAAGGGGGTTCCCGTCGGCTTCAGGCCCGCCTCCGCCATGAGGGCGTAGAGGGAGATCTGGGGGATCTCCGGCAGGGCGTCCGCAAAGGTGCGCTCGCAGGTGGCGCAGGCGAAGACCAGGGTGGGCTTCCCCAGGGATTCCCATTCCCGCCGCAGCTTCGTCTTTACCGCCTCCAGCCGGTCCAGGTCCCCGGCCCACAGGGCGGGCACGCCGCAGCAGCCCAGCATGAGCCCCACCTCCCCGGGCTTCATCTCCCTCAGGAAACGGTAGGCTTCCTTCACCTGCTCCGGGGCGTCCATCCCCAGGCGGCAGCCCGGGAAGAAGGCATAGGCGCAGGTCTGCTTCCCCGGCGGGGGCAGACAGACGGAGGCCTCCCCGGAGGCAAGATCCAGCTCCTTGAGCCAAAAGTCGTGGAAGGCTCTGGGTCCGGTATTCCGGCGGAAGCGGTCTGTGCGGGAGAGCATGAACACCGCCCCCAGGTCCGCATGCTCCGGACAGACCTCCTTGCAGAGGCCGCAGTTGGTGCAGGAATAGGTCTGGCGCACGATGCTCTGGGTGGCGATGGGCGGCGCCGCGGCGGAATCCGCGTAGGTCTCCCGGGCGATGCCATGGGGCTTTTTCCGGTATTTTTTCAGCATTTCGCAGCCATCCAGACAGGCGCTGCAGTCGCACTGCAGGCAGCGGGCGGCCTCCGCCTGGGCCCCCTCCTCCGTCTCCGGATCCCGGGGAGGCTCGGCTTCTATGCCCGGGTGGGGGAGGTAGCGCTCGCAGGGGTTCTCGTGCCGGGGATCCTGGATCTCCTCCCGGCGGCCGGTCATGAGGAAGGACTCTATGGCCTTGGCGGCCTGGGGCCCCATGGCGACGCCTTCGATCAGGCTCCTGCCTGCAGCTTCGCCGCCCGGATAGAAGCGCTCATCCGCCCAGACGGCCCCGTCCCGGCCGGTGGCCAGATAGACGGCGTCGTAGTCCGCCAGTTCCTCCGGATCCAGGATTTCCCGCCCGTAGACGAATTCCAGGAACCCGGGCTTCACGGCGGTGAACTGGAAGCGGAACTCCTCGTCGAACTCCGGGAAGCGGGGATGGGTGCGGAGGCTTCCGCCCCAGGTCTCCTCCCGCTCGAACACGGTGACGATATACTTTTTCAGCGCCAGCTGCAGGGCGGCGGAAAGACCGGCGGGACCGGCGCCCACCACCGCCACCCTTTTGTCCTTTGGGGGAATATTGAAGCTGTCCGCCTTTTTGCTTTTGGCGAAGCGGATGGCGGCGGCCTCCAGCCCGGGCAGGTCGATGGCGCCCCCCAGCTGGGCCCGCTGGCAGTGTTCCCGGCAGGGGGCGGGACAGAGGGCGGCCACCAGGCTGGGAAAGACCGCGGCGGTGCGGAGGGCCTTCCAGGCGGCGTTCCACCGCCCGTTTGCGCATTTTTCCGCAAAGGCGCGTATATCCAGCCCGAAGGGGCAGGCGCAGGAGCAGGAGGCGGGCTCGCCGTTGAAGCAGTTTCGGGTGTATTGGTTGAAGTCTTCCAGCTGCATACAGGATCACTCTCCGAGACGGGCAAAAGCCCATAATCATACAACCCGAATTATACCACAGGCCGACGGGCATTGCAAACCGGAGCGGGGGATGGTATAGTTTCCCGGGAGGGATGCGCATGAGGATCGGCGTGGTATCGGATACCCACGGGCTGCTTCGGCCGGAGGTCACGGCGGTGCTGGAGGGCTGCTCGGTCATTCTCCATGGAGGGGATATCGGCGGGCAGGATATCCTGGACGCCCTGGGGGAGCTCGCCCCGGTTTACGCGGTGCGGGGCAACAACGACTGGGGCTCCTGGGGGGAGGGCATCCCCCTGACCCTGGATCTGCCTCTGGGCGGCCTGCGGATCTGCATGGCACATATGAAGCGGGACCTGCCCCGGGACCTGAGCCCCTATGACCTGGTGATTACGGGGCATACCCACCGGTACCTGGAGGGGAGGCAGGGGAGGACACTGCTGCTGAATCCCGGAAGCTGCGGCCCCCGGCGCTTCGGCCAGCCCATCACCTTCGCCCTGGCGGAGGCAGGGGAGAGCGGGATCACTGTGCAGCGTGTAGAGATCCCCTGGGACTAAGGCTTGCTTTTTCCACTGCCCGTTGTTACAATTGGGCGAGTTTTGCAAAGGAGCATAAACCATGTCCATTGAACGCGCAAGAGCCTGGCTCGCCGCCCGAGGGGTGGACCCTGGCCGGATCCTGGAATTTCCCGTGTCCAGCGCCACGGTGGAGCTGGCGGCAAAAGCGCTGAGCTGCGCCCCGGAGCGCATCGCCAAAAGCCTTGCCCTGCGTCTCGTCGGCCCGGCGGGGGAGGGGGTGCTGCTGGTGGTTGCTGCGGGGGACGCCCGGCTGGACAACGCCAAGTATAAAGCCCGCTTCGGCTGCAAGCCGAAGATGCTGGGGCGGGAGGAGGCGGCGGACTGCATCGGTCATGCCGCAGGGGGCGTCTGCCCCTTCGGGGTCAACTCCGGGGTGGAGGTTTGGCTGGATGAATCCCTCCGCCGCTTCGATACCGTGTTCCCCGCGGCGGGGAGCGCCAACAGCGCCATCGAGCTGAGCCTCCGCGAGCTGGAGGAGCTGTCCTGCGCCAAGGGCTGGGTGGACGTGTGCAGACTCCCGGAAGGAAACAGATAAGGAAGGAAAAGGGAAATGACCTGGTTTTGGACTGCTCTCACCGCGACCCTGTGCTGGGGCTTCGCGGATCTGTTCTATAAAAGCGGCGCCGATCCGGAGGACCGGCGCAGCCATCTGAAGACCACCGTCGCGGTGGGGATCGTCTTCGGCCTCCATGCCGCCTATACGCTGATCTTCCAGGATATCGGCTTCGACTGGCGGAACCTCATCCGCTATGCCCCCGTCTCCGTGATGTACATCCTATCCATGGCCATCGGCTACCTGGGCCTCCGGTACCTGGAGCTGAGCATCGTCTCTCCGGTGGAGAACTGCTCCGGCGCTCTGGCCGCCCTTCTGGGCATCCTCATCCTGCAGGAAATGCCGGAGAGCGTTTTCACCTGGATCGGCATCGTCTTCTGCTGCCTGGGCGTCTTCCTCCTGGGCCTCTTTGAGAAGAACCGGGATGCGGGGGAGATCGCCCATCAGGATGGGCGGAGGTTCCGCACCGGCCTGGGGGCTTTTCTCCTGCCCCTGGCCTACTGCGTCATTGATACCCTGGGCACCTTCCTGGATGATCCCTGCCTGGATATGGAGAGCACCTGGCTGCTGAACGTGACGGAGGATACCATCGAGGACGTGGGGAATACCGCCTATGAGCTCACCTTCCTGCTGGTGGCCGTTGTGCTGATCGTCTACCTCCTGGCCACCCGGAAGAAGGTCCCCGCCCATAAGCCGCCGCTGAAATACCGGGGGGCCCGGTTGGTGGCGGCGATCTTCGAGACTGCCGGGCAGTACGCCTACGCCCACGTCATCGGCGGCGCGGCGGCGGTGACCGCCCCCCTGGTGGGCTCCTACTGCGTGGTTTCCGTAGTCCTCTCCCGGCTGATCCTGAAGGAGAAGCTGCCCAGGAAGCAGTATGCCGCCATCTTCATCACCTTCGCGGGAATCATCCTTCTTGGCTTGGCGGAAGGCCTGGCGGAATAATACGAATCAAAGACCTGGGGGCTGACGCATTTGCGTCAGCCCCCAGACTCCTTTTGCGGAGGTCGGCAGCAACAAGGCGCGGCTCTGACATGCCACCGGCATGTC
>JAFWOX010000005.1 GCA_017545325.1 Oscillospiraceae bacterium | reverse complement strand
TCGTCGATAAAGATGATGGCGGGTGCCGCCTTTTTGGCCTGGTCGAACAGGTCCCGGACGCGGCTTGCGCCCACGCCCACATACAACTCCACGAAATCGGAGCCGGAAATGGAGAGGAACTGCACCCCCGCCTCCCCGGCCACGGCCTTGGCCAGCAGGGTCTTGCCGGTGCCCGGAGGGCCCACCAGGAGTACGCCCTTGGGGATTCGGGCGCCCAGCTCCACAAAGCGCTTGGGATCCTTCAGGAACTCCACGATCTCCCGGAGCTCCTCCTTTTCCTCGTCCTCCCCCGCCACGTCGGCAAAGGTGACCTTCTTATCCCCGGTCCCCACCCGGGTCCTGGCCCGACCGAAGCGCATGGCGGTCTTGTCGCCTCCCGCTCCGCCCCGGTTCATCATCACGAACCAGAGGACGCCGAACACCACCAGGATGATCAGATACGGGATGAAAGGCAGATACCAGGGAGCCTCCCAGCCCGTTTTCAAATCGTATTCCTTCAGGACGCCTTCGCCCCATTGCTCATCGATGAGCTCATGGAGATCCTCATAGAAAACTGAGAAGCTGTACAGCTCATGGACGACGGTGTACCGTCCGCCGTAGGGCTCCTTCAGGGTCAGGATCAGAGAATCGCCCTCCAGGACGAAGGAGCTGACCTGATTCTGCCGGAAAAGATCCCGGACCTGGGAATAGGTCATCTTCATGGGGTCCGTCTCCCGGTTGGAGCTCATCAGAAAGATCACGGCAATGAGCACCACCAGCACAAGGATATAGAACCCGATATCTCTCGGCCGTCTTTCCCGTTTGTTCAAATACGCTTCCCTCCTTCGGCCCCAGTCTCTTCATCCGCAAAATGGAGGATGCAGACGTCCGGCAGCTGCCGGTAATGCTGGGCATAATCCAGACCGTACCCCACCACGAAGGCGTCGGGAATGGCGAAGCCGTAATAATCCGGCTCCAGCGCCGTCTTCCGGCGGGAGGGCTTATTCAGAATGGTGCAGATCTTTACGCTGGCGGCCTGCCGGTTGGACAGATAGCTCTTCAGGTAGGCCAGGGTATTGCCGCTGTCCACGATATCCTCTACGATCAGCACATGCTTTCCCGTGAGGTCGTTTTCCAGATCCAGCTTGATGTTCACGTTGCCGGAGGTGGTGGTGGCGTCCCCATAGGAGGAGACCATCATGAAGCACATCTCCAGCTTATCCAGGTGGACCTTTCTGGCCAGATCCGCCATGAACACATAGGACCCCTTCAGTATGCCCAGAAAGATGGTGTCCTTGCCGGCGTAATCCCGGTCGATCTGCTCCGCCAGCTCCGTGACCTTTTCCTCGATCTGGGCGGCGGTGATCATGGTTTCCAGATACTTTACTTCCGGCATGGCTCTTTCCTTTCCGTCAGGAGGATCGCCCCGTCCGCCTCCCCGGCGTCGGCGGATACCCGCTCCGCCGTTCCCAGGCCGGGCACGGCCACGACCCCCAGATCGTCCGCGAACACGGGCCAGGAATCCCTCTCCAGGGCGGGGATCCTCTCCTGGATCATCCATTTTTTCAGGGTCTTCTCGCCGGCCCTCCCGGCCACGCGCAGAATATCCCCGATTTTCCGGGACCTAACGTGAATACTACCACAGATGCGGTCATTTTTGAAGCGGAAAATTTGGAACTTTTCGTGAACATTTGCGGCGTCCTCCGCCGATCCCCGGCAGACCCGCTGCCCGGTGGTGGGAATGGTCTGCCAGACTCCGGGCTCCAGAGGAATATCGTATCCCTCTCCGGGTCTCCTGCCCGGGCCCAGGCGCAGGAGGTCGAATTCCCTGCTGGCCTGCAGGCCTCCGGGAAGGTCGCATCTCGCCAAGCCCCCGGTTCCGGAGGCCAGCTCCAGCAGGGCGAGCACATGCTTCCGCTCCAGCTCCGCTCCCAGGCGGCGGGCCCCCAGGCGCAGGGCGCGGGAGGCGACGGGCTCCGGCAGGGCGGCCAGGCGGGAGGCGGAAAACCGTGTCTCCCCCTCCGGCGAGGGCTCCAGACAGGGCTCCGCCAGGGAGCACAGGTAATCCTCATCCTGCCTGAGCAGCACCGAAGCCGCCAGAGCCGCCCGGGGAAACTCCGGATTCAGCTCCCGGAGCACCGGCAGCACCCGGTGCCGCAGCAGGTTCCGGTCCGTATCCTCCAGGGCGTTGGTGGAATCCTCCACATGGGGAAGGCCCTGCTCCTCCAGATACCCCAGGATCTCCTCCCTGGCCACGGGCAGGAGGGGACGGATGATCCCGTCCCGCACCGGGGGGATGCCGCAGAGCCCCCTGAGCCCCGTGCCCCGGCAAAGGTTCAGCAGCAGGGTCTCCGCATTGTCCTCCGCCTGGTGGGCGGTGGCAACGCGGCAGCGGCCCAGCTCCCGGGCGGCAGAAAGCAGAAAGGCGTAACGCAGCTCCCGGGCTGCCTCCTCCAGTCCCATGCCCCGCCGGCGGGCGTAAGCCGGGGCGTCTCCCCGGCCATGATGCAGGGGGATGGACAGGTCCCGGCAGAGGGCGGAAACGAAATCCCGGTCCCGGTCCGCCTCTTCGCCCCGGATCCCGTGGTGGAAATGGGCCGCCTCCAGGCGGAAGCCCAGGTCCCCGGCCAGGTCCCGGAGCAGGTGGAGAAGACAAACGGAGTCCGCGCCGCCGCTCAGGGCGCACAGGAGGGTATCCGTATCCTCCAGCATCCTCTGGGCTTCCATCCAGGCGCGGACCCGTTCCCGGATCACCGGACTAATCCTCATGATGCACCGTATCCAGCGACATATAGGTGGTGTACTCCGGGATCCACTGGACGTTGATGGTGCCCGTGTTCCCATGGCGGTTCTTCATGACGATCAGCTCGCCCGTATTGTGCTCCGTGCTCTCCCGGTTGAAGTAATCCTCCCGGTACAGGCCCAGGACGATATCCGCATCCTGCTCCAGGGAGCCGGATTCCCGCAGGTCCGAAAGCACGGGGCGCTTGTCCGTCCGCTGGGTGCTGGCCCGGCTCAGCTGGCTCAGGCAGAGCACCGGCACGTTCAGCTCCTTGGCCATGATCTTCAGCATCCGGCTGATCTCGCTCACCGCCTGGAGACGGTTCTCCGCCTCCCCCTTCCCGGCGCTGGACATGAGCTGGAGGTAGTCGATCACCACCAGCCCCAGGTCCTTCACCCGGCGGCACTGGGCTTTGATATCCGAAACCGTTACGGTGGAATTGTCGCTGATCAGGATCCGGGTCTTGCTGATGGCGGCAGTGGCGGCGCTGAGCTTCTGCCAGTCCCCCTTATCCAGCAGGCCCGTATGCAGCTTTTTCAGGTCCACGTAGGCCTCCCCGGAGAGGAGGCGGGCCGCCAGCTGCTGCTTGGACATTTCCAGGGAGAAGACCGCGACGCTCTTCCCCGTCTTCTTCCCCACATGCAGGGCGATGTTCAGGCCCAGGCTGGTCTTGCCCATGCCCGGGCGGGAGGCCAGGATGATCAGGTCGCTGTTGTTCAGGCCCATGATCATATTATCCAGATCCGCCAGGCCCGTGGGCAGGCCGGGGATGCCCCCCTTGTTCCGGCTCAGCTCAGCCAGATTCTGGTATACCTCGCTGAGGATGCGGCCCACGGGCTCCAGCCCGTCGATGTTCCGGCCCTGGCGCAGGGCATAGATCTTCTGCTCCGCCGCCTCCAGCACGTCCTCGCTGGTCCCCGTGCCCTCCGCCACCGCGGCAGTGATCTCCTGGGCGACGGTGGCGATGCCCCGGAGCAGGGCCCGGTCCTTCACGATGGCCACATACTGCATCACGTTGGTGGGGCTGGGGGTGACGCTCATGAGCTCCACCAGGTAGGCCTGGGCCCGCTGGGGGTCGAAGCCCCCCTGCCGCTTCATCTCGTCCAGTACGGTCACGGCGTCGATGGGCCGGGCAAAGTTGAACATGGAGCAGATCACTTCGTAAATGCCCCGGTTCAGCTCGATATAGAATTCCTCAGGCCGCAGCTGGGAAATGACCTGAGCCGCATATTGGGAATCGATCAGCAGCGCGCCCAGCACGGCCTGCTCCGCCTCGGCGCTGTGGGGCATCTGTCTGCCGAACAGTTCATCCATGGGTAATCCCCTCCTTGGGCCAGGGATCTGTTTTCGCTTATCCCTCCACCACCAGAAGGTGGATGGTCCCGTTCACCTCGTAGCCCAGCTTGCACCGCAGCTCATAGGAGCCGAAGCTCTTGATGTTCTCCTCCAAGAGGATGCGGTTCTTCTCCAGCTCGATGCCGTACTGCTCCTTCAGGGCGTCCGCCACCTCCTTATTGGTGACGGAGCCGAAGAGCTTGCCGTTCTCCCCGCCCCGGGCCTGGACCTTCACCACGCAGGATTCCAGCTGTTTTGCGTGTTCCTGGGCCTGGGCCTTTTCCTTCGCCGCCTGGGCGGCCTTCGCCTTTTCTTTCAGGGCGAGGGCGTTGAGATTATCCGCCGTGGCCTTCATGGCCAGGCCTCTGGGGATGAGGTAGTTCCGGGCGTAGCCCTCGGAGACCTCCTTCAGCTCGCCCTTCTTCCCCTGTCCCTTAACATCCGCAGTCAGGATCACTTTCATGGGTTTCCCTCCGATCTCTTGTCGTTTTCCAGGAATTCATCGATGGCCGCCTTCAGCGCGGCCTCCACTTCCTCCAGGCTCCGGCCCCGGATCTGGGCCCCGGCGGTATTCCGGTTGCCGCCGCCCCCCAGCTTCTCCAGGATCACCTGCACGTTGATCTCCTCCAGGCTCCGCCCGGAGATGTTTATCCCGTCCCCCACGCCGTAGAGTACGAAGGAGGCGTCGATCCCGGTGATGTTGATGAGCTCATCCGCGGCCTGGCTGGCCACCACCCGGTCCCGGGTCTCCCCGCAGGCGGCGATGGCCACCACATCCCGGTAGATCTCCGCCTTGCGGATGATGTCGTACCGGGCCACGGTATCCTCCAACCCGTTCTGGAAAAGCTTTTTCACCTCGGTGGTATCCGAACCGCTGCGCCGCAGAAAGGCCGCGGCCTCAAAGGTCCGGCTGCCGGTGCGCATGGTGAAGTTTTTGGTATCCAGCACGATGCCCGCCAGCACCGCCTCCGCCTCGATCTTCAGGATGTCCTTGGGCTCCACCATATACTGGAGAAGCTCCGTCACCAGCTCCGCCGCCGAGGAGGCATAGGGCTCATGGAAATTCAGATTGGCGTTGACGATATAGTCCGCCGCCCGGCGATGATGGTCCACCACCGCCACCTTGCCGCAGGACTGGAGCAGGCTCTCCGCCTCCACCTGGTCCGGCCGGTTGGTATCCACCACCACCAGGAGGGTGCGGCTGTCCGCATAGGCCTGAGCCTCGCTCTCGGAGACGAAGGCCTCCCGGTACAGGGGCTGCTGCCGCAGCTGCCGGATGAGCCGGGCCGCCATATTCTGCTCCGGGTCCACCACGATCCGGGCGCTCTTTCCCCGCTTCCGGGCGATGCAGGCGACGCCCGCCGCCGCGCCGATGCAGTCCAGATCCGCGTTCCGGTGACCCATGATGAGGATATTTCCGGCTTCGTCCATCAGGTCGCCCATGGCGCTGGCCATGACCCGGCTCTTTACCTTGGTGGCCCGGTCCACCGCCACGGTGTTCCCCCCGTAGAAGCTGTAATTCATGTTGGCGTTCACCACCGCCTGGTCCCCGCCCCGGGAGGTGGCCATCTCCACCCCCAGCATGGCGAAGCGGTACCCGTCCGCCAGGGTGGCGCCCTCCCGGCCCACGCCGATGCTCAGGGTGGCGGCGATCCCCGCCGCGTTCTGCACCCGGCGAACCGTGTCCAGGATGGAGAAGCGGCTCTCCAGAAACTGGGCCATGTACCGCTCCTCGAAGATGAAGATATACCGGTCCCGGTCGAAGCGGCAGAGGTAGCCCTTGGCGGGGGCGCTCCAATCCCCGATCCGGTGGTCGATCATGGCCAGGAGGCGGGATTTCTCCGTCTCATCCAGGTTCCGCAGGAGTTCCTCGTAGTTATCCAGCAGCAGCACCGCCACCACGGGGCGGGAGGCCGCGTATTCCGCCGCAGTATCTGCATAGTCCGTCACATCCACCAGGTAGGCCATGCCCCAGGGATCGTCGGCCCGGTCCCCTCCGTTCACCCGGAAGAGATTGCCGAAGACCCGGTACTTCTTCTCCCCGATGAGCGCCAGCTGGTCGGAACAGGGCTTCCCCTCCGCCAGCCAGTCCCAGGCGAAGTCCCCGATGAGCTCGTCCACCCGGTATTCGAAGGTATGCTCCCGCTCCCCGGTGAGCTTCAGCAGGAGCTCGTTGACCCACAGCACATTCTGATCCTTCAGACGGAAAATGACCATGGGCATGGGCATGTTCATCAGGGCACCGGTGCTTCCGTCCTCCGAGGAATGCAGGGAGGATTCCACATATCGGAGCGCCCGCTTCCTCTGCCGCCGGCTCATCAGCCGGGTATAGAGAAGCAGGAGCAGGATCACCGCCAGCTCCCCCAGGGCCAGGTACCAGTAGCGCAGGGCCAGGGCCGCGGCGGCAAAAAGCAGGATCACCACAAAATACAGGCGCATGGACGGCCGCACCAGTCTGGCGATGCCTGCGCCCCTGGGTTTTCCATTCATGGCATTACCCCCCATATTAAGTTATTTTACCAAAATCTCTAGCTGATGGCAAGAGAAATTCAGGGAAAATCCTATGGGGAAGAAATGCCGGGTATGGAGCGGGGGAAGCTGGAGAAAGTAAAGCAAACAGGCACAAGCACATGCGCGCAAGGAGGCATGACCATGAAAGCGATCATTTTGGCGGGGGGCGAGGGCAGCCGTCTCCGTCCCCTGAGTCTGCCGCGGCCCAAGCCCATGCTCCCCCTCCTGGGGATCCCCCTGCTGGAGCACCTTGTCCGGCTGCTGGCCGAACACGGCTATCGGGACCTCTGCATGACCCTGGGGTATCTGCCGGAGTCCATCCGGACCCATTTCGGGGACGGGGCGGAATGGGGCGTATCCCTGGAATACCGGGTGGAGAAGCTCCCCCTGGGCACCGCCGGGAGCGTGGGCGCCTGCCGGGATTTTGCGGGGGACGAGGAAGTCCTGGTGATCAGCGGCGACGCCGCCTGCGCCGCGGATCTCACCGCCTTCCGCCGCTTCCACCGGGAGAGGGGCGGGGCGGCGACCCTGCTGGCCCATCCCTGCCGGGAGGCGCTGGAATACGGCCTGGTGCTGGCGGATCCGGACGGGCGGGTCCGGGGCTTCATCGAAAAGCCCTCCCCGGACCGGGTATGCACGGACCTGGTGAATACGGGGATCTATCTCCTGAAGCCGGAGGTGCTGGACCGCATCCCCCGGGAGGGGGCCTGGGACTTCGCCTCCGACCTCTTCCCCGCCCTGCTGGGGCAGGAGCCCGGGCTGTACGCCTGGGAGAGCGGGGAATACTGGAACGACGTGGGAACGCCGGAGGCCTACCTGCGCACCGCCTTCGACGCCCTGGAGGGACGGTTGCCCCTGGCGGTCCCCCCCTCCCGACCGGAGGTGCAGTGCGTTCCCCCCTGCTGGATCTCCCCCCAGGCGACGGTGGCGAGGGGAGCCCGGGTGGGGCCCTACGCGGTGATCGGGCCGGGGAGCAGCCTGGGGGCCGGCTGCCGGGTGGACCACAGCATCCTGGAGGGGGCGGCGGTCTCCGCCTGCTGCCGGGTGACGGGCTCCATCCTGGCCCGGGGCGTGTTCCTGGGAGAAGGGACGGAGGTGCGGGAGGGCTGCGTCCTGGGGGACGGGGTGTCCGTGGGCGCCGGGAGCTTCCTCCAGGCGGGGGTGAAGGTTTGGCCGGGGAAGAGTCTGGCGGAGGGAACCACCCTCACCCGCAGCCTCATGGGGGAGCGGAGGCAGGTCCTGCTGCGCTTCCGGGGGGACGCCCGGCTCCGGGGGCGGGCCGGGTCAGAGCTCACCCCGGAGCTGCTCCTGGCCATGGGGGCCGCCGGGTCCGCCCTGCACCGCTGCGGCGCCGCCTCCAGCGGTGGGGGGTACGCCGCCCTCCTGGCCCTGGCCTTCCTGGCCGGCAGCGCCTCCGCCGGAAGAGAGACCTTCCGCCTGGACAGCCCCGACCCAGCCTCCTCCGCCTGGGCCTCCGCCCAGTATGACCTGGATCTGACCCTGTTCATCCGGCAGGAGGGGGAAAGGCTCACCCTGTATTTCTTCGACCGGGCGGGTCTCCCCCTGTCCCGGAAGCGGCAGCGGGAGTTGGAGGCCGCCGGGGACCGGGAGGGGACCTGCGCCATGCCGGAGGATTGCCGGGCGCCCCGGATGATCCTGGGCACGGAGGAGGCCCATGCCGCCGCTGCCGCCGCGGGCTGCGGTCCGCTCCAGGGCTTCCGGGCGGCGGTGACCGGCGGCAGCGGCCTGATCCGGGCCCTGGGCTGCCGCCGGGCGGAGCTCGTCCCCGCCGGGGCGGGGGTCCCGGCCTTTCGCCTGGCCGAGGACGGGCTGACTCTGGAGGCCACGGACGAGGAGGGCCGGAGCCACCCCTGGGACCGGCTGCTCTGCGCCCTGCTCCGGGCGGAGCTGCGAGGGGGACAAGGCCCCCTGTGCCTGCCCTATTCCGCTCCGGAGGCGGCGGAGGCAGTGGCCGCCCAGGAGGGGGGCAGTCTCCTGCGCCTGGGAAGGGACGGGCAGGCGGCGGAGGAGGTCTGGCGGCTGCGGCCCTATGCCCGGGACGGGCTCTTCCTGGCCCTGCGCCTCTGCCATTGGCTCCACAGCGCCCGTTCCCCTTTCCAGGGCCGTCTGGCGGACCTGATGGACAGCCTGCCCCCTTATGAGACCCGGGAGACCGAGCTTTCCATCCGCTCCGGCAGCGGCAGGCTCCTCCGCGCCTTGCGGCAGGAGTACGGCGGGGAGACCGTCTCGGGCCTGAAGCTCCGCACGGCCAAGGGCTGCGCCACCGTCTCCCCGGATACCCTGGGAAAGCTGCGCATCCGGGCTGAGAGCACCGCCATGGAGGCCGCCGGGGAGCTCTGCGCGGAGCTGCGGGATAAGCTGCGGGAGCTGGACGGATAGATTTCCCCCTGTGCAGGGGAAGCCGGGGTGCGAATCGTTACGCTCTTTCTGGCGCTCCGCGCCAGCGCCCGCCATGCGGGCCGACCCTCATCGCGTCGTCGCAAATCTCACGGGCTGCGCATCCGCGGTT
>JAFWOX010000004.1 GCA_017545325.1 Oscillospiraceae bacterium | reverse complement strand
GCTGACGCCGGCGGCGTCATAGCCGCCCCAGGTCCCGCCGACATATGCCCGGACGGTGTAATAATAGGTGATACCGGCCTTGAGGTCCATGCTCTTGTCCGTATAGGAAGTACCGGTGACAGTATTGGTGAGGCGGGTCCAGCTGCTTTCTCCGGCGGCCTTGCGGTATACGGCGTACTTCGCGGCGCTGGTGACGGCGCTCCATTTTACCGTGATCTGCCCTGCCGTTGCCTTGGCACTTACCAGCACGGGGACCGTAGACGCGGCGGAAGCGGGAATATTCAGTATACCGGATGCGACGCTGGACTGCATGGGATCCTGACCGATGTAATAGATCAATCCGTCTGCTCCCCGCCGTATGCCATAGAGATACCCCTTGGCCTGCTCAGCGGAGCTGAGGGTATAAAACAGCGTCATCTCCCCGCCGGGGGTAAGCTTCCAGATCCGGGTGGGGGTGCTGCAGTAAAACGAGCCCCCATCGGAGGCGACGGTAATGTAGGAAAGGGGAACGTAATAGGATCCGGGGTTATCCCAGACATACCATAATGCCCCGCCGCCCGGGATCTCCGCCCCGGTCTCTGAGGCCGCGCCGGAGCTGCGGAGGAACACCTGGTCTACTTCGTCAGGCTTCGCGTAACACATCTGCGTTCCGACCCACTGTACCGGCCGGATGAGCTCCCGCCACCAGAAATTCTGGTATTTCGTTCCGGTGGTATAGCCGTAGACGGATTCCCCCCTGCCGTTCACCCAGTCGCCGGATTCATGCTTTACTGCGCATTCCGCCTTGCTGAGGAGGAAATTTTCATGCATGCAGCAGCTTTCCGCCGTCAGCCCCTTCGCCGTATTCGTGGGATCGTCCCAGGTGCAGTCGATGTAATACCAGGCGGTATCCCCGCCGTCCTTCACCTGCACCATATTCCAGGAGTGGTTGTTCGCCTGGCTGGATACGAATTCGCAGGTCAGCCCGGCCAGGTCGCAGAGGACTTTATAGGCTTTTGAATACCCGTCGCAGACGGCGCGCCCCTCCACCAGGGCGTTGTAGGCGTTCGTCTTGCTGTAAGTCAGGTCATATTCGCAGTGGGTGACCAGATAGTCATGGAGATAGAGCAGCTTTTCGGCATTCGTCCCCTGGGGGACCCCAGCCACGATGGAGGCGCACAGGGCATTGAAGGCGGCGACGTCGCTCTGGGAGTAGGTGGTATCGTAGAGGGGCTGGATCCAGGAAGAGCTGTAATAAGCACTGCTCCGTACATAAAACAACTCGTAGTGGGCGTCCAACACTTCGTAATACAGGCTGGCAACTTCTTGAGGAGTCAGTCCATAGGCGCTCACGTCGATCTCCCCAGCCCGGTTCTTGAGCCCGGCGACGATCAGATTGCCGACGGCCTTCCGGGTCGCCGCGCTGATATCAAAGGTCTCCGTCTGGGTCAGGCTGCCGAGGCGGGTCAGCTTAGCCCGGGTTTCGGAAACGAGTCCCCCGCCGTACCGTTCCCCGGGGGCCGCTTCCGCTGCGAAGGTTGTAGCCGGCAATACGGAGAACACCAGTACCAGGGTCAGCAAAAGCGCGAACAGTCTTTTTTTCATCGGGCAGTCCTCCTATATCTCTGATTCCATGTCATTCATCGGATCGGATCCGTTTACGCGGAACCACAGGTCCGCAAAGCCGCATTTATTCCCCGGAAACCCGCTCTCCCCGCTCCGGATGTTCCCGGTACCAGCGGATGGTTTCCCGAAGACCCTTCTCAAAGGGACACGCCGGTTTCCAGCCCAGGGAGGCGAGCTTCCCGCTGTCCAGGGCATAGCGCCGGTCATGCCCCGGCCGGTCCTGCACATGGGCGATCAGGCTCTCCGGCTTTCCCAGCTCCCCCAGGATCCGCTTCACGAGCCCGATATTCGTCATTTCGCAGCCGGCGCTGATGTTGTAGACTTCTCCGGGCACGCCTTTTTCCAGCACGGCGAAGAGGGCGGCGCAGTGGTCGGATACATAAAGCCAGTCCCGGACCTGCATCCCGTCCCCGTATACCGGCAGCGGCTCGTCCGCCAGGGCGCGGCGCACCATTCGGGGGATCAGCTTCTCCGGAAACTGGCAGGGGCCGAAATTATTGCAGCTGCGGGTAATGATCACCGGCAGGCCGTAGGTCCTGAAATAGGCCAGAGCCATCAGGTCCGCCCCGGCCTTGGAGGCGGAATAGGGATTACCCGGGCGCAGGGGTGAGGACTCCGTAAACCGGCCGGTCTCCCCCAGGGCGCCGTAGACCTCGTCCGTGGAGATCTGCAGGAAGCGTACCCCCGGGCGATAGTCCCGGGAACGGGGATCCTCCGGCTTCGTTTTCCAATGGCGCTTCGCGGCCTCCAGCAGGGTTTGGGTCCCCAGCACATTGACGGACAGGAAAAGCTCCGGCTCCGCAATGCTGCGGTCCACATGGCTCTCCGCCGCGAAATGGACGACAGCATCAAAAGCATAACGGGTAAAAAGCCAATCGACCAGGTCTTTATCCCGGATATCCCCTTTGACGAAAACATAACGGGGATCCCCGACCGCGTCCGCCAGGTTATCCGGGTCTCCCGCGTAGGTCAAGGCATCCAGATTCACCAGGCGGATATCCGCCTCCCGCGCCAGGACATGGCGGATAAAATGGGAACCGATGAATCCGGCGCCGCCGGTGACCAGCCAGGTTTTCATGGCGGCTCAGCCCGGTCCGGGCAGCTCATCCGCGCTGCCCTTCCAGAGGATATCCGCGATGCGGCGGCTGGCAAATCCATCCCCGTAGGGATTGGAGGCATGGGCCATGGCTTCATAGGCGGCTCGGTCCTCCAGCAGCTCCTGAAAATGCCGGTAGATGACCTCCTCCTCCGTACCCACCAGACGGAGGGTGCCGGCGGCGATCCCCTCCGGCCGCTCTGTGGTATCCCGCATGACCAGCACCGGCTTCCCCAGGCTGGGGGCTTCCTCCTGAATGCCGCCGGAATCCGTCAGGATCATATAGCCGCGCGCCAGAAAGTTATGAAAATCCAGCACGTCCAGGGGCTCGATGATCCTGATCCGCTCGCAGCCCCGGAGCTCCTCCTCCGCCACCCGGCGCACGGCGGGATTCATATGGATGGGATAGATCGCCTTCACATCCGGATGCTCGTCCATGATGCGGCGGATCGCCCGAAACATATTGTGCATGGGCTGACCCAGGTTCTCCCGCCGGTGGGCGGTGATCACCACCAGCCGGCTTCCCTTCGCCCATTCCAGCTCCGGGTGGGAATAATCCGCCCGCACCGTGGTCTTCAGGGCGTCGATGGCCGTATTGCCGGTGACGAAAATGGACTCCGGGCGTTTTCCTTCCCGCAGCAGATTCTCCCTGGAGCGGGCCGTAGGCGCAAAATTATACCGGGCGATGATCCCCACCGCCTCTCGGTTGAACTCTTCCGGATAGGGGGAATCGATATTATAGGTGCGCAGGCCGGCTTCCACATGGCCCACGGGGATCTGCAGATAGAAGCAGGCCAGGGCCGAAGCAAAGGTGGTGGAGGTGTCCCCATGGACCAGCACCACGTCCGGCCTTACTTCCTCCAGCACCCCTTTGATCCGCTCCAGGATATTTCCCGTAATGTCGAACAGGGTCTGCTTGTCCTTCATGATGGAGAGGTCGTAATCCGGAGTCACCCGGAATGTGTGCAGGACCTGGTCCAGCATCTCCCGGTGCTGCCCGGTGACGCAGACGACCGTTTCAAACTGCTCCGGCCTTCCCTTCAGCTCCAGCACCAAAGGGCACATTTTTGTCGCTTCCGGCCTTGTGCCGAAAACCAGCATGACTCTTTTCATTGCTTTTCTCCCCTGCGGCCTCCGCTTCCTTCCGGATCTCCGGAAGCCGCCTCGGCCGTTCCTCCCGTCTTCCGCTCCGGTCCCGCCGACCGTCGCCATGGTTGAAATTATAGCATAGGGACAGGCAAAGTTCAACAGGAACACGCGTCCCGATGCCCTGCCGTGCTCACCCCTGTACTGGATCCGGAGGCGAAAGGAGGACCCGGGGACGGCGTGCCGTTCCCGGGTCCCGGTATGTTTGCTGTTGCTCTGGGGCTTGCCGCTCAGGGGACCAGAACAGCGAGGCTCATCTTGCTGGCCGCCGCGCCGGAGGCATCCTTCACATAGGCCATGACCGTATACGTACCTGCCGCAGTCGGGAGATAGATATAGGTCTTGGAGGTCCCATAGGAGCCTCCCTGGATCAGAGCGCCATCCTTGTAAATATCGAAGCGGTACTGCACCGTACCGGTGCCGCCGGAAGCCGCTGCGGCGCAGTTGATCCTCGGGATCCCGGCGGTGTAGGTGAATCCCGCCGTGACGCTGGTGATGGTGAGTCCGGAATCGACAGTTTTCGCGCTGACGCCGGTGCTGTCATAACCGCTCCAGGCGCCGTTTAAATAGGCGCGTACTGTGTAATAGTAGGTGGTGCCAGCCACGAGATCGGTGCTCTTGTCTATGTAGGAAGTACCGGTGACGGTATTAGTGAGACGGGTCCAGGAGGTCGCTCCGGCGGCCTTCCGGTATACGGCGTACTTCGTCGCTCCGCTCACCTGATTCCATTTTACCGTGATCTGCCCGGGGGCGGCGGCGGCGCTCACCAGGACCGGGACCGTAGATGCGGCGGCGACGGCCTTCGCGCTGACGCCGATGCTGTCATAGCCGCTCCAAGTACCGCCCACATTGGCCCGGACGGTGTAATAGTAGGTGGTTCCGGCCTTGAGGTCCGTGCTCTTGTCCGTATAGGAAGGACTGGTACACGTATTGGTGAGACGGGTCCAGCCGGCTGCTCCGGCTGCCTTCCGGTATACGGCATACTTCGTCGCCCCGCTCACCTGATTCCATCTTACTGTGATCTGCCCAGGTGCGGCGACGGCGCTCACCAAGACCGGGACCGTGGATGCGGCGGCGACAGCCTTCGCGCTGACGCCGGTGCTGTTATAGCCGCCCCACGCTCCGCCCACATAAGCCCGGACGGTGTAATAATAGGTGGTTCCGGCCTTGAGGTCCGTGCTCTTGTCCGTGTAGGAAGGACTGGTACACGTATTGGTGAGACGGGTCCAGCCGGCCGCTCCGGCTGCCTTCCGGTATACGGCGTACTTCGCCGCCTCGCTCACCTGATTCCACTTCACCGTGATCTGCCCAGGTGCGGCGGTAGCGCTTACCAGCACCGGAACGGCGGGGGCCGTATTCGTGACCGTCACGGCGCCGCCGGTGAGGGACGCGGTTTCGGCGGTGTTCTCCCGGTACCGGACATACACCGTTGCGGTATAGGTGCCGGTCTCGGTGGGCGTATAGCTGTAGGTATTGCTGGTGGAGTAGGTGCCGAGCTTGACCCTGCTGCCATCCTTATTGATGCTGAAGATGTATTCCAGGGTCCCAGTATTTCCCTGCCCGGCGGCGGTCCAGGTAATGGTCTGCCCGATGCCGGCAGCGGTGGCATCCGCCGTCACTGCGGCGATGCTCAGGGGGATCGCCGCGATCGCCGTGGCCTTCACGCCCACGGGATCATATTCGCCCCATCCGTAGATCGTATAAGCCCGCACCGTATAGGAGTAAACTCCGCCTCCGACGATGTTGATGTCCACGAACTGGAGCTTCGTCGTCTCGTTCACAACCTGCCAGGCGCCGCTTCCGGTCTTGCGCAGGACCTGATACCTCTGCGCATCAGCCGCAGCCTGCCAGGTCACGGTCACCTTGCCGGGCGTCGCCGTCGCTGAGACCATGACCGGGATCTTCGGCAGCTCCGGATCGTCGCCCGAATGGATCCCCGCATAGACCAGCGCGTTATTGCCCGAGGCGATGCTGATCGCCGCCCAGGCTTCCCGGGTGCCGGCATAGTAAACCGCGATGTTTCCGCAGCCCAAAAAGGCGTTGACGGCTACGGTCCTCATGCTGACGGGCAGCCTGAGCGTAGCCAGGCTCACGCAGTTGCTGAAGGCGGACTCGGAGATGGCGGTTACCCCTTCCGGGATCGTTGCCGTCCTCAGGCTCGTGCAATCCGAAAAGGCAAAGCTGCCCATCTGCACCAGTCCCGCCGGGAGCGTCAGCTCCAGGAGCCCGGTGCACCGGTTGAAGGCATAACTGCCGATGGCGGTCACCCCGGCGGGGATCGCCAGGGCCGTAAGGGCGGTGCAGCCGCTGAAGGCATAATTCCCGATGGTCGTCAGCCCGGCGGGCAGCGACAGACGGGAAAGATGGTTGCAGCCGGCGAAGACGTTGTCGCCGAGCACCTTCACCCCCGAGGGGATGGCAAGCTCCTCCAGGCTGACGCAGTTCTGGAAGGCGCTGCTGCCGATGTTCGTCACCGTTGCCGGGATCATCAGGCTCTGCAGGCCGATGCAGCCCTTGAACGCTTCGCTTCCGATCATGACCGCTCCCGAAATCCCAACGTAGGACAGGCTGCTGCAGCCGCTGAACAGGCCGTCCGGGATGTAGCTCACCCCCGAGGGGATCGACACATAGCCCGAATACCCGGTGCCCAGGGAGGTGCAGTCCTTGAAGGCATAGCTTCCGATGCTGGTGAGCCAGGAGGGGATCGCAATATCCGGCAGGCTGCTGCACCCGGCGAAGGCATAGCTTCCAATGCTGGTCAGGGTCGACGGAAGCTGAACATAGGCCAGCGCCTCACAATCCTTGAAGGCATAGCTTCCGACGCTGGTCACCCCCTCCTGGAAGGTGATGTTCTTGATCTGCAGGCGGTACTGATACCAGGGGGCCGGATACGCCGCAGAATAGTTCGCCATCTGTCCGCTGCCCTGGAAGGACAGGTGTCCGTCGCTGTCCAGCGTGTACCTGAGGTCGCCGCCGTACATTCCGCAGTCGCCGCTGCCCAGGTAATTCACTGCGAATACGCTGCCCGGCAGCAGGGCCAGGACCAGCACCAGGGCCAGACAGAGACTCAGCAGTTTCTTCCCTCTCGTTGCTGTTTTCATTTTCTTTCCTTTCCGGAGCCGGGCGTCCCGCGTCCGGTCCCTCTGCTCTTGGAATACGGTCAGATCCGCTGTTCGTTTCAATTCAGTATAGCACATCTTCGCCGTTCCGACAAATCCTCGTCCTTAAGGCAAACCGCCGATCCCCGATCCGGACCGGCGGAGGGCCGTCTCATTCCGCCAGGGAAGCGGCCAGGGCCTCCAGGGCCTCCCGGCTCTCCCCGTCCAACGCGGAGCGAAGGGTCACCTGGGGCTCCGCCCAGGTCAGGTTTTTGCAGCCCTCCAGCTTTTCCCGGAGGGTCTTGGCCGCGCAGGGGGCCCAGCTGCCGTTTTCGATGATCCCCACCCTTCGGTTCTGGAAGCCGTGCTCCGACAGCTCCTCCGCAAACTGCCGCATCCGGGGAAACACGCCGCCGTTATAGCTGGTGCCGGCCAGGACCAGACGGTCGTACCGGAAGGCCTCCGCCACCGCCTCCGCCAGGTCAGACCGGGCCAGGTCCATGAGCCGGACCTGCTGTCCCTTCGCCGCGAGCTTGTCCCTCAGGAGCTCCGCCGCCGCCCGGGTATGGCCGTAAACGGAGGTGAAGGCGATGAGGACGCCCTTCTCCTCCGGACGATAGGCGCTCCAGGTATCATACAGGGCCAGATTCCGCCCCAGGTCCTCCTTCAGCACCGGGCCATGGAGGGGGCAGACGGCGGCGATCTCCAGCCCTGCCGCCTTTTTCAGCAGGGCCTGCACCGGAGCGCCGAACTTGCCCACGATGCCGATGTAATACCGCCGGGCTTCGTCGGTCCAGGGCTCCTCCTCATCCCAGGCACCGAACTTCCCGAAGGCGTCCGCGGAGAACAGGACCTTGTCCCGGTCGTCATAGGTGAGGGTGACCTCGGGCCAGTGGACCATGGGGGCGGGGATGAAGCGCAGACTGCGGCTCCCCAGCTCCAGGACGGTATCCGCCTTAAGCTCCGCCCGGGCCTCCGGATCGACGCCGTAGAAATTCTTCAGCATGGGGAAGGCCTTCGGGGTCGCCGCCAGGGTGACCCCGGGGTATTTCTCCAGGAAGCGCAGGATGCTGCCGGAATGGTCCGGCTCCACATGCTGGATGATCAGATAGTCCGGCTCCCGGCCCCCCAGGGCGGCGGAAACCTTTTCCAGCCATTCCCCCGCGAAGCGGGCGTCCACCGTATCCATCACCGCGCATTTTTCGTCCAGGATCACATAGGAGTTGTAGCTCATGCCCCGGGGCACGGCGTACTGCCCTTCAAAGAGATCGATATCGTGGTCGTGCACCCCCGCCCACAGGATGCTGTCCGTAATCTTCATGGTTGTTCCTCCTCTGGCATCAGCACAGGCACCGGCAGAAGCGGATCAGGAGATTGAAGGCGCAGATGCCCGCCACGAGCCGCCCGATGCCGGAGAGGGCGGGGGCGTGGCTGACGCTGCGGTATCGCTGATCCGCCCACTGGAGGCGGTCCAGGAGCTGTCGATACTCCGCATTATAGGGATCCATCTGTACCGCCGTACGGGCATAGCGCAGGGCGGTGATCTGGTTATTCAGACCGTAATGAGCAACTGCCGCCAGATAAAACCACTCCGCGCCCCGGAGGGCGGGGTCGATCTGTTCCAGCACCCGAATGGTCTCATGGAACTGACGGCTCTGGTTGAAGGCCCGGGCGGAGCGGAGCCGGGGGTCGGTCTCCACGCCGGGATCGGTCCTTCTGCTGCCATAGGCATAGGTATTGTAGCTCCATCCGCTGAAGGGGTCCCGATAGGCCTGCTGCTGAGTCTGGCTTGCCGTTCCGGCGGTATTCTGCCAGGCCTCGGGATTCTTGATCTGATCGTAGGCCGCATTGATCTCCTTCATCCGCTGGGCAGCGGCGGCGTCTCCGGGATGCAGATCCGGATGGTACTGCTGCGCCAGCTTCCGATAGGCGGCCTTGATCTCCTCGTCGCTGGCCGACCGGGATACGCCCAGCACCTGATAGGGGTCGTTCATCGTTCCGGGTTCCTTTCGGTCATCTTCGCTCGCTCAGGTATTGCGGGTGAACCGCTCGCCGCACTGGCGGCAGGTGATCTGCACCCGGCCCTTATGCCGGGGCACCCGCAGCCAGGTCCGGCAGGAGGGACAGCGGTAGAAGCGGTATTCCTTCCGCTGGCGGAAACGGCTGAGGGCTCCGCCGAATCCTTCCCGCAGATTGCGGGTGAGGCGAAGATAGGTCTGGTTTTCCGCCTGCCTTCGGGTCAGGCTCCGGGAAAAGCTCCGGAAAACGCCCCAGAAGAAGCAGAGCAGACCCAGGACCCAGAATACGCTGCTCAGCCCCGTGCCCCGGATGAGCAGGGAGAGCAGCAGAAAGACCATGGTGGAAACGGAGAGGAATCGGCAGAGCTGGTCCGTGCCGTTTCTTCCCGCCATCACACCGGTCAGCCATTGGCGAAATCTCATGCGGATCGTCCTTTCCGGCCGCGCACAGCAATCCCTCGGAGAGACGCGGCGGTCTTCACTCCGAACAGTATATCGGGAGATTATGAATAGTTCATGAATAACCCGCAAATTTCCGGAAAACCGCCGGAAATCGCCCTCCCGGCAGGAGCTTTTTTCACTATACCAGAGGCGGGGATCGATGTCCAGTCTTTCTCCCCTGGGGAAAATTTCATCCGTTCATACGGAGTTCATAAGCTCGTGGGAAAATAAGCTATTTTCCGGGAAAGGATCGTGCTGTTATGTTGGTTTTACAGGAGATCACCAAGGATTATACCATGGGCGATACCCGGGTCCATGCCCTGCAGGGGGTTTCCCTGGCCTTTCGGGAGCATGAATTCGTCGCCGTACTGGGCCCCTCCGGCTGCGGGAAAACCACCCTGCTGAACCTTATCGGCGGCCTGGATCGGTATACCGGCGGTGATCTTCGCATCGGCGGCAAGAGCACCGCCGGCTTCCGGGACCGGGATTGGGACAATTATCGGAACCACTCCGTGGGCTTCGTGTTTCAGAGCTATAACCTCATCCCCCACCAGAGCGTGCTGGGGAACGTGGAGCTGGCCCTCACCCTCACCGGGGTGAGCAAGGGGGAGCGGCAGCGCAGGGCGAAGGAGGCCCTGGATAAGGTGGGGCTGGGGGATCAGCTGACCAAGCGTCCCAACCAGATGTCCGGCGGGCAGATGCAGCGGGCGGCCATCGCCCGGGCCCTGGTGAACGACCCCAGCATCCTCCTGGCGGACGAACCCACCGGCGCGCTGGATACGGAGAACAGCCTCCAGGTCATGGAGCTGCTGAAGGAGGTCAGCCGGACCCGGCTGGTGATCATGGTCACCCATAATCCGGAGCTGGCGGAGAAATACGCCACCCGCATCGTCCGCCTGCTGGACGGGAAGGTGATCTCCGACTCCGATCCCCTCACCCCGGAGGAGGAGGAACGGGAGCGCCGGGAGGCGCAGAACGGCAGGCGGCCGGGCATGAGCTTCCTTACCGCCCTCTCCCTCTCCCGGAATAATCTGCTCACCAAAAAGGCCAGGACCATCCTCACCGCCTTTGCCGGGAGCATCGGCATCATCGGCATTGCCCTGATCCTCTCCCTCTCCAACGGGATCCAGCGATACATTGACCGGGTGCAGGAGGACACTCTCAGCACCTATCCGCTGACCATCACCTCGGAGACCCTGGATATGAGCAGCATGATCACCGCCCTGGGGGAAAAGCGCAGCGAAAACGCCAACCACGACCTGGACAGGATCTATACCAACACGGTGTTTTCCGACCTGGCGGACAATATGATGAACATGACCTTCCGGCGGAATGACCTGGCCGCCTTTCTGGAGGCGATGAAGTCCGACCCGGCGGTGATGGAGCATGTGAGCAGTCTGCAGGTGGGCTACGGCGTTACCCTGCCGATCTACGCCCTTCTGGGAGGAACGGAGGTACGGCAGCTGAACCCCAGTCCCGTGACGGAGATCATCATGGGCACCTTCTATAATACGGGCACCCTTTCCTCCATGAGCGCCTTTTCCTCCATGTCCTCCCAGAACAGCATGGACGTATGGCAGGAGCTGCTGGATAATCCGGAGCTTTTGCGCACCCAGTACGACGTAGTGGCGGGACGCTGGCCCGAGGCCCTGGATGAGGTGGTGCTCATTGTGGATAAACGCAATGAGCTCAATGAGGTTTACCTCTATTCCCTGGGCATCCGGGATCCGGAGGAGGCCCGGGAGCGGCTTCTGGCCTCCGTCGCCGGGGAGACCCTGGACACGGAAAACGAATCCTGGAGCTATGAGGAGATGCTTGGGCTGCGCTACCGGCTGGTGATCCCCGGGGACCTGTATCGCCCGGATGGGGAGACCGGCGGATACGCGGATATCTCCCAGGATCCGGAGGCCCTGCGGGCCGCGGTGGAGGATTCCCTGGAGCTGAAGGTGGTGGGCATCGTCCGCCCCAGCGAGAACGCCTCCGCCGGAGCCCTCGGCGGAGCGGTGGGGTATCTGCCGGAGCTGACCGCATACTATCTGGAGGAAACGGAGAAGAATGAAACGGTGCGCCGCCAGCTGGACGATCCGGAGCGGGACGTATTCTCCGGCCTTCCCTTCCCGGTCCCCGGGCAGGAGGTCCAGGAGGATATCCCGGCGCTCTTCCGGGAATGGCTGTCCTCCGCCGCCCCGGAGGATAAGGCGGCGGTATACGCCGCCGTGGCGGAGATCCCCTCGGAGGAGGAGCTGAACGCCATGGCCCAGGCCTCCGCCGCCGCCCTCAGCCGGGAGGAGATGATCGACGGGATGGCCGCCGCCGCCCAGGGGACCATGGGGATGAGCGAATCCGCCCTCCGGGCCTACCTGGAAAAGCTGGGGGACGAGGAGCTGCGGCAGTACCTCGTCGCAGCCACGGCGGAAAAGCTGAAGGAATCCTATACCGCCGCCGCCCAGGGCAGCGCGGGCGCTTTGCCGGAGGAGGAGCTGGATCGGCTGCTCTCCGCCCGGCTGGCGGAGCTGGAGCCCGAGGAGATCGGGAAGCTGGGGGAGCAGTTCCTGCCGCCCCGGTATGCGGAGGGCACCCTGGCGGATAATCTGGCTCTTCTGGGCTACAACGACCGGTCCCAGCCCGGAAGCCTGAACCTCTACGCCGCCAGCTTTGAGGATAAGGACGCCATCGTGGACTATATCAAGGCCTACAACCGGCGCATGGAGGC
This sequence comes from Oscillospiraceae bacterium, assembly GCA_017545325.1. The sequence goes on along the minus strand of JAFWOX010000004.1, from coordinate 27,616 downwards.
CGAGGGGCAGGAGGACCGGGTCATCCGGTATACGGACTATGTGGGCCTCCTCATGAGCAGCATCACTACCATCCTCCACGCCATCTCCTATGTGCTGGTGGCCTTCGTCTCCATCTCCCTTGTGGTATCCAGCATCATGATCGGCATCATCACCTATATCTCCGTCCTGGAGCGCACCCGGGAGATCGGCGTGCTTCGCTCCATCGGCGCCTCCAAGCGGGATATCTCCCGGGTCTTCAATGCGGAGACCCTCATCGTGGGCTTCTGCGCCGGAGTGCTGGGCATCGGGGTGACCATCCTCCTGAACCTGCCCATCTCCGCCCTTGTCCAGCATCTGACGGGGATCCCCTATCTCCGCGCCTCCCTGCCCTCCGCCGCGGGGGTGATCCTGGTGATCATCAGCATGATCCTCACCCTCATCGCAGGTCTGATCCCCGCCCGCATCGCCGCGAAGAAGGACCCGGTGGAGGCGCTGAGAAGCGAGTAACGCAAAGAATCGGCAAAGCCCGTCTGCGGCCGCAGACGGGCTTCCTTTTGGTATGGGGTCATTCCTTGTGGGATACCACCCATTTCAGCAATTCCGGGTAACCCATGCTTCCATCCGCCACGGAACGGCCGATATGGACCAATTCTTCATCTGTGCACCGGATCCGGATCCCGTTCATCTCCAGGAAAGAGAGCATAACATAGATCCCGATCCGTTTGTTTCCATCCACAAAGGCATGGTTGGCAATCAGCGCATACCCCAGCCTGGCCCCTTTTTCCTCCTTCGTCGGATAGAACTCCCTATCCCCGAACCCGGCAAAAGCGCTTTCCAATGCGGAATCCAGCAATCCCTCGTCCCGCACGCCGGCGCTGCCCCCGGTGGCCGCTGCCAGGATCTGATGGAGCAGCAAAACCTTCTCCCGAGAAAACCGGATCATTTCGCCAGCTCCTCAAAGGCCGCCCGATGCTCCCGCAGGATACGCGCAGCGACAAAATCCAGCTTTTCCTCCTCCGTCATTTCAATGGGGGGATCCCGGTCCAGATCGATCACCAACAGCTTCGGCCGGTTATTCTTGAATACCACGACCCTCCCCTTTTCCTCAGCCAGCTTGGCTACCCGGGAAAAATTCCGGTTTGCCTCCGTTGCCGTCACGATCTCTCGGGTATCGATCTTCATGCTTATCGCCTCCGGAAATAGTATATCTGATTTTCCGCAAAATTCAACCTACTTTTCTTTGTATTTAAAATCTTTTTGAAATTATTCTTGACAGAGGAGCGCCGGAAGGGATATACTGCCTCCAGGTAATTAAAATTTTTTTGAAACAGCATAAAGGAACGGATTGACCATGGGGGAGACGAACATATTCAAGGTGCTCTCGGACAAGCAGCGGCGGGATATCCTGGTGCTGCTGAAAAACGGGCGGCTGAACGCCGGGGAGCTGGCGGAAAGGCTGGGGATCTCGCCTGCCGCCCTGTCCTACCACCTGAAGCTCCTGAAGGGGGCGGACCTGATTATGGAATACCGGCAGAAGAACTACATCTACTACGAGGTCAACACGTCCGTATTCGAGGAACTGATCCTTTGGATCAAGCAATTTGGAGGTGACGGGGAATGAAAAAAGCAATCTGGATCATCGCTGTGATCGGGCTGGTGCTCACGGCTGCCGCACTCCCGTTCCTGCCGGAGACCGTGCCGGTGCACTTCGACGCGGCCTGGAACCCGGATCGCTGGGGCTCCAGAGGGGAGCTGCTGCTCCTGCCCGCGGTCCTGCTCCTCCTGGCCGGCGCCTGGCAGCCGCTCCTGAGGTCCTTTGAGAAAAAGGCGGCAGGGACGGAGGACGACAAGCTCAGGGCAAGCGCTCAGACAAATAGAAAAGCCATCGGCATTTCGGGCGTATCCCTGGCTGCCATGCTCACCCTGGTCCAGGCCTGGCTGCTGTATCAGGTCTACCGGGCGGCATCCGGCGGAGAGATCACAGGCGACGCCCTGAGCCGGCTGCCCTTCATCCTGATGGGGATCCTGTTCATCGTGCTGGGCAACATCATGCCAAAAACCCGGCGCAACGGGTTCATCGGATTCCGGATGAGCTGGAGCATGTACAACGACGAGACCTGGAGGAGAACGCATCGCTTCGCCGGATATGTCCTGGTGATCGCGGGGATTCTCACGATCATCGCGGCGGCGGCGCTTCCCGGATCCTTGGCTCCGATATTTGCCGTGCCGGCGCTGCTGACCGCCGCCGTGATCGGCATCCTGTTTTATTCCCGGAGGGTCTACCTCGAAGAAAAGGAACGGGAGAAGAAAGAATGAAAACCGAAAAGATCATCCTGGGAGAGGGGACGGAATATCCCCTGAAGGGTCTCTTGACCCTGCCGGATACCCCGGAAAGGAAGCTCCCCGCCGCGGTCTTCGTCCACGGCTCCGGAGCAAGCAATATGGATGAGAAGATCTTTAAGCTGACCCCCTTCCGGGATCTGGCGGATGGGCTGGCAGACCGGGGAATCGCCTCCCTCCGTTACGATAAGCGGAGTTATGCCCATGCCCGGAAGATGAGGAAGGCCGGTCCCGTCACGGTGAAGGAGGAGACCGTCGAGGATGCGATCCTGGCCGCGGAGCTGCTGCGGAAGGATCCCCGCATGGACCCGGACAGGATCTGGATCATCGGCCACAGCATGGGGGCCATGCTGGCTCCCCGCATTGACGCGGAGGGCGGCGGTTTCCGGGGTTTGATCCTCATGGCGGGGACGCCGTACCGCATGGAGGAGATCATGGTCCGGCAGCTCAGGCAGGCGGGGGCGAAGGGCGGACTGTTGGGGGCCGTCGTCCGGCTGGAGGAGAAAATCTACGCCAAAAAGCTGCAGGGGCTCGATACGCTGCCGGAGGAAGAGGCGAAGCGGAAGAGATTTGCCGGATCCACCACCCTCTGGTACTTCAAAGAGATGGGGCGGAAGACGGCGGCGGAGTACCTGCGGGAGTCGGGAAAACCCGTTCTGATCCTGCAGGGCGGCATGGACTTCCAGGTGCTGCCTGAGGAGGACTACGCCGGCTTCCGGGAGCAGCTCCAGGGGCGGGAAAACACGGAGTACCGCCTGTACCCGGAGCTGAACCATCTGTTCGTGAAAGGCATTTACAACGATATACTCAAAGCCCGGAAGGAATACATGGTGGAGCGGCATATCGCCCCGGAGGTCATGGACGATATGGCGGAGTTCATCAGGCAGAACGGATGAGCGCCGACAATACGGAGGGGTGCGGCAAGAAAGGCCGCACCCCTCCATGTGTTCTATTTCACGGTCTATCCGCAAATCTTTCCCCCGGTTGGGGCAGGTCCGCCAGGCCGAAAAGGAGCTGGTCCTTCCGGTGGCAGTCGGAGGAACGGATGAACGTTCCCCCCCGGCGGGCGATCTCCCGCCGGAGAACCGGCCCGGGGTAGGGCGTCGTGCGATACCCTCTCGCCATGGCTCCGGTGTTCACCTCGAAGAGCACCGGGGCTTCCATCAGCCGGTCCAGGGCCTCCCCCGCCGCCCGGAGATACCGGGGATGGGTCTCATCCAGCAGGGAACCATCCTCGTTGAACTTGGCGAGCAGGTCGAAGTGGCCGATGATCCGGCAGTGGGTCCGTTCCCACAGGTCCCCCACCAGGCGGAAATAGTCCTCTGCGAAGGCGTAGATATCCCCCCCATAGAGCTTTTCCACTCCCTGAAGGAGGATGTCCCGGCTCCAGTCTACAATCAGGTATTCCCCATCCTTTTTCACCGCATGGACGCTGCCGATCAGATAGTCGTACTCCTCCCCGGGAAGCTGGGAATAATAGTCCTGCTCCAGCCCCAGGAGGATATCCAGCCGTCCCGCATATTCCTCCCGCAGGGTCAGCACCTCCCGGCGGTAGGCCTGCGTCCCTTCCGGGGACATGCAGCAGTCGGGATCATAGGCGGTATAGCTGTGGCCGGAGAAGCCCAGGGCGGGGCAGCCCAGACGGACGGCCTCCTCCACCAGCGCCCGGGGGGTATCCTTCCCGTCGCAGTACGCCGTATGGGTATGATAGTTGGAGAGCGGCATCAGGTCATCTTCTCCTGCTTGACCTTGTGGTCGATGACATGGCGGGAGGCCAGCTCCTGCCGCACCTCCTCCAGGGGGATCCCCATCTCCACCATGAGCACCATGGCGTGGTACATAAGGTCCGCCAGCTCGTACACCGTCTCCTTCCGGTCCTCCGCCTTGGCGGCGATGATGACCTCGGTGCTCTCCTCCCCCACCTTTTTCAGGATCTTATCCAGCCCCTTCTCGAAGAGGTAGGTGGTGTAGGAGCCCTCGGGCTTATCCCGCTTCCGCCCCTCCAGCAGGGCGTACAGGTCCCGGAGATGGAACTCCTGCCGGGTATCGCTCTCCCATACCGGGGCGGTGAAGCAGGATTCCGTGCCCGTATGGCAGGCGGGTCCGTCCTTCTCCACCGCCACCACCAGGGCGTCCCGGTCGCAGTCCGCCGTGATGGAGACGATATGCTGATAATTCCCGCTGGTCTCCCCCTTGAGCCACAGCTCCTGCCGGGAACGGCTCCAGAAGCAGGTGAGCTCCTTCTCCATGCTGATGCCCAGGCTTTCCCGGTTCATCCAGGCCAGGGTCAGGACCTGCCCGGTGCGGGCATCCGTCACGATTGCGGGGATCAGGCCCCGCTCGTCGAATTTCAGTTCGTCGATGCTGATCATGCTTCCATCCTCATTTCTATCCCATCCGCCCGGAGCTTTCTTTTCAGATCCGGGATGGCGATCTCCCCGAAATGGAACACGCTGGCGGCAAGACCCGCGCTCACTTCGGGTACGGTTTTGAACAGGGTGGAAAAATCCTCCATGCTCCCCGCGCCGCCGGAGGCGATGACGGGCACCCGCACGGCTTCGCAGATCCGCTCCAGGAGCTCCAGGTCAAAGCCGCCCTTCACCCCGTCCGTATCCATGGAGTTGGCTACGATCTCCCCGGCGCCCCGGGCGATCCCGTCCCGGATCCACTGAATGGCCTCCAGGCCCGTATCCTCCCGTCCGCCCTTGGCAAAGACATGGAAGGAGCCGTCCACCCGCTTGATATCCGCGCTGAGGACCACGCACTGGTCCCCGTATTTTCTGGCCGCCTCCCCGATGAGCTCCGGCCGCCGTATGGCGCCGGAATTGACGCTCACCTTGTCCGCGCCGCATTTCAGCACCCGGTCGAAGTCCTCCACCGAGCTGATGCCGCCCCCCACGGTGAGGGGGATGAAGATATTGGCCGCTGCCTCCCGGAGGATATCCGTAAAGAGCTTTCTCCCCTCGGCGGAGGCGGTGATATCGTAGAACACCAGCTCGTCCGCGCCGCACTCCGAATAGTATTTGGCCAGCTTCACCGGGGAGTCCACATCCCGGAGGCCCAGGAAGTTCACGCCCTTTACCACCCGGCCGTCCCGCACGTCCAGGCAGGGGATGATCCGTTTTGTGATCATGTCGCCGCCTCTATCCCTTCCCGGAGGTCAACCGCCCCCGTATAGTAGGCCTTCCCCAGGATGGCCCCGTACAGGCCGAGGGCCCGCAGGGCCCGGATATCCTCCAGGGAGGAGACCCCGCCGGAGGCCACCAGCCGGGGACCGGAACGGTCCGCCAGGGAGGCATACAGCTCCCGGTTCGTGCCCCCCAGCATCCCGTCCCGGGAAATATCCGTACAGATGGCGGTCTGCACCCCCGCCGCCAGCATCCGGTCCAGGAAGGCTTCCAGCCCTTCCTCCGCCGTTTCCAGCCAGCCCTTGATGGCGATCTTCCCCTCCCGGATATCCGCCCCGGCGGCGATCTTCTCTTCCCACCGGGCCACGGCGGCGGCCAGCAGCTCCGGATCCGTCACGGCGGCGGTGCCCAGGATGGCCCGGCTCACGCCCCCGTCCATGCATCGCTCCAGGACCTCCAGGCTCCGGAGGCCCCCGCCGTATTCCACCTTCAGGCCGGTGGTGCGGGCGATCTCCCGGGCGATGGGCAGGTTGGGGGCGAGGCCGCTTTTGGCCCCCTCCAGATCCACGATATGGATCCATTCCGCCCCCTGGGCCTCCATTTCGGCGGCCAGGGTTACCGGGTCCTCCCGGTAGACGGTCATCTCCGCATAGTCCCCCTTCTTCAGGCGGACCGCCTTTCCCTCATACAGATCGATGGCCGGAAGCAGGATCATGCCCATCCCTCCATTTCGCAGAAGGCCTTGAGGATCTTCATCCCCACGCCGCCGCTCTTCTCCGGGTGGAACTGGCAGCCCATGACGTTCTCCTTCGCCGCCGCCGCCCCCACGTTCACCCCGTATTCCGCGGTGGCGATGATGCCGGGGGCGGTCTCCTCCACGAAGAAGGAATGGACAAAATAGACGCAGGAGCCCTCCGCCACGTCCCGGAACAGGGGGTGGGGCCGGGTATACCGCAGGGCGTTCCAGCCGATATGGGGGATCTTCAGCTCCCCGGGCAGCCTTCCCTCCATGGGGACGACGCTTCCCTCCAGCAGGCCCAGGCCCGCATGCTCGCCGTACTCGTAGCTCCGCTCAAACAGGAGCTGCATCCCCAGGCAGATGCCCAGCAGGAGCTTGCCCCTGTCCGCTTCCTCCAGGACCACCCGGTCCAGGCCGGTGGCCCGGAGCTTATCCGCCGCGTCCCCGAAGGCGCCGACGCCGGGGAGGATGAGCTTATCCGCCCGCCGGAGCCGTTCCGGATCCCCGGTGACCTCCGCCTCCGCCCCCAGGAAGCCCAGGGAGGAACGCAGGGAAAACAGGTTCCCCACGCCGTAATCCACGATGGCGATCATGACAGCGTCCCCTTGGTGGAGGGGATCTCCCCCGCCAGCTCCGGATCCAGGGATACCGCCGCACGCAGGCAGCGGGCCGCCGCCTTGAAGCAGCCCTCCAGGATATGGTGGGCGTTGATGCCCGCCAGCTGCCGCAGATGGAGGGTGATCCCCGCCTCCCGGGCGAAGGCCTGCCAGAATTCCGCCCCCAGCTCCGTATCGAAGGCGCCCACCTTCTCCGCGGGGATGCGCAGCTCCGGATAGAAGCCGCCCCGGCCGGAGATATCCGCCGCCGCCAGGATCAGGGTCTCGTCCATGGGCAGGGTCACGTCCCCGTACCGGCGGATGCCCCTCTTCTCCCCCAGGGCCGCCTTGAAGGCCTGGCCCAGGCAGATGCCCATGTCCTCCACCGAATGATGGTCGTCCACCCGGGTGTCCCCCTGGCAGCGCAGGGTCAGGTCGAAGCGCCCATGGCGGGCAAACAGGGTGAGCATATGGTCCAGGAAGCCCACGCCGGAGTCCACCTCCGCCTTCCCGGTCCCGTCCAGCTCCAGCCGGAGGGAGATATCCGTCTCCGCCGTTTTTCTGGTGATCTCTGCGTTTCTCATGCCTTATCCTCCAAGCACTCCCGCACCCCGGCGATGAAGGTCTCCATCTGTTCCCGGGTGCCGATGGTGATACGGTTGTAGTCCCTGATCCGTTCCAGGCCGAAGTGACGGATCAGGATGCCCCGCTCCTTCAAAGCCAGGTACAGTTCCTCTCCCCCCATCCGGTCCCACCGGGCGAAGAGGAAATTCGTCCGGCTGGGCAGCACGGAGAAGCCCAGCTCCTCCAGCCTTTCCTTCGTCCAGACCCGGTTTTCCATGATCCTCCGGCAGCAGTCGTCGTAATAGGCCTGCTCCCGGAGGGCGGCGGTCCCCGCTGCCGCGGTCATGCGGTTCACATTGTAGGGATTCGTGGAATACTGGATGGTCTTCAGGTCCCCGATGATCGCCTCGCTCCCCATGGCGAAGCCCAGGCGTGCCCCTGCCATGGACCGGGATTTGGAGAAGGTCTGAACGATCAGCAGGTTATCGTACTTCCCCAGCAGGGGCAGAGCGCTCTCCCCGCCGAAATCCACATAGGCCTCGTCCAGGATGACCACATGCTCCCGGTTCCGCTTCAGGATGTCCTCCACCTGATCCGGCTCCAGGGCGAGGCCGGTGGGGGCATTGGGATTCGCCAGCACCACATTGCAGCCGGAATCATAGTAGTCCTCCGGCCGGATGCGGAAATCCCCGTCCAGGGGGATCGTACGGTAAGGAATGCGGTTCAGCTCCGCGAACACGGGATAGAAGCCGTAGGTGATATCCGGAAAGACCAGGGGGGCTTTCTCATCCCCGAAGGCCATGAAGGCGAAATTCAGCACCTCGTCCGAGCCGTTGGATACCACGATCCGCTCCGGCTCCAGGCCGTACCGGGCCCCCAGAGCCCGGCGGAGAACGGCGCTCTCCGGATCGGAATAGAGCTGGGCCTTCCCCGCCTCCTCCTCCGCCGCCCGGGTCACCCCGGGAGAGGGCGGGAAGGGGGATTCATTGGTGTTCAGCTTCAGGTATTTCCGGTCCTGGGGCTGCTCCCCCGGCACATAGGGGGTAAGGGCGGACAGGCGCCCCGTAAAAAACCGGCTCATCCCTCTCCCTCCGTCCGCAGGGTCACGCTCCGGGCGTGGGCCTCCAGTCCTTCCTTCCGGGCGAAGCGGGCGACGGACTCCCCCGCTCCCCGCAGGGCCTCCTCCGTATAATAGAGGAACTGCGTCTTCTTCACGAAATCGTCTACGCCGAGGGGGGAGGAGAACCGAGCCGTGCCCATGGTGGGCAGGGTGTGGTTGGGCCCCGCGAAATAATCCCCCAGGGCCTCCGGGCAGGAGCGGCCCAGGAAGACGGACCCGGCATGCCGGACCCGGTCCAGCCAGGCAAAGGGCTCGTCCAGACACAGCTCCAGGTGCTCCGGGGCGAAGCGGTTCGCCAGCTCCATGGCCTCGGGGATATCCTTCACCAGGATGATGCGTCCGCAGCCCTCGATGCTGGCCCGGGCGATCTCCTGCCGGGGCAGGCGGGCAAGCTGCCGCTCCAGCTCTTCGGCGACGGCCTCCGCCAGGGCCGGGGAATCCGTAATGAGGATAGAGGTAGCCAGCTTATCGTGCTCCGCCTGGGCCAGCAGGTCCGCCGATACATACCTCGCGTCGCTTCTGCCGTCCGCCACGATGAGGACCTCGCTGGGCCCGGCGATCATATCGATGGCCACCCGGCCGTAGACCTGCCGCTTGGCCTCCGCCACATAGGCGTTGCCGGGGCCAACGATCTTGTCTGCCTTGGGGATGCTCTCGGTGCCATAGGCCAGGGCGGCCACGGCCTGGGCGCCGCCCACCTTGAAGACCCGGTCCACCCCCGCGATGGCGGCGGCGGCCAGGATGGCCGGGGCGATGGCGCCGCCCCGGGTGGGGGGGGAGACCATGATGATCTCCGGGCAGCCCGCGAGCTTCGCGGGGATGGTATCCATGAGCACGGTGGAGGGATAGGCCGCCGTGCCCCCGGGGACGTAGACGCCCACCCGATCCATGGGGATCACCCTCTGGCCCATGACCATGCCGGGGCTGCGGGTCAGGATGAAGCCCGCGCGCCTCTGCTTTTCATGAAACTCCCGGATATGCTCCGCCGCCTCCTCCAGGGTCTGCAGAAACTCCGGCTCCACCTGGGCTTTGGCGGCTTCCAGCTCCTCCCGGGTCACCTCCAGGGAGGTCAGCTCCGCATGGTCGAACTGCCGGGCGTAGTCCAGGAGGGCCTTGTCCCCCTCCTCCGCCACCCGGGCGACGATCTCCGCAACGGCGGCGGACACGTCCACCGCGCCGCTGTTCCGGGCAAAAATGACGCTTTCCGGCGTCTCTCCATATCGATAAATGGGGATCATGCTTTTTCCACCTGCGCTTTCAACCGTTCTGTAAGATCCCGTATCTCCTTCAGCTTGAACTGGTAGCTGGCCCGGTTGGCGATCAGCCGGGCGCTGATGGGCAGGAAATCGTCGATGACCTCCAGGCCGTTGGCCCGAAGGGTGGCCCCGGTCTCCACGATATCCACGATCACATCGGAGAGCCCCAGCAGCGGGGCCAGCTCCACGGAGCCATGGAGATGGATGACGTCGATATCCCGTCCCAGGGCGGCGTAATGCTCCCGCACGATATTGGGGAAGCTGGTGGCCACCCGCAGAGGCCGGTCCGCCGGATCCCGGAAGCCCTTGGGGGCGGCTGTCGCCATGCGGCATTTCCCCGCCCCCAGGTCCAGGAGCTCATAGATCCTGGGGCTGTTTTCCGCCAGGATATCCTTTCCGCAGACCCCCAGGTCCGCGGCGCCCCGCTCCACATACACGGAGACGTCCGAGGGCTTCACCCAGAAGCAGCGGATACTGCCGTCCGCGCTGTCGAAAAGCAGCCGGCGGCTCTCCTCCCGGATGCCGGGGCAGTCGCACCCCGCCTTCTCCAGCAGGTCGTAGACCTGGTTTCCCAATCTGCCCTTGGGCAGCGCAACGTTCAGCATGTTTCCGCCTCCTCCAGCCGGATGCATTCCCCGAAGCTTCCGGCGGCGGGAGCCCGCTCCTGCACGCTGACGCTCCTGCCCGCAGCCGTGAGCCTGCCCGCCGCCCGGGCCACCCGCTCCGGATCCGCGTCCTCCGGGACCAGGAGCAGCACGTCCGCATCCATTTCCGGCTCCGGGGGGCGGAGGGCGCTCAGGAGATCCAGGTATACCGCGAAGCCGATGGCCCCGCTTCTCCGCCCCAGCTTATGCATGAGCCGGTCGTACCGGCCGCCGGAGAGCACCGTATCCACGATCCCCTCCAGGAAGCCGGAGAAGACGATGCCGCTGTAATACCCCATGTTGTTCACCACGGAGAAATCCAGGCTGATCCGCTCCCCCCAGGGGGTCTTCCCCAGGAGGCGGCTCAGGGTCCGCAGCTCCTCCAGGCTCTCCTCCGCCCCGGCGGGACAGAGTCCCTCCAGCTCCCGCACGGTCTCCGGCAGGGGGCCGCAGAGGGCGGCGCAGCGGCAGAGCCGCTCCGTTGCCGCCGGACTGACGCCCCGGCTGCCGCACAGATCCCGGAGGTCATGGGCGTTCTTCTCGGCGAAGCAGAGGGCAGCCTTCCGGCGGAAGGCTTCGTCCTGCCCCGTCTCCTCCAGAAGGGCGGAGAGGATGCCCAGGTGGCTCAGGTCCAGCACGAAGCGGTCCGAAAGGGCTCCCAGGCTCTCCGCGGCCAGAAGCAGCACCTCATAGACGTCGTACAGGCGGATATCCCCGATGCATTCCAGGCCCGCCTGGCGGATCTCCCGGAACTGCTGTCCCCCCGCGGGGACCCGGAAAACGCTCTCGTCATAATAGACCTTCTGGCGGCAGCCCGGTTCATCCTCCCCGTTCTTGATGATGGAAAGGGTAACATCCGGCTTCAGGGCCATGAGCTTTCCATCCGTATCCGTAAAGGTGATGATCCGCCCGCTCTCCAGATAGTCCTTGTTCCGCATGTAGAATTCGTATTCCTCGAAGCGGCTCATGCGGAAGGGGCGGTAGCCATGGCTCCGGTACAGGGACCGGAGGGCCAGCATGGCCCGTTCCTCCCCTTTCAGCAGGGTCTCGTCCAACATGGTGTTCCTCCAGATATTGCCTTGATTCTGCCTCGATATCGCATTATCGTATTAAAGTACGCCTAAATATAGCGTATATCCCGCCGGTTGTCAAGTAAAATTTCAGGGAGCCGATGCTTCGGCTCCCTCAGACTGTAGACAAAGGGTCAAAAGCCTCGCAGAGTTCGCGCCCGCAGGCGCGAATGAACTCAGGTTATTTTGGAGCGGAATTCATTTCTGCTCCAAAATACTGCTATCGCCGCAAGTGTCGAAGTGTACGACCGAGGCGCGCAGCGGCGATGTCATCCTTCTCAACTCGGAGCCCAGCGGAGCGGGTCCGAGTTGAAGCGTGTCGACTCTGTCGACACGCTCAGGGAGCCGATGCTTCGGCTCCCTGGTCTTTCGTTTTTTACAGCTGTGACCGGATGATCTTTCCGCTGGTGGTCTTGGGCAGGGCGTCCCGGAACACCACCAGGCGGGGGTACTTGTAGGGGGCGGTGCGGCTCTTGACGTACTCCTGGATCTCCTTTTTCAGCTGCTCCGAGGGCTGGGTCCCCTTGGTGAGGACGATGCTGGCCTTGACGATCTGGCCCCGGATCTCGTCCGGAGCGGGAGAAACGCCGCATTCCAGCACATAGGGCAGCTCCATGATGACGCTTTCGATCTCGAAGGGGCCGATGCGGTAGCCGGAGGACTTGATCAGGTCGTCCGCCCGGCCCACGTACCAGAAGTACCCGTCCTCGTCCCGCCAGGCCACGTCCCCGGTATGGTAGAAGCCGTCGTGCCAGCTGGCCTCCGTCTCCTCCTTGTTCTCATAATAGCCCCGGAACAGGCCGCAGGGGGCGCCCTCCCGGGTGTCCACCACGATCTCCGCGGATTCGCCCGTGCCGGCGAAGGTCCCGTCGTGCTTCATGAGCTGGACCCGGAAGCCGGGGTTGGGCTTGCCCATGGAGCCGATCTTGGGGCTCATGCCCACAAAGTTGCCCACCAGGATGCTGGTCTCCGTCTGGCCGAAGCCCTCCATGATGGAGAGGCCCGTGGCCTCCCGGAAGCGGTTGAAGACCTCCGGGTTCATGGCCTCCCCCGCGGTGCTGGCATGGCGGATGGAGCTGAGGTCGTAACCGCTGAGATCGTCCCGGATGAGGAAGCGGTAGATGGTGGGCGGCGCGCAGAAGCTGGTGATGCCGTACTTGGCGAAGAGGGGCAGGATATCCTCCGCATGGAAGCGGTCGAAGTCATACACGAAGATGGCGGCCTCGCAGAGCCACTGGCCGAAGAGCTTGCCCCACATGGCCTTGGCCCAGCCCGTGTCGGAGATGGTGAGATGCAGCCCGTCCGGCTCCACGCAGTGCCAGTACCGGGCGGTGACGTAATGGCCCAGGGGATACTTGCAGCTGTGCACCGCCAGCTTGGGATAGCCCGTGGAGCCGGAGGTAAAGATCATCATCATGGGGTCGTCCCCGCAGATGGCGTCGTCCGGCCGGGGGTAACGGCTGGAATACCGTTCGTATTCCTCGTCGAAGCTGTGCCACCCCGGACGGGTACCGTTGCAGATGATCCGGGTGCGGATGCCGTCGTATTTCTCCATGGCCTGCTCCGCGCAGGCGCTGCTCTCCCCCTCCGCGGTGCAGATGATGGCGGAGATGCCGGCGGTCTCGAAGCGGTAGACGAAGTCCTTTTCCAGGAGCTGGTCCACGGCGGGGATGGCCACGGCCCCCAGCTTTTCCAGACCGATGGCGACCACCCAGAACTGCCAGGTGCGCCGGAGCACCAGCATCACCCGGTCCCCCTTCTTGATGCCCAGGGTGCGGAAATAGTTGGCCGCCCGGGCGGACTTCTTCCGCATATCCTCGAAGGTGAAGCGCCGCTCGGTCTTGTTCCGGTCCAGATGGAGCATGGCCAGCTTATCCGGCTCCCGGGCGGCGATGGCGTCCACCACGTCGAAGGCGAAGTTGAACCGATCCGTATTGGTGAAGGAGATGCTCTTCAGCACCCCGACGGGGCTCTCCACCGGATGGATGAAGTCCTCCCAGATCCGGTGCTCCCCCTCCTCCCCGGCAGAGGTGAAGGCCGCCGTGGCCGCGGGCTTCGCGGTGGGGGTCTCCTCGGGGGTGAGGACGATGGCGTAGAAATCGCAGTCCTGCCCGTCCACGGCGATCATGCCGTGGGGGGTGGAGGAATCGTAATAGATGGTGTCCCCGGGAAGCAGGATCTCCGCGTGCTCCCCCACCTGCACCTTCAGGCTGCCGCTGATGACGATATCGCACTCCTGCCCCTCATGGGTGGTGAGCTCGATGGGCTTCAGCTGGGCCTCCTCGGAATAGACGCTGTGGACAAAAAGGGGCTCTGCGATCCGGTTCCGGAACCGGTAGGCCATATTATAGTAGACCATGCCGTGGGCCTGCTCCACCCGCTGACCCTCCCCGCTGCGGGTGAGGGTATAGCTGCTCAGGTGGGGGGCGGCGCCCTCGATGAGCTCCGTCACGTCCACGTTGAAGGCCTGAGCGCAGGTATAGAGGAAGGCAAAGTTCAGATCCAGTTCCCCGGATTCGTAGCGCCGGTATTCCTCCTCGCTCACCCCCACCCGGGCGGCCATCTGGGCTTCGGTATAGCCCTCGATCTGCCGCAGTTCCTTAATCCGGTTGGCGATTTCCCGGATCTTCCCGGCCAGATTCGTGCTGCTCTGCTGCATGCTTTCTTTCCTCCTGTTTCTCGGGAACGGAAAAACGCCGTCCCCGGTAATCCGGGGACGGCGTAACATTACACCGCGGTACCACCCTGGTTGCGCGCTCTCTGCGCGCCGCTTTAGGCTCTGCTAAGCCCTTGTGCTCTCACGCGGCCTCACGGGAGGCTCTACTTGCCCTTCGGCTTTCTGCTCTCCTGCTCCGGAGCGACCGGTCCATTGGGAAGCCGTACCGCCTGCTCGCACCGACCGCAGGCTCTCTGAGGCAGGTCATCCCGGACCCTCTCCATCTAAGCATTTACTCGGATGATGAAATTATCGTAGATTATACAAGATGGGATTTCGGATGTCAAGCCTTTTTGCGCGGAAAAGCGAAAAGCCCGGAGAAGATCCCCGGGCTTGTTTTATCAGCTGAGTTTTTCGCAGAAATCCGCCAGCTTTTCCTCGTCTTCCGGCTTCGGCCGGGCCTTGGGGTCGATCAGCACCAGCTCCACCTCCAGCTCCTCCCGTCCCAGGAGGGCGGCCAGCTTCTTCAGGGCCTTCTCTCCGCCGGAACCGCTTTGGCAGGCGAAGGCGGCGACGGGCTTTCCCGCCAGCTCCCCGCCATGGGTCTTCACAAAGGTGCGGATGGGAGGCGCGACGGTGCCCGCCCACACCGGGAAACCGATAATGATCCGGTCCCAGTCCTCCCCCCGGAAGGCATAGGGCTTCAGGGGAGGCTCCTCCCCCATGACGGCGCTCTTGCCGCCCAGGAAAAACTTCTTTATGCCGGTGCTGGGATAGGCCTTCTCCGGCTCCAGGCGCAGGACCTCCGCCCCCAGGAGCGCCGCGAGCTTCTCCGCCGCGAAGGCGGTGTTCCCCTCCAGGGAATAGCAAACGATCAGCGTCCGCATGACTTTCCTTCCTTACAGGAGCTTATGCTGGATCTTCCCGCTGTGGGACTTGGGCAGCTCATCCCGGAACACCACCAGCCGGGGATACTTGTAGGGAGCGGTGCGGCTCTTTACGTATTCCTGGATCTCCTTCTTCAGCTCCTCCGTGGGCTGGGTCCCCTTGGTGAGGACCACGCTGGCCTTGACGATCTGGCCCCGGACCTCGTCCGGCTCAGGGGAGACGCCGCATTCCAGCACATAGGGCAGCTCCATGATGACGCTCTCGATCTCGAAGGGGCCGATGCGGTAGCCGGAGGACTTGATCAGGTCATCCGCCCGACCTACGTACCAGAAATACCCGTCCTCATCCTGCCAGGCCAGATCGCCGGTATGGTAGTACCCGTCGTGCCAGGTGTGGGCCGTGGCCTCCTCTTCCCCGTAGTAGCCCAGGAAAAGGCCGCAGGGAACGCCCTCCCGGGTATCGATGCAGATCTCCCCCGGCTCGCCCATGGGGGTGGGGGTCCCGTCGCTGTTCAGCAGCTCCACCTTGTAGGCGGGGTTGGGTCTGCCCATGCTACCGGGCTTGGGCGTCATGCCCGCGAAGGTACCTACGGTGAGGGTGGTCTCCGTCTGGCCGAAGGCCTCCATGATGGAGAGGCCCGTGGCCTCCTTGAAGCGGTTGAAGACCTCCGGGTTCATGGCCTCCCCCGCGGTGTTGGCGTTCCGCAGGGAGCTCAGGTCGTACCGGCTCAGGTCCTCCCGGATGAGGAAGCGGTAGATGGTGGGCGGCGCGCAGAAGGTGGTGATGCCGTACTTGGCGAAGAGGGGAAGGATCTCCTCCGCATGGAAGCGGTCGAAATCATAGACGAAGGTGGCGGCGCCGCACATCCACTGGCCGTAAAGCTTGCCCCAGAGGGCCTTGCCCCAGCCGGTATCGGAGATGGTGAGATGGATGCCCTCCGGCTCCACCCGGTGCCAGCACCGGGCGGTGATGTAGTGTCCCAGGGGATAGGTGTAGGCATGGATGGCCGCCTTGGGGTAGCCGGAGGTGCCGGAGGTGAAGAGCATGAGCATGGGGTCCTTGCCGCAGGGGGTCTCCTCCGTGCGGGGGAAGCGGCTGGAGTACATCTCGTACTCCGCGTCGAAGTCCCGCCAGCCCTCCCGGGGGCCGCCGCAGAGGATCTTCAGCTGCACCGTGGGGCAGGAGGCCGCCGCCTTATCCACCTCCGGGGCGCTCTGCCCGTAGGCGGCGCATACCACGGCGCTGACCCCGGCGGTCTGGAAGCGGTATTCGTAATCCTTCTGCACCATCTGGTCCGTGGCGGGGATGGGGATGGCCCCCAGCTTATGCAGACCCACGATGATGGGCCAGAACTCCCAGCGCCGCCGGAGCACCAGCATCACCCGGTCCCCCTTCCTGATGCCCAGGGCCCGGAAATAGTTGGCCGCCCGGGCGGACATCTTCTTCATCTGCTCGAAGGTGAAGCGCCGCTCCCGGCCCTCCCGGTCCAGATGGAGCATGGCCAGCCGGTTCGGCTCCTTGGCGGCGATGGCGTCCACCACGTCGAAGGCGAAGTTGAAATGCTCCGGATCCTTGAAGAGCACCTGCTTGGGCACGCCGTTTTCATCCGTCCGCACCTCCACGAAATCCGCCATATAGTTGGGGGCGGCGGGGGCGGCGGGCAGGGCGGCCTCCCGCACGGGGCGGGTGTTCACGATATGGCCGTGCTCCCACTGCACGGACTCCTCCTCCGCCAGGATAACGGCGCAGAAGACGCAGTCCTGCCCGTCCAGGGCGATCATCCCGTGGGGGGTGGAGGAATCGTAATAGATGCTGTCCCCCGGGAAGAGGACCTCCGCATGATCCCCCACCTGCACCTTGAGACTGCCCTCCAGCACCAGGTCGAACTCCTGGCCCCCATGGGTCACCAGGTGGATGGGCTTATCCTGCTCCTCCTCGGAATAGGCGTAGCGCACCCAGTAGGGGTCCGCGATCTTATCCCTGAACCGGGAGGCCAGGCTGCGGATCTCGATGCCCGGCTCATGGGCGGTGAGCTCTCCCTTGCCCCGGCGGGTGACGGCATAGCGGCTCAGGCGGGCGCTGCTGCCCTCCATGAGCTCCACGATCTCCACCCGGAAGATCTGGGCGCATTTATGAATAAAGGTAAAGGGCAGATCCGTCTCCCCCGCCTCGTACAGGCGGTAGGTCTCCTCATCCAGCTCGGTGAGCTCCGCCATGCGGGGAATGCTGTACCCCGCCTCGCTCCGCAAAGCCCGGATACGGCCGGCTACCTCGTACAACGCTCCGTTTTTGGTTTCAACTGCCATCTCGAACACCCCCAAATGAAATAAAAAAGACCCGTCTCAAAGAAGCTTTGAGACGAGTTAATCCGTTAACCCGCGGTACCACTCAAATTGCGCGTAAACGCGCCGCTCACGGGACTCTGTCAAGCCCCTGGCCTTAACGCAGCCGTCACGGAGGGCCTTACCCGCTTGCGCGCTCAGGTCCCCGGCTCGGAAGTGATGGGTCTGATGGGAGGCGCCTTCGTCCGGCTCTCAGCCGCCGCCGGATCTCTGTGGCCCGGAGCATCCCGACCGTCTTCGTCACAGCCTTTTAGCGCATTAAAGCAGGTTTCCCTCCATTTGTCAACGGTTTTTTGAAAAAACTTCAACTCGGGCCCGTCCCCATCCCCGGGAAAGGCAGAAAAAACGGAAATCCGCGAAACTCCCGCTTGACAGGGGCGGAGGGACACAGTATAATCACCATATTCCCCCGAATTCTCTATTCATTTAATGTGAAAGTGAGGCGCAGTTTTCCGTGGCGAAGCAAACGCTGCATTCCCTGCTGCTTACCCTGCTGGCCGGCTTTATTCCGGGCAGCCTGCTTCTGCATGAGGAAAACTGAATCGCCGGAGGAAAACGACCCAGCTTACAGGAAGGATAAGCGGCTCCGTTTTACCGACGGGGCCGCTGAGTTTATTTCTATGGATGCTTTTCTGCGGTATATGGCCGAGGGGCCCCGGAAAATCGCCGTAGCGGGCCATTTCGGCACGGGGAAGACGGAATTCGCCGTCTCCCTGGCCTTCGCCCTGGCGGCGGAGGGGATAAGGCCTCTGGCCCTGGTGGACCTGGATATCGAGAACCCCTATTTCCGCAGCCGGGAGCAGGGGGAAAACCTGGAGAGGGCCGGGGTGCGGGTGTACTCCGACGCCTACGGGGGCAAGAGCGCCACGGAGCTCCAGACCATTGACCCCGCCATCCGGGCTCCCCTGGAGGACGAGGGCTGCCGGGTGATCTGCGACCTGGGGGGCGACCCGGAGGGCGCCAGGCTCCTGAACCAGTATACCCGGTATTTCCGGTCGGACGCCCGGCTTCTCTTCGTGGTGAACAAGAACCGCCCGGGGACGGACACGGTGGAAAAGGCCCTGGGGCAGCTCCGGAGCATCGAGGCCGTCACGGGGCTGAGGATCACGGGCCTCGTCTCCAACACCCACCTGCTGCGCCTGACGAGGCGGGAGGATGTGCTGGAGGGCTGGGCTTTTGCCCAGGCCCTGGGGAAGGAGACGGCGCTGCCCGTCCTTTGCGCCTGCTGTCCCCGGGAGCTGCTGGGGTCGCTGGCAGATACGGGCCTCCCCCTCTTCCCCCTGGGGCTGTATATGCGCCCCACCTACCTGGACCGGCAGCTATAAGGAAAAACCCATCCGATGGATGATTGGATTTTTGGAGGTGCCTATGGCAAAGCGTTACCATGTCCTGTTCAACAAGGACAAATGCAAGGGCTGCGAGCTGTGCGTCAGCTTCTGCCCCAAGAAGATCCTGGCCATGGACGAGGGCGTGAACAATAAGGGTTACCACCCCGCCGGGATCACGGATGAGTCCGCCTGCGTGGGCTGCAGAAGCTGCGCCGCCATGTGTCCGGACTGCTGCATTTCCATTTACGAGCTGGAAGAAGGTGAAACCGCATGAGCCGTATTCTGATGAAGGGGAACGAGGCCTTTGCCGAGGCGGCCATCCGGGCGGGCGTCCGCTGCTACTTCGGCTATCCCATCACCCCCCAGAACGAGATCCCCGAATATATGAGCCACGCCCTGCCGGAGGCGGGCGGCGCCTTCATCCAGGCGGAGAGCGAGCTTGCCGCCGTCAGCATGGCCTTCGGCGCCTCCGCCAGCGGCGGACGGGTATTCATCTCCACCAGCTCCCCCGGCCTTGCGCTGATGCAGGAGGGCCTGGGCTTCCTATGCTCCGCGGAGACTCCCCTGGTGGCCCTGAACGTCTCCCGGGGCGGCCCCGGCGTGGGCGGCATCCAGCCCGGCCAGGCGGATTATATCCAGGCCACCCGGGGCGGGTATAACGGGGACGCCAAGCTCCTGGTCTTCGCCCCCGCAGGGATCCAGGAATGCGTGGATCTGCTGTACAGGGCCTTCGATATCGCCGAGGAATACCGGAACCCGGTGCTGATCCTGGCGGACGGCATGATGGGCCAGATGATGGAGCCCGTGGAGCTGCCGGAGCCCAAGGGCATCACCCCGGAGGACAAGCTGAACGAAACCCGGCCCTGGGCCATCACGGGCACGGACGCCCACCCCGGACGGAACGTGGTCTTCTCCCTGCGGATGCAGCCGGATGAGCTGGAGGCCCATGTGGAGAAGCTCTTCGAGAAGTACCGCCGGGCGGAGCAGGAGCTGGTGAAATGGCAGGAATACGACCTGGAGGATGCGGAGGTTGTCTTCGTGGCCTTCGGCACCGTTTCCCGCCTCTGCCTGGAGGCCATGGAGCTGCTGGGAGAGCAGGGGATCAAGGCGGGCCTCATCCGGCCCATCAGCCTCTGGCCCTATCCCTACCAGGCCTTCGATCGGCTGGGAAGCAAAACGAAGCTGGTGGTGAGCGCGGAGCTCAGCATGGGCCAGATGCTCGAGGACGTGAAGCTGGGGGTCCGGGGCCGCTGGCCCGTGGCCCTGGTGCACCGCACCGGCGGCATCGTCCCCGGCTCCCGGGAGATCGCGGAAAAGGCAAAGCAACTGTTGGAGGGTCTGAAATGAAAACTGTATTTACGCCCACCAAGGGCATGACCCCCGTGGACACCAGCTACTGCCCCGGCTGCACCCACGGCATCGCGCACCGGATCATTATGGAAGTGCTGGATGAGATGGACCTGCTGGGGAAGACCATCGGCGTCGCCCCCATCGGCTGCGCCATCAACGCCCACCATTTCATGAATATCGACATGTGCGAGTCCATGCATGGCCGCGCCCCCGCCGTAGCCTCCGGCATCCGCCGGGTGAACCCCAGCAAGGTGGTCTTCACCTACCAGGGGGACGGGGACCTGGCGGCCATCGGCATCGCGGAGATCACCCATGCCGCCCTCCGGGGGGAGAAGTTCACCACCTTCTT
Organism: Oscillospiraceae bacterium; assembly: GCA_017545325.1. The sequence continues at coordinate 7,266 of JAFWOX010000004.1, read as the reverse complement.
CATCAATAACGGCATCTACGGCATGACCGGCGGCCAGATGGCCCCCACCACCCTCATCGGCCAGAAGGCCACCACCGCTATCTACGGCCGCTCCCAGGAGCAGGCGGGCATGCCCCTGAAGGTCTGCGAGCTGCTGAGCACCATCGACGGGGCCGTGTTCGTGGAACGGGTGATGCTGAATAACCCCGCCAACGTGCGGAAGGCCAAGGAGGCCGTGCGGAAGGCCATCGCCATCCAGCGGGCCGGCCTGGGCTTCACCTTCGTGGAATTCCTCTCCTCCTGCCCCACCAACTGGGGCCTGGCTCCCGCGGACGCCCTCCGCTGGGTGGGGGAGCAGATGGCGGAGTACTACCCCGTGAAGAATTTCAAAACGCCGGAGGGATTTTGAGCCATGAAATGCAGAATGTTCTTTGCCGGCAGCGGCGGCCAGGGCACCCTGGCCATCGGCCAGATGATCGCCAAGGCAGCCATGGAGGAAGGCCGGGAGGTCACCTGGCTCCCCTCCTACGGTCCCGAGATGCGGGGCGGCACCGCCAACTGCACCGTGGTGGTCTCCGATCAGCCCATCCGCTGCCCCCTCATCGACGAGGCGGACGTGCTGGTGGTGATGAATCTCCCCAGTCTGCTGAAGTTCGAGCCCATGGTGGTGCCCGGCGGCCTGCTCTTCGTGAACAGCGACCTGGTGCCCCAGGAGCCCAAGCGGGAGGACCTTCGCATCCATAAGATCCCCATCAACACCGAGGCCCAGAAGCTGGGCTCCGATAAGGCGGCCAATATCGTCATGCTGGGGGCCATCCTGGCCCAGACGAACCTGGTGAAGAAGGAGACCATCGAATACGAGCTGGAGCAGCTTTTCTCCGGAAGAAAAGCGAAGTATCTGGACATGAACCGGAAGGCGCTGCACCTGTTCTTCTGAGATTTAAGGAGGCCATCTCTATGGCAGACCATACCTACGCCCCCATGGACGGCAACGAGGCCGCCGCCCATGTGGCCTATCAGTTCTCCGAGATCGCGGCCATCTACCCCATCACTCCCTCCTCCCCCATGGCGGAGCATACGGACGAATGGAGCGCCCAGGGGCGGAAAAACCTCTTCGGCCAGCCCGTCCGGCTGGTGGAGATGCAGTCCGAGGCAGGGGCCATCGGCGCGGTCCACGGGGCCTGCGAGACCGGCTCCCTGGGGGTGAGCTTCACCTCCGCCCAGGGGCTCATGCTCATGATCCCGGTGATGTACCGCATCGCGGGCTCCCGGCTCCCGGCGGTGCTCCATGTGGCCAGCCGCACCGTGGGCACCCACGCCATGAGCATCTTCGGGGACCACTCCGACGTCATGGCCTGCCGCAGCACGGGCTGGGCCCTCCTCTCCAGCGGCAGCGTACAGGAGGTCATGGACCTGGCCGCCGCCGCCCATGTCTGCGCCGTCTCCTCCCGGATCCCCTTCCTCCATTTCTTCGACGGCTTCCGCACCTCCCATGAGATCCAGAAGATCCGGGTGCTGAGTCCGGCGGAGCTGGAGACCCTGCTGGACCGGGACGCCCTGGCCGCCTTCCGGGCCTCCGCCCTGAACCCGGACCACCCGACCCTGCGGAACACCGTCCAGAATCCGGACGTATACTTCCAGATCCGGGAGGCCAACAACCCCGCCTACGACGCCCTGCCCCGGCAGGTGGAGGAGGTCCTGGGGAAGATCTCCGCCCTCACCGGGCGGGAGTACCACCTGTTCAACTACTACGGGGACCCGGAGGCGGAGCGGGTGATCGTGGCCATGGGCAGCGTCAGCGGCACCATCCAGGATACGGTGGACCTGCTTCGCAGCCGGGGGGAAAAGGTGGGCTATCTGCAGGTGCACCTGTACCGTCCCTTCGCCTCGGATTTCTTCCGGGCCGCCCTGCCCGGGACCGTGAAGCGGATCGCGGTGCTGGACCGGTGCAAGGAATCCGGCGCCCCCGGGGAGCCCCTGTATCTGGACGTATGTCAGGCCTTTATGGGCCGGGAGAAGGCGCCGCGGATCATCGGCGGCCGCTACGGTCTCTCCAGCAAGGATACGGACCCGGGCCAGATCCTGGCGGTATACCGGGAGCTGGAGGCGGCAGAGCCGAAGAACGGCTTCACCATCGGCATCACCGACGACGTGACCGGTCTGAGCCTTGCCGTTCCGGAGCAGCCGGATACGGATAAGCCCGGCACCGTCTCCTGCAAGTTCTGGGGCCTGGGGTCCGACGGCACCGTAGGCGCCAACAAGAACAGCATCAAGATCATCGGGGACCATACCGCCCTGTACGCCCAGGGCTACTTCGAATACGATACGAAAAAATCCTTCGGCATCACCCGGAGCCATCTGCGCTTCGGCCCCTCCCCCATCCGGGGCGCCCATCTGGTGCGCCATGCGGATTTCGTGGGCTGCCACAATCCCGCCTTCCTGTACCATTTCGATATGGCGCAGGAGCTGAAGCCCGGGGGCACCTTCCTGCTGAACTGCCCCTGGAAGGATGAAGAGCTGGAGCAGAAGCTGCCGGACCGGGTGAAGCGCTGCCTGGCCCGGAAGGGCGCCGCCCTGTACACCCTCGACGCGGACCGCATCGCCCGGGACCTGGGCCTGGGGAACCACGCCAACACCGTGCTCCAGGCCGCCTTCTTCCGCCTGGCGGGGATCCTCCCGGCGGAGGAGGCCGTGGGATACATGAAGGAGGCTGCCCGGAAGAGCTACGGCAGCAAGGGCGAAAAGGTAGTGCAGAAGAACCTGAACGCCATCGACGCCGGGGCGGAGGCCGCCCACCGGGTGGAGGTGCCCGGGAGCTGGGCCGATGCGCCGGATACGCCCCTGGAGGCGCCGGAGCCGGAGGCTCCGGAGTTCATCCGGAATATCCTCCGCCCCCTGAACGCCCTGAAGGGGGATGATCTGCCGGTCTCCGCCTTCAAGGGCTTGGAGGACGGGGTCCTGCCCCTGGGCACCACCGCCTGGGAAAAGCGGGGCTTCTGCGACCGCAGCCCGGTATGGGATCCGGAGAAATGCCTCCAATGCAACCTGTGCTCCCTGGTGTGCTCCCATGCCGTCCTCCGGCCCCTGCTCCTGAACGGGGAGGAGGCCAAGGCGGCCCCTGGGACCTTCCGCACCGCCCCCGCCAAGGGGAAGCAGGGGGAGGGGCTCCTGTATTCCCTGCAGATCTCCGCGCCGGACTGCTCCGGCTGCGGCAGCTGCGAGGGCGTATGCCCCGCCGGGGCCATCCGTCTCCTTCCCCTGGAGGAGGGGGACTACCGGCGGGAGAACTGGGATTACGGCCTGGGCCTTTCCGACAAGGGGGACGTGTACGACGCCGCCACGGTGAAGGGCAGCCAGTTCCGGCAGCCGCTGGTGGAGTTCTCCGGCGCCTGCGCCGGCTGCGGGGAGACCCCCTATGCCAAGCTCCTGACCCAGCTCTTCGGGGACCGGGTCTACTGGGCCAACGCCACGGGCTGTTCCCAGGCCTGGGGCGCGGCCATGCCCAGCGTGCCCTACTGCAAGAACCGGAAGGGCCACGGAGTGGCCTGGTCCAACAGCCTGTTTGAGGATAACGCGGAATTCGCCCTGGGCATGGCCCTGTCCTCCCGGCAGCAGCGCCTGCGGGCAAAGCTCCTGGCGGAGGAAAAGGTGAAGACCGCCTCCGGCGGGCTGAAGGAAGCCCTGGAGGCCTGGCTGGCCGGGTTCAACTCCGCCGAGGGCACCCGGGAGCGGGCGGAGGCCCTGGAGAACGCCTGCCGGAACGACCCGGAGCTTTGGGCCATGCGGGACCAGTTCGCCAAGAAGACCGTGTGGATGTACGGCGGGGACGGCTGGGCCTATGATATCGGCTACGGCGGCCTGGACCACGTTTTCTCCACCGGGGAGGATGTGAACGTTTTCGTCATCGATACGGAGGTCTACTCCAACACCGGCGGACAGAGCTCCAAGGCCACCCCTCTGGGTGCCGTGGCCCAGTTCCAGTCCTCGGGAAAGAAGAGCCCCAAGAAGGATCTGGGGGCCATGCTGCGGCAATACCCCAACGTATATGTGGCCCAGGTGGCCATGGGGGCGAATCCCGCCCAGCTCATCAAGGCCCTGCTGGAGGCGGACGCCCACCCCGGCCCCGCCCTCGTCATCGGCTATACCCCCTGCACCGCCCACGGCATCCACGCGGGGATGTGCTCCGCCCAGGCGGAGATGAAGAAGGCCGTGCAGTCGGGCTACTGGCATCTCTACCGCTATGATCCCAGGAAGGAAAAGCCCTTCCGGCTGGATTCCCCCGCCCCGAAGCTCCCCCTGCGGGATTTCCTGAACGGGGAGGTCCGCTACTCCAGCCTTGCCCTGCGCTATCCGGAGAACGCGGACGTCCTCTTCGCCCAGGCGGAGGAGCAGGCCAAGGAAAAATTCGACCGTTACCGGAGAATGGATGAACAGGAATGAAAGAGATCAGGATCTATGACCGTACCCTCGCCGAAGCCGCGGAGCTGAGCTTCAAGAACCGACTGGATCTGGCCCGGGAGCTGGACGGGCTGGGGGTGGATATCCTCCAGCTGCCCTCCCCTTCCCTGGGGGAGGAGGCGGCGCTGCTGGTGCGCACCCTGGGCACCCTGCTGCGCCGGGCCTGCCCCGCCGTCTCGGTGGGGCTGGAGGCCGGAGAAGCGGAGCTGGCCGCCCGGGAGCTGAAAAGCTCTCCCCGGGGCATCCTGACAGTCTCCGTTCCCGTCTCCGCCTCCGGGATGGAATACCTGAGCGGCGTGAGGCCGGATAAGCTCCCCGCCCTGCTGGAGGAGCAGCTCCGCCGCTGCGCGGGGCTCTGCGGCGCCGTGTTCTTCGAGGCCCTGGACGCCGCCCGGGCGGAGCCGGGCTTCCTGCTGAAGCTGATGGAGTCCGCCATCGCCGCCGGAGCCAAGGGGATCATCCTCTGGGATTCCGAGGGCAGGCGGCTTCCCTGGGAGCTGGCGGAGCTGCTGAAGGACCCGGTGGAGAAGGCCGGGAGCACCCCCGTCTTCGCCGCCTGCTCCGACGCCCTGGGCCTGGGGGCGGCGGATACCCTGGCCGCCCTGCGCTGCGGAGCTGCGGGGAGCGTCGCCAGCGTGGGCGGCGGGGAGAGCTGCAGGCTCTCCGCCCTGGCCGCCATCCTCCGGGAGCGGGGGGACTCCCTGGGCCTCGCCTCCGGCCTGGATATGACCCGGCTGAACGCGGGGGTGGAGCGCATCTCCGGGCTGCTGGAGTCCCGCCGGCGCAGCACCTCCCCCTTCGAGAACGGGGCCGGCGCCCCCCTCTCCGCCATGCTCCTCACCGCCGGCGCAGATATGAGCGCCGTGGAGCAGGCGGTGCGGAAGCTGGGATACGAGCTCAACCCCGGGGATATGGCCGCGGTATACGAGAGCTTCTGCCATATCGCGGAGAAGAAGGACGTGGATTTCCGGGAGCTGGACGCCATCGTGGCCAACGCCGCCCTGCTGGTCCCCTCCACCTATCAGCTGGAGAGCTACGTGGTCCATACGGGCAACGTGATCAGCGCCACCGCGGACATCGTGGTGAAGAAGGACGGCGCCATCCTGCGGGGGCTCGCCCCGGGGGACGGCCCCGTGGACGCGGCCTTCCTGGCCCTGGAGCAGATCACCGGCCGCCATTACGAGCTGGATGACTTCCAGATCTCCGCCGTCACCGAGGGGCGGGAGGCCATGGGCTCCGCCCTCATCAAGCTCCGGGACCGGGGCAAGGTATACTCCGGCAGCGGCCTTTCCACCGATGTGATCGGCGCATGCGTCAACGCCTATCTTGCGGCGCTGAACAAGATCGCCTATGAGGATAAGCAGTCATGAAGCTTTGTTTTTCCACCCGGGGCTGGCATGGCTACAGCTGGGAGGAATTCCGGCGCATGGCCCTGGAATACGGCTTTGCCGGCATCGAGATCCACAATATCCGGGACGGAGGCCTGGCGGGAGAAACGGGTCCCGTGGGCCGCTCCGCCGCCCGGGCCACCTCCCGGGGCCTGTTTGAAGAGGGCCTGAGCATCCCCTGCATCGACGCCCTGTGCGATCTGGGGGATCCGGCCGATCCGGAGGGGAACATCCGGGAAGTGGAGGCCTGCATCCAGGCCGCCCGCCGGGTGGGGGTGCCCTACATCCGGGTCCGGGCAGTCGCCGAGGGGGAGGAGACCGGGGAAACCGTGGCCGCCGCCCTGAGCCGCCTCACCCCGGAGGCGGAGGACCAGGGGGTCACCCTGCTGCTGGAGAGCCGGGGTCCCTTCGCCCGGTCCGAAGCTTTGCGGGATATGCTGAACCGCTTCGCCTCCGACGGCCTTGCCGCCCTCTGGGACGTGCATTCCACCGTCCGTCTGGCGGGGGAGGATCCGGATACCACGGTGCAGAACCTGGGGGCCTACATCCGCCATGTCCACCTGCGGGATTCCCGTCCCCAGGGGGAGGGCTGGACCTACTGCCTCCTGGGGGAGGGCAGCCTGCCCCTGGGGGACGTCATGGCCGCCCTCCGGAGCATCGGCTACAAGGGCTTCCTCGCCCTGGAATGGGATCCCTCCTGGTTCCCCGGCCTGGGGCCGGATGTGATCCTGCCGCATTTTTCCAGCCAGGTGGAGCGGCTGCTGGAGGCGGACGAGCCCCGGCAGGACCTGTACTGGAACAACGCCCATACCGGGCAGTTCATCTGGAAAAAGGAGCTGCTGATCCAGGAGACCTTTCCCCAGCTGCTGGACCGGGTCACCGAGACCTTCCCGGACCAGTATGCCTTCCGCTTCCCCACCCTGGACTATACCCGCACCTACCGGGAGTTCCGGCGGGATGTGGACCGCTTCGGCCGGGCCCTCATCGATATGGGCGTCCGCCCCGGCGCCCATGTGGCGGTGTGGGCCACCAACGTGCCCCAGTGGTACATCGCCTTCTGGGCCGTCACCAAGATCGGCGCGGTGTTCGTCTCCATGAATACCGCCTATAAGCTGGCGGAGACGGAGTATCTTCTGCGCCATTCCGACGCCCATACCCTCATCATGGTGCGTAACTACCGGGACAGCGACTATGCCGGCATCATCCGGGAGCTCTGCCCCGAGCTGGAGACCACCCGCTCCGGCAGTCCCCTCCATTCCCGCCGTCTCCCCTTCCTGCGGAACGTCATCACCGTGGGCTTCCGCATGGCGGGCTGCCAGACCTGGGAGGAGGCGGAGGCCAGGGCGGACCGGGTGCCCCGGGAGGAGCTTCTGCGCCGGGCCGCCGCCGTGAAGCCGGACGACGTCTGCAACATGCAGTATACCTCCGGCACCACCGGCTT
>JAFWOX010000047.1 GCA_017545325.1 Oscillospiraceae bacterium | reverse complement strand
TAATACCTGATAGAAATCTAGGATCGAGCAGCGAGCAGAAATCGTGTCAGACGAGGCGGAGGACGAAGGCGGGCTGCCGCCCGTCAAGGCCGACAACGAAGTTTGGCGCGATTTATGCCGCTGGGAATCCGAGATTTCTATTGGGTATTAGTATTAGTATAGCATACAACACATATCGGTGTAAAGGGGAGGGAAGGCTCGCCCGGATGCAAATATCCCGCGGGCCGGGTTTGGCCCGCGGGATACTGTTCTTATTGCGCTTACACTCTGTGCTCCGCACGGGAGATGATGTCGTTCTGCATCTCCGTGGTCATGTCCACGAAATAGGCGGAGAAGCCGGCGATCCTCACCACCAGGTTGTGGTAATCCTCCGGATTCTTCTGGGCCTTCCGCAGGGTCTCGGCATCCACCACATTGTACTGGATCTCCATGCCGCCCTGATCGAAGTAGGTCCGGGTCATATCCTCCAGCTTCCGGACGCCTTCGTCCTCCTGGATGGAGGAGGGATGGATCTTCAGGTTCAGGGCCATGCCGTCCAGATAATGGCCGTGTTCGAAATTCACAGCGGATTCAAAGACGGAAGTGGGCCCGCAGACATCCCGCCCCTGGCCGGGACTGCAGGCATCCGCGATGGGATCGCCGGTCTTTCGGCCGTCGGGGGTCGCCCAGGTGATCTCGCCCTGGACCACATGGTCGCTGGCGCCGAAGGTGCCGCACTTGTAGGTGGTGCAGCGGCAGGTGGAGAAGGCGCGGGTGATGTTGTAGTACAGATCCATGACGTACTTCATCTCTTCGTCCGCGTAGGGGTCGTTGTTGCCGTAATGGGGGACCTCATGGAGCACCCGCTGGCGCAGGGGCTCATGGCCCTTCCAGTCGTCCAGGATCGCCTGGAGGAATTCCTCCCGGGTGGCGATTTTCTTGTCGTAGACGATGTACTTCAGGGCCGTCAGGCTGTCCGCCGTGGTGGCGAGGCCGGTGGCGGTGCCGCCGTAGGAATTGTACTTCGCGCCGCCCTCGGACACGTCCTTGCCGGACTCCATGCACCCCTCCGTGGAGATGGACAGGTTGGGGAAGGGGAAGAGGCGGGGGTATTCGTGCTCCGTCAGGTTGTTCAGGGAGGCGCTCCAGGTCAGCATCCAGCGGCAGATCTTCTCAAAGGCGGCCTTCACGTCCTCCATGGTCTCCATATCGTAGAGATACCCGGAGCGGACCTAGGCGGGGCACTGGGCCCCGTTGATGGGATTGATGCCGTTGTTGATGGCCATCACCAGGGCGATGGCCCAGAAGATGCCGTTATGGCCCATGGCGGAACCATTGGGTGCGGGATAGTCGTTGCCGAAGCCGGTGATCTCCTGGCAGCCGATGAAGGCGAAATTGCGGGCGTCCTCCAGGGAGAAGCCCACCTCCTTCATCAGGGCGGGGATGATCACGTCGTCGTTCTGCAGCAGGGGCAGGCCGCCCACCCGCTTGGAAGCGGCCATGGCGCAGTCCCACATCTCCTTGGGGGTGCCCTTGGTGATGCGCAGGGAGATGGTGGGGTCGTGGAGGTCCAGCCGGGCCAGGGTCTCCAGCACCATGTAGGACACCGGGTTCACCGCGTCCTCCCCGGTCTTGGGGTCGGTGCCGCCGATGGTGGTATGCTGGAAGGAATTGCCGATGCCGGCGGTCTGGGCGGTCTTGCCGAAGCTGCCGCCGTAGAAGGTGTTGATCTTCAGGAAGAAGCCGTCCACCAGCTCCTGGGCTTCCTCCAGGCTGATGCGCCCCTCTTCCAGGTCCGCCTTCAGATAGGGCCAGGTATACTGGTCGAAACGGCCCAGGCTGATGACGCCGGGGTCGTTGTCCGACTTCAGGAACACGTCGTACATGAGGGCCATCTGGCAGGCTTCCCAGAAGGTCCGGGGCGTCTCCGTGGCGATATGGTCCAGGCTCTCGGCCCGGCTGAGGAACTCCGCCTTTTTCGCAGGGTCCCCCGCCTCCGCGGCCAGCTGCCGGGCCAGGTCGGCATAGCGGCGGGTCAGGGTGATGGCCCCGTCGCAGGCCACGGTAGCGGCCTTGTAGAACATATACTTGCCGATGTCGTCCCCCATGATGTTGCCTTCATGGTCGTCCAGCCAGTCCTGGGACTTCTTCCGGATGGCCCCGTAGCCCTGGCGGAGGATATTCTGATAGCCGGGGGTCAGATGTCCTGGGGGCAGGTAGATGGGCCAGCCGCCGATCTTCCCGGAGGGGTTGGCCTGGAGCACAAAGAGCTCCTGCACCCCGTCGGGCAGCCAGTCCTGGGCCTCGAAGCCGCCCTCCAGCTCCGCCTTGGCCTTGGCGAGCTCCCGGAGCTCCTTCACGTCCTCCGGGGAGATGGCAAGCCTCTGATGGGAATAGAGCGGGTCCTCATCCGGCGCGTGGTGCAGCCCGTCCGGCCCGATGGGCCAGGTGTGCTCGATATCCACGCTCAGCCAGGCGGAGCCGCCCGCGCCGCCCCAGCCCTTGTTGCCCAGGCCGCCGAAGAAGAACTCGTCCTCGTGGAGGTTCAGGGGCATCCGTTCCAGCACATAGAGGGAGATGTAGGGCTTCTGGAGCATGGGGGGATATTTGATGTACTTTTTCTTCGCCTCCAGCTGCAGGCGCGTCTTTTCCGCATCCGCTACGATCAGCCGGTCGCGGACCGCGTCCCGAAGCCGAGCTACACGCTCGGTATAGGGTTTGAACGCATACATGGCACTTTTTCCTTTCTTCAATAGTCTGCGCTTCTCAGCTGCCGACCCGCCCCCGCGCACCCGGAGGGCGGGAATCTTTTATTAAGGCAATACCGCACAATTCTCGGCACGCATCTTGCTTGCATAATGTTCCGTCATATTGTCCGAAAATCTTGGCCAATACAGGAAGTATTCCCCGCGATTTTCAGACAATCTGACGAAAATTCTGACTGCGCAATCT
>JAFWOX010000046.1 GCA_017545325.1 Oscillospiraceae bacterium | reverse complement strand
TACTGTCGAAGCACTCGGGAAATCTCGGCCAGGGCGCCGGTCTCGTCCGGGCAGTCCTCCCGGAACAGCCAGTGGAGCTCCGCGTCCCGGCGCAGCCAGGTGAGCTGACGCTTGGCGTAGCGGCAGGAGGCCAGCTTGACGGCGTCCAGAGCTTCCTCCCGGCTGCACTCTCCCCGAAGGGCCGCGGCGGCCTCCTTGTAGCCGATGGCCTGCATAGCGGTGCTGTCGGGGGAGAGGCCCCGATCCAGCAGCCCCGCCACCTCGTCAAAGAGACCGGCCTCGGCCATGCGGTCCACCCGGCGGCGGATGCGCTCATACAGCGTCTCCCGGTCCCGGTAGGTCAGGGCGAAGCGGACGGAGGGATACCGGGGCGGCAGCGCGGCGGTTCGTTTGTCGTGATCGGTGATGGTCTCTCCGGTGAGAAGCCACACCTCCATGGCCCGGACCAGCCGCTTTTTGTCGCCGGCGGGGAGCTTCGCGGCCCGCTCCGGGTCCGATGCGGCCAGCTTCTGCCGAAAGGCCTCGCCCCCCAGGGCGTCGTACTCCGCACTCAGCCTGGCCCGGAGACCGGAATCCCCCGGGCTGTCGGCAAAGTCCGTGCCGGCCAGCAGCGCGTCGATGTACTGGCCCGTGCCGCCCACCACGATCACCCGGCGGCCCCGGGAGCGGATATCCTCCGCCGCGGCGGCGGCCTCGGCGGCCCAGCGGGCCACGGACCAGCTCTCCCGGGGATCGGCCACGTCGATCATATGATGAGGCACGCCCCGCATCTCCGCCGCCGTGGCCTTGGAGGTGCCGATGTCCATGCCGCGGTAGATCTGCATGGAATCGGCGGAGATCACCTCGCCGCCCAGGGCAAGGGCCAGCGCCGCCCCCAGGTCCGTTTTCCCGGAGGCGGTGGGGCCGGTGATCACAATGACGGGCATATCGTCCATAAAAGCTATATCTCCCCGAACAGGGCGTAGGTATTGCTGCCGGTGATCCTCACGTCCCGGAACTGGCCCACCAGCGAGGGATCTCCCTTCAAATGCACCAGCCGCCCGCCCGGCGTCCGGGAGGACAGGTTGAAGTTCCCGTGGGCGCCCTCCCCGTCGATGAGCACGGTGAAGGTCTTGCCCTCCTGGGCCCTGTGCAGCTCGGCCGAAACGGCGTTGGCGCTCTCAACGAGGCGGTCGAAGCGGCTCTGTATCTCCTCCCGGGAGGCGTTGGGCTCCAGCTTCGCCGCCGGGGTGCCGGGCCGGCGGGAATAGATGAAGGTGAACATGGAGTCGAAGCGCACCTCTTCCGTCAGATGAAGGGTGTCCAGAAAATCCTCCTCCGTCTCCCCGGGAAAGCCCACGATGATATCGGTGGTGAGCACCAGCTCCGGGATATACCGTCGGGCAGTCTCTGCCAGGGACAGGTATTTCTCCCGGGTGTAATGGCGGTTCATGGCCTTGAGTATCCTGTCGCTCCCGGACTGGACCGGCAGGTGGATGTGCGGGGCGCATTTTTCGCACTCCGCCATGGTGCGGAACAGCTTTTCCGTTGCGTCCTTGGGGTGACTGGTCATGAAGCGGAGGCGGAAATCACCGGGGATGTCATTGATCATCCGCAGCAGATCGGCAAAATCCGGATCCTCATCCAGCCCCCGGCCGTAGGAGTTCACG
>JAFWOX010000045.1 GCA_017545325.1 Oscillospiraceae bacterium | reverse complement strand
GGACCCTGGATTGCAGCGTCAGCAAGGCCGAAAAGCTGATCAACCGGGGTAGAAAGGCCCTTCGCAAGGAATTGAAGGAGGTGTACCCATGACGGATGAAGAACTCACCAGGCGACTGACTGCAGCCTATGACGAGCATATCATCTCCCGGGCGGAGCCCCCGGAGCCCCAGGAGAATCCCCGGCTCCTGCGGGAAGTCCTGGACAGGGCGGACAGAGCCGCCTCCGCTGCGCCGGAGTCCCGGAATCTGCGGGCGGTGCCCGCCCGGAAAGTCCGGTTCCGGGGCGCCATTGCCGCCATGTTGGCCCTTTGCCTGCTGGGAAGCGGCGCGCTGCTGCTTTCCAAACTGCTCTCCGGCAAGAACCCTTCCGAGCCGGGGAAATCCAACGGGAGCGATTACCAGCCACTTCAAAATGAGCTCACTGCGGGAGAAGAAGTCCGTTTTTACGCAAGCATGGAGAAATTCCAACTCCGGGATCCGGAGGGAAAAACGGCGGCCTTCTCCGGGTACGAACGGCCCCCTCTGTTCGGAGACCTGGAGATCGTTCAGGAAGGAATCATCGGAGAGGACCCTGCCTACAACGTCTTCGTGGCGCCCTATCGGGGCTCCTACCAGCTTGACATTCCGGGGTCCGCCTGCCATTTGCGGGCCTCCTGCGGGGACTCCTTCGCGGCCCTGAGCGGGGAAAACATCCATAGCGCCCTGTGGACCATCAATTCCTGGACCCTGGAGGGGGAGGTCTTCCAGGCGGAGCTGCGCGTCCACCTGGGCAGCTCTCAGGAATATGATGGAGTCAGCAGATACGGTATAGAACTGCGTGCGGAGGGGCAGACCCGCGTTGAAGTAAGCTGGACTCGCAATCGGATTCGGGTATTCGGCGTGCAGGGAAACGCGGAGCTCCAAATTTATGATATGGAGGCCCTGATGCGGACTGAGACGCTGCAAATTCAGCCAAAGGCGGAGTATTTCGATCTTTCCACGGAGCGCTTGGGAGAAAAGCTCTGCGTCATAGAGGAGGGCGGAGAAACGCGGGAGCTGCCGGTGTCCTGGAAAAACCAGATGGAGCCCGTGACCACAGAGCGGGAAAGCACAGAAACGACTGCCCCCACAGAGCCGCCCGGCCCGGTTGAAATGACCATGGAGGAGATTGAAGCCAAGCTGGGATTTGGCTACAAGCTCCCGGATGAGAGCGAGTACGAGGGGAAAATTACTGCAAGCATCAATGAGGACCTTGGGGACAACGGCGCTATTTCGTTGAAGTATTCCTTTGATGGTTTTTCTGTGTACGCCGTGAAATACAGAGACTCCTCTGGTGCTGATGCGTATGATACCTTTGCGGGTCAATGGGCGGAACGAGGCAGCGAGACCATTCATGGGATTGAGGTGCGTTTTCGTGGGGAACCGACAGTCCCCGAGGATCGGGGCGTCGCCTATTGGGAACAGAACGGTTTCCAATATAGGCTGAACTGTGAAACTGCCCCGGGGACAGACATTATGAAGATCCTGCCGATCTTCATGGAGGAAGAAATCCTCAACCCCAATGTGATGACGCCGATGACGATGGAGGAATTGGAGAAACGTCTGGGCTTCGGCTATCAGTTGCCGGCGGAAGGCGAATACCAGGGGGAAATCATCCCGATGATTGACCCTTCTATTGGTGAAAATGGCGGAATTGCCCTGGAGTACCGTCCAAACAAGGACGCTGGACCGGTGTATGTTTGGAAATACGAAACGGACCCGGAAAACGACGCGTACGATACATGGCAGACCGACCTGGCGGAGCGCGGCTCGGAAGTTATTCAGGGTGTGGAGGTGCGTTTCCGGGGAAATCCAACCTTACCCGATTACAAAGGCGTGGCTTACTGGCAGCAAAACGGGTTCCAATATGTGTTGACCTGTGAAACCTCGCCCTTTACGGACATGATGGCGGTACTTCCGTTGTTTATCGAAAGCGATTCATGATAAGACGCAAAAAGCTGAAAAGGACAAGAATTCGCCGAAACGGTGAAATCTTGTCCTTTTCATTGTTTTCAAATCGCAATTTGAAAACGCCGCAATTTTGCATTTTGCACTTTGCATTTTGCATTCCCGTTCCGGGCGGGGTACGGCGGGCGAACAATGATCGCCCCTACGGCGTAGAAACTGCAGGTACGGCGGGCCGGGGGACCCGGCCCCTACGGGCGGGGAACGGCGGGGCGTCCGGGGGCCGCCCCCTACAGGGGGGAGAACGGCGGGCCGGCGACGCAAAGCTAGTCCCGGCCCCTACGGGCGGGGGACGGCGGGCAGATTGCCCGCGCTACAGGGGACGGCGGGCAGATTGCCCGCGCTACAGTGGTTTACGCCAGCACGTTCAGGCGCAGGATGTCCGGGTCCTCGGGGCCGGTCATGGAGCAGCCCTTGGCCTTGGCGAACTGGATATAGTCCAGAATGTCCCGGGTGATCCGCTCGCCGGGGGCCAGGATGGGAATGCCGGGAGGGTAGCACATGACGAACTCGCTGCAGACGCAGCCCTCGCTCTCATTCAGGGGCACCGACTTCTTGGGGGCGTAGAAGGCCTCCTGGGGGGTGGCCACCACCTCGGGGTCCAGGTACTCCGTATCCAGCAGACCGGAGCCGTCCCGCTGATAGCGGCGGCGGATCTCCGCCAGGGCCGACACCAGCCGCTCCAGCTCCTGGGGCCGGTCCCCGATGGACAGGTAGGCCAGGATGTTGCCGATGTCGCCGAACTCGATCTGAATGTCGTACTCGTCCCGGAGAATGTCGTAGACCTCGATGCCCGCCAGCCCGATGTCCCGGGTGTGGATGGACAGCTTGGTGGGGTCAAAGTCGAAGATGGAGTCCCCGTTCACCAGCTCCTTGCCGAAGGCGTAGTAGCCGCCGATGGCGTTGATCTCCTCCCGGGCGTAGTCCGCCATGGTGGAGACCTTGGCGAAGATTTCCCGGCCCCGGAGGGCCAGCATCCGCCGGGAGATGTCCAGAGAGGACATGAGCAGATAGGAGCCGGAGGTGGTCTGGGTCAGGTTGATGATCTGCCG
>JAFWOX010000044.1 GCA_017545325.1 Oscillospiraceae bacterium | reverse complement strand
GTACTGTTGGTTCCGGACGTGTTGCTACAGTTATCGAATAATTCGCGACTTGTAGAAATATAGCCAACTAAAAGGGCCGCAATCCTTGATTCTTCAAGGGTTGCGGCCTTTCTGCGGTTCGTCTGTGGAACTAAGGGTCGGGGTTCTGTCGTTCTCCCCCTGTAAATATAGAGACTGAAGTAAGAGGTGTCTTTTCTTTCCCGACAGAATCCATGGTGACTGAAGAATTCAGGACCGTTGGATTCTGTCGTTTAATGGCCTTTTACGGTGGACTGTGGACATGCCGCTCCTTAAAGAGCCGACATAATAAGAAGGCCGCATCAGCTTTACACGAAGTGCATCCGTACAGGTGTCTGTCCCTTACAGTAAGGGCATCCACTTTTCTTGTTCCTGTTCAGGATAGAAGCGGCCCAGGTGTGTCCCAGGCTGCATTTCCACCATACTTTCAGATGGCTGCCCGGCATGACTTCGTCCGGGAGCAGGTCACCGTTCCGGTAAGGGTGCCACTGCTCCGCCAGATCCGGATATGTGCTCTCCAGATCGTTCAGGCCCTTCAGGACCTTCCTGCCGGAGCAGTAGGGGCAGGAAGTCTGGTGCAGGACCCTGTTGTTCACTGCTGCAGTGAACAGATGGCCTTTTCCGCATTTCCAGATGGCCTTCACGTGGGAACTGTAGGATACGGTATCCGGATCCTGCCCTTCCTTTTCTCCGGATACCCACTGGGCCGCCATATCAGGATCCTTCTGCCTGATAGAGATGAAGCCGTGTTTCATGTGTTTTTCCATTCCTTTCCATTCCTTTCCTTTCTTATCTTTTTCCGGTCTTCAGCTGTATACCTCGGGGAAGGTCCTGACCAGGTCTTCCCAAAGCATGTCGTCCGTGTATTCCGGGGAGACATCTTCTGACGGTACGAACAGGGGCCCGGTCTGGTGCATGGAGAAGCGACTCTTCCTCCATTCCAGGAACTGCATGATGCCGTACCTGCCGTCGTCCCTGCCTTCCCTGACCATGTCCCAGACAGACTGTCTGTATTCATCCGAATCCATAAGGTCCTGCCCGTGGGAGCGGCAGCGGAGCATCTCCCGGTAGGCCGGGAAGCAGGTCTCCGTTGTAAAAAAGAGATCATCGTAGAGGCTGGATGCCGGGTCATGGGCCTCGCAGGGATACTCTTCCTCATACAGCCTGCAGGAGAGCCGGAAGACCTCGGCGGTCAGATGGGCGATGCGGACGGACATGTCCTCCATGACGTCCCAGATGTTCTCCAGGTCCTGCCCTCCTTTGCAGAAGGTGCAGGAGGTGCACCATCCGTCCCAGCAGGGCCCCATGCAGGGAGGCTCCGGAGAGGACCTTCCTTCCTCGTCCCAGCTCCGCTCCCAGGCCCAGGCCACGGAACACTTTGGCGTGTAAGGATAGATATATTTTTCAGGCATCCGGAAGCGGGCCGCCTTTTCGGCCGGTCTGATACGGCCGTCCGGCACGGCTCCCTTTTCACAGGGCGGGAAGGGCCCATGCTCCGGCACCATGGCCCTTATGAGCTGCCTGATGGTATCCGGATCGGAGGACCTCAGGCCGAAGGCCCTGAGCAGGAGGCGGAGGAGCCTGTTCTCTTCACAGAGCTCATCAGCGTCACGTACTGCTTCAAAAAACATGACCGTCCTCCTTTCCCGCAGCGAGAGCGAGGAAGGCGTCGTCCGGAGAGGCCGCATCAGGCACATCATCCGGGCCGGCCCTGCCCTGATCCGCCAGGAGGCCCCGGATGGCCTCTTCATTGACGGCGCTGTCCACTTCCAGGGAAGGGATCCTTTTTTTCAGGAGGATCTTGGCCGCGGAGGGATAGATGTATTCGTTTATGATCTTCATGAGCTCCCTGACCTGGGCCTTCAGTACGCCGTTCCTGTCTGCCAGTTCCCTGACGGACCGTGCATGCCTGGCCTTTTCGGCGTCAGCGCTGCTCTTCAGGTCCAGGAGCTCTTCCCTGTTCTTCCTGTTCTCAAGCTCCAGTTCGATCTTCCTGCGGTAGAGGGCATGCCAGGAATCGGAAAGGCCGGAGAGCCAGGCCTCCGCTTCCGCAGTGTCACGGCATCTGCGCAGCCCTTCCCGTATGTCGGGCGTCGCAAAGCCGGGCACGGCCTCCTGGACAGCGGACGGGGGCCCTGCCTGCAGGGCCGAGAGCTCTTCCTTCCTTCGGACCACGGCCTGGCATCTGCGGAACTTCTGCTCCGGTATGGACAGGCCCCTGTCAGCCGCATAGCGGCTGAGGGCCGTGAAGGTGATCCTTTCGGGATCGCCGCCGGTGCTGATAAAGAAGCTGTCCAGGAGGGAGACGAGCTCCTCCGGAGCTATGTCAGGTCTTCTTCCCATGGCCGTCCTCCTTTCCTTCCTGCGGGGCAGGTCCTTTCCTTTCGTATTCTTCCCCGTTCCTGTCCTGGACAGGGAAGTGCCCGGCGGATGAGGCCAGCTCCCTGTCCAGGGCCTCCCTGAAGGTACAGGTCATGCCCTGTCCCTTCCTGAGCCGGTCCAGCAGGGCAAAGAGGAAGGGGGCGTCGGAAGAGGCATCGTCCCCTGGCCGGGACACTGCCCTGTGCAGGTGGTCCCTGTCGGGATAGAAGCGGGGGCACCCGGCGCAGTCGCCGGGGCTCCCCCCGGCGGGGATGTTCCTCATGCACTCCGAGATGTCCCCGGAGAGGACCTGAGGGGCACCGCACATGCCGCCGGGCACCGGATGGAGGGAGGCTCCTTCCGGGGGCATCCTGAAGGGGGCGGATACCAGGGAGCAGGACTTTCCCCTGTCCCTGGTAAAGAAGTAGGAGGCCGAGCGTACGATGCGGCTTGTGTTGGTATAGTAATGGCTGGCGATGTCGACGGACTCGTGGCCTGCCAGCTCCCGGCAGATGACGGGGGACCCGCCGGAGATGATCAGTCCGATCATGGAAAGGTGCCTGGTATCACCCAGATGGATGGCGGAAACGTCTTCCCATCCCAGTACGTCCCCCAGGAAGGAACGGAGGAGGAGGCGGGCGTCCTGATAGGGGAGAGGGCGGCTGCCGCCGAAAAGGTAGGAAAGACAAAGGGCAGAGCTGTCTTTATCCTTATCCTTATCCTTGTCTTTATCTTTATCACTGCAGTCCTTCAGGGCCGCGGTGACGGAGACCTTGTACCACAGGATCTCTTCCGCAAGAGCGGCGGGGACCTCATAGGTGCAGGCGCTGTAGTCCGTCACGACCCGGTAGCCCAGGGACCCCTTCCGTTTCTTCAGCTTAGTGCGGCGGATGGTCAGGAAGTACTGGCGGTCGCTCTGCCTTACGCAGTCCCAGGGCGTCACCAGGAGCTCCGTGGGCCTCAGGGGCAGGATGCAGGTGAGCTCCCACCAGAGCCGGATCAGGAACCAGCGGAGCTTTTCGTCCGGCGTGGAGCCCTGCCAGAAGGCGTCCAGCTCCCTGTCGAAGCGCAGGTAGTCGGAGAGACCGGCAAGGTCCCGCCTGGCATGGCCCCTCCTTTTCCAAACGATCAGGTCCTCCAGTCCGGAGGAGACATGGTCCCGGACGGGATGTCCTCCGGAGAGGAAGCCGAGGAAGCGGAGGGATGCGGGGGATGGCTCAAAGCCGCTCTCCAGGGGGTCCGGGTCCATGGTCAGAAGGGACAGCTCATGGAGCTGGTCCCTGAGCCCCTGGAGGGACACGGATCCTGTCTGCAGGAGGAGGAAGGCCTTCATGGCCTGTACGTATCCTTCAAAGGGGACGCCGGTCCAGGTCCCGGCCCCGGCCAGGTATGCCTTTTCATCGTCCGGAAAGCGCAGGCGGAATACATCCGTCTCATTGGTGAGGGCCCATACGCTGTCTTCAAAGCTGCCGCCTCTTATGACGCCCCTTTCCCGGAGGCGCCTGAAGATGCCCCCCGCCTGTCCCAGGACCTCTTCCGAAAAGGTCCCGGCCTTTCTGGTACGGACCAGTCCGTCCAGTACTTCTGTCATGACCAGCTCCCGGCCGGTCCCGTGATCATACATCTGATGCTCCTTTCTTTGAAGAGAGGGCGTCCAGCCCCTCCTTTACGATGGCCTCCATGACGTCCGTGTCCTCCGCGCTGCAGAGGGAGGGCCAGGTCTTTATGAAACGTGCCAGGACGGGGGCGACGCCCTCTGTCCTGATGGCGGTGAGCCTTGCCTTTTCCGCCCCCGCGGCGCTCTGCGCCCGGCGGGCGGTCAGGACGTATGAGTCCATCAGGCACCGGAGGAAGGCCTTTGCACAGATCTCAAAGGCGCAGCCCATGCAGGAGCCCCTGTCAGGAGAGGCGCAGGGGATGCCCGATACTGCCCGCAGGCAGAAGGCCGCCCCCTCCGGGGAGCCCGGAGGACGGTCCGAAAGGGCCCTCAGGGCCCCGGAGAGGGCCTCTCCGTTCTCCGCCCCGGCGCGGAGGACCTCCCGCACGGCGCCCTCTGCCCTTTCCAGGGCCAGGATGCAGGAGCGGCAAACGGCCTCCAGCTGCCAGGGCTTAAGGCCCAGCTCCTTCAGGAGGCTGGACTGTCCGGAGGGGGTGAGGCTGCGGAAGGCCCTGCGGTCCAGGTGCTCGGCGAGCAGGACCGGCAGGAAGCCGAAGACGCCCCTTTCGAACATCTGGCCCAGGGCCGCCCGGGCCGTAAGGCCGTGGAAGCTGGCGTCCCGGAGGTAATGGTCCGTGGCGGCGCAGCTGAACTCGTAGGGGGTGCCCTTGTGGCTCCTGGCGATCCGGGCCAGAAGGTATCCGTCGGCAGGGCTCCCTGTCTTCGAGGAGAGGGCCTCCAGGCCCTGCATGAAGGACTTGTTGGCCTTCCTGGTGGAGAAGGCCCTGCCGCCCAGCTCCCTGACGAAGTCCTCCCCGAAGAAGGCGCGGAGCCTGGAGACGGAAGGATCGCAGTCAAGGAAGGGCGTGCCGGGACAGTATCCCTCTGATGCAAGGGAAAGGAAGAGCCCGAAGAGGGGCCGGAGCACCTTGGGTATGAAGACCTTTATGGAAGGGACGTTCCCGTGGCGGGAGGTCTTGTTCGGCGTAAGGCCCAGGAGGGAGATCTGCTCCTCCCACAGGGCGCAGATCCCGGAGAGGCGTTCGTCCTCCGTCTTTCCGCCGGCCCCTGCCGGGGGCAGGACCGGGGCGGGAAGGCGCCGGATGTCCGTGGACCTGAGGGCGCTGACGAAGTGGAGGGCGGTGAAGAGCCAGAGGGCCGCAGAGGCCCTGTCCTCCCGCGCCTTTTCCACCAGGGAATGCTCCTCTATGGAAACGGGATTGAAGGCCCGGAAGGCAAGGCGGGCAAAGGTCTCCAGGGGATAGGCGTCCGTATCCCGGGAGACGTAGTCGGGGGTGACGAAGGAGTACTGCCAGGCGGAGGGGCGTTCCATGACGCCCTTCATGAGCTCTCCCAGAAGGCCGAAAGCGGTCCTCCCCAGGAGGGGCCTGGCGGAGAGGGCGAGGTCCAGGAGATCCTCCTCCCCATAGTCCGGCGCCGTGTCCGGACAGCCGGGGGACCGGGACAGGCAGTGCCAGATCAGGTGGTCCGCCGCCTGCAGGGCGGCCTCCCTCTCCCAGAGGCCGTTCTGGTCCAGGAAGCGCCTGATGGCGGCACAGGTCTGCGGGAGGGCGCCTCCGTAATGGTCCAGGAGAAGGCGGGCCCTCTCTCCGGTGGCCCTGCCGAAGGCCCTGAGCCAGAGGGGGAGGGCCTCAAGGAGGCGGGACGCTTCCGGCAGGAAGATGTCCTTTCCCCTGTATACGGGATCGAGCCCGAACCAGCCGTCCGCGTCCAGCATCTCCAGCAGGCGGATCCGGTCGGATGGGGAGCCGGCGTAAAGGGAGCCGGAGCCCCGTGCATGGGCCAGGACCAGGGGATAGAGGCTGACCGGGGGCAGAGGGATGCCGGAAGGGGACATGCCTTTCCTGTCTTTATTCGCAGAGTCTTTCGTATCCATACGCTTATCCTTTCTTTCCTGTGACCGGCCCGACGACGGCGGAGAGGAGGTCTATGAGCTCCGACTGTGCGCTCCGGAACCGGTCCAGGATGTCTTTCTTGTTGTCGAGGTAGGGCTGGCAGGATGCCGGGGAGGCGTCTCCCCGGTACATCTGGAGCCCGTGGATGTCCTCGCCCATGAGGACGAGCATGCAGCTGAAAGTATGGCGGAGGCAGTGGGGCGCCAGTCCCCTTTCCCGGACCAGCATCCCGTAGAGGTAGAGCTCCGGATCCTCACTGGAGAGCAGGGCCGGCACGAAGCGGTCCCGGACAAGGGAGCGGAAGCGGTCCCTGTATACGGCGTAGGTCATGGCGCTGCCCCTTCCGTCCACGAACAGGGGGCAGTAACGGCCGTCGAAGCCGCAGGAGCGCAGGTGCTCCAGGTGCCTTATGTAGATCTGGAAGAACAGGTCATTGAAGGCCGGGTATACGTGCTGGAGCCTTGGCCTTTTTATGGTGCCGGCGGGGATCCTGTCGTCCCGGAGGACGTGCTCCTTCCTGACGTCCAGGACGATGGAGCTCAGGACCTCCCCTTCGTAGGTAAAGAGGATGCCGGGCCCCAGGGGGGAGGCCTCCTGGCGCAGGTTCATGACCTCCCCTTCCCGGAGCCCGGCCAGGGCCTGGGCGGCAAGGGCCAGGGAGATGTCCGGCGCATGCCGCAGGGAAAGCTCCAGCAGGAGGACGAAGGCCTTCCAGGGAAGGTCCCTGAACCGGGCCGCGGCCCCTGACGAAGGGGACGTTACCCGGAAACGGACGTGCTTCCTGGAGAAGACCATGCCCTGCCTTGTCAGGCACTCCCCTGAGATGTAGAGGTCTTCCTCAGTAAGGGCCATCCTTTCCCGTGCCGGATGCTTCCTCTTCAGTTCCAGGACGAAGGCGGTCACCGTCTGTATGCAGCGCATGTCCGTGTCCATGGCAGGCGCTGCCTTCTGTCCCGGCAGCCCTCCCAGGGCATAGAGGTCGAAGAAGTCCTGCATCCTCTCCGGGGTGACGGCCGCGGCCAGCTCCCCGGTCCAGGAGCACAGGTCATGGAAGAACTTTCTGTCATAGGGGAGAAGGCTCCCCATGTAGTTCATGAACTGGACGATATATGTGTGCTTCGAGTGGGAAGACGAGGCATACCTCTGCACGGTCCTGTATCCCGGCGCGTACTGTTCCAGTCCGGTGAACTGTACGATGAAGGGCCCCCGGCGCAGGACGATGAAGGACTTTTCCAGCTGCAGGCCGTCCGGATCCGCCGTCCGCAGGCCGTATACGGCAAAGCGCGGGGCCTCTCCGGTGCAGCCGAAGATCTCCGGAAGGGCCCCGCAGTCAGGGCGCGTCATGCTCAGCACCCCCTTTTCCGCTCCGGGGCATCACAAGGGCCCCCGGGGATCCGGGCTTCCGGTATCCGGCGCTCTCTGCCGGCGGGGAAGCCTCCTTTTCGGGGGCGTGCGTAAGATAAATGCTCTTCATGGCCGTCATTTCCTCCTCTTTTTTAGTGATGAGGCTATGATAACGGCCTTCAGGGCCGGGGGCGATACGGCCCGTGTTGGCGGGGCAGGTCCCGGAGAGGGATTTTCAGTGCATCCTCCGCTGCGAGGGCTTCCAGGAGGAAGACCGGGGCAGGCCCTGCCTGCATGAACTGCTGTCTTAAGAGGATGACGCATTTCTCCGTGATCACGCTGACAGGGCTGTCCATGGAGGCACCGGCCTTCCGGGAACGTTCCCGCCATTTCTTTTTAAAGCGCTGCCAGATAAGGTGCTCATCGTCATCGTCCCTGCTGAAGTATTTCTCCAGAAGGTCATCCCTGGATGCGTCGTCACCATCCAGGCGGGCCTGGATCAGCCGGATCTGGAGCTCTGCCGGAAAGGAGGAATAAGGGACCGTTTCTCCGGGAAGGATGGCATGCGTATGTCTGCAGCATGTGCATCGTATGCGCTGGACCCTGACCAGGGCAGTGCCGCTGATGCCGGTACTGATCTGCCTGCTGTAGAAGCCCCAGAGGATGAAGTGCCCCTGCTTCCCTTCTTCCCTGCAGAAAGGACAGATGAGAGAGCAGGTCAGGAGGAGCTCCTTAAGGAGTTCCAGGAGATCCGAATATCTTTTTTTGAACGTTTCCGTATCAAATGTTTCTTCAAAAGACTTGAAAATGTTTACAGCAGTCGTTATCATGACATTACATAGGTACATTCCGTTATTTCTGTAACGGTCCTGTACTTTGGTGTGAGAGACAGGGAACGACTTGCAGGTGAGGTCCCTGTCTTTTTTATGTTCTTTTTTACATGATAGCACAGTGCTGTGTCTGGGAGATGTATAGATAAGAAGAAAAGAGCCGCAGATCCTGGCCTGCCCCCGGGAGAGATCCTGTATTAGAGGGATCAGAACTGACTACAGAGAGTATGAGAAAGGTCCGGTCGGATCCCTGTGGGGGACCAGCCCCGGAGGAAGGAAAAGGCCCCTTCCGGATGTGATCTCAGCAGGGAGGGAAAGGGCACGTCTCCGGGACAGAGAGAAGACGAGGCATACCCGGAAAAGCTGATACCTGCGGGAAGAAATGGATTTCGTCGCCGCAGGGAAGATGTTTTTTGTCGATGGGAAAAAGGCGGAGATCTGTCGCGTATGTCGGGAGCTCAGATCAGGAATAGCGTAATAAAAAGGCCCCTTCCGGGACCGGTAGATTCTGTCGGAAGTGGAACAGGCGACAGAACAGCGACAGAACCAGTTTTCTCCGCAGATACAGAGGAAACTGGTCTTCATAAGGAAAGAATTATTCTGTCGCTATTTCATAAGTTCCTACTATAAAAAAATATACAGGTTTCAATAATGTGATAGTAATTTTTTTCATCAGGTGGTAAACTGATTCTGATAAGGAGAAAGGATCGCAACAGAAGCAATGGTGAAAGTGCTGACCGCGGCACTGGCCCTCCTGGCACTGGCAGGCATCTACCTGCTGATGATCATGCCCAGGATGTTCGGAAGACCGGATGACAGGGCCTTTCAGACCAGGATGTTCGCGCACAGAGGACTGTTTAACAATCATACGGAGGCTCCCGAAAACTCCATGCCCGCCTTCCGGAGGGCCGTGAAGGAAGGGTTCGGCATCGAACTGGACGTTCAGCTGACCAGAGACGGAGTGCCCGTCATATTTCATGATTTCACACTGACAAGAGCCTGCGGAAAACACGGGCTTCTTGGCAGTTATACATGGGAGGAGCTGAAAGGGCTCAGGCTCTTCTCCTCACAGGAGAGGATCCCCAGGCTGGATGAATTTCTTGCCATGGTG
>JAFWOX010000043.1 GCA_017545325.1 Oscillospiraceae bacterium | reverse complement strand
GGCCCCTGTCCTCCTGGCGGACGAGCCCACCGGCAACCTGGACGGGGAGAATACGAAGATCGTCATGGAGATCCTCCGCCGCCTGGCCCATGAGGAGGGCCGCTGCGTTATCGTGGTGACCCACGACCCGGAGGTAGCAGAGGCGGCAGACCTGGTGCTGCGCATGAAAGACGGGGTGCTGACAGCGGCGTGAACAGGCTGCCTTTGCGCCATGGAACATAGGGCCGGCAGACCCAGAATTTCCCCCGTGTATTCGGGGGAAATTTTTGTTGCAATGTGGAAAACCCTATGATAAACTAAATCAGTCTGAAAACATGCAGCCAGGCGCACCCCGGTAAGCAAGCACCTCGCATATAAAGGAAAGGAGTCGAAAGACTAAATGGTGTTGTCGGAAAAGTACCAGCTCATTCAGAAGCTCGCGAAAGACTTCGCCGAGGCGGAGATCCCCTCCACTCTCCAGGACGAGATCGATCAGACCGGAGAGTATCCCCAGGAACTGCTGAAGAAGATCGCCAGCTACGGCTTCTACGGCATCAAGGCCCCCGTGGAATACGGCGGCCAGGGCGGCGATACGCTGGCCTACGTGCTCTCCATCGAGCAGATCGCCCGGGTCAGCGCGGTCACCTCCATCTACATCAGCGGCGCGAATTCCCTGGGCAGCGGCCCCCTGCTCCTGGCAGGCACCGAAGAGCAGAAGCAGAAATACCTGGGCGGCGTGGCCCGGGGCGAAATGTACCCCTGCTTCGCCCTCACCGAGCCCGGCGCGGGCTCCGATGCAGGCGGCGTCGTCACCTCCGCCGTGCGGGACGGGGATGACTGGATCATCAACGGCCGGAAGGCCTTTATCACCGGCGCCCCCATTGCCGACTTCGGCATCGTGTTCTGCAAGACCGATCCCAGCAAGGGCAACAAGGGCATCACCACCTTTATCGTGGACCTGAAGCTCCCCGGCATCAGCTTTGGCAAGCCGGAGAACAAGATGGGCATCATCGGCTGCCCCACCAGCGACATCGTGTTCGAGGATGTGCGGGTGCCTGATTCCGCTCGTCTGGGCGAAGTGAACCAGGGCTTCACCAACGCCATGAAGACGCTGGATTACGGCCGTCTGGGCGTCGCCGCCCAGTCCGTGGGCATTGCCCAGGCCTGCCTGGAAGAGGCCATCAAGTACGCCAAGGAGCGCAAGCAGTTCGGCCGTCCCATCGCCAAGTTCCAGGCCATCCAGTTCATGATCGCCGATATGGCTACCGAGCTGGAAGCCGCCCGTCAGCTGGTGTACAACGGCGCCGTCATGAAGGACCTGAACGACCGTCAGGCCAGCATGTACTGCTCCATGGCCAAGTACTTCGCCGCCGAGGCGGCGAACCGTATCGCCTCCAAGGCTCTGCAGATCCACGGCGGCTACGGCTACATCAAGGATTACCGTATCGAGCGTCTGTACCGGGACGTCCGTATCAACTCCATCTTTGAAGGCACCAGCCAGGTGCAGCAGATGGTCATTTCCGGCGCTCTGCTGAAGTAAGGAGGAACAAGAGAACATGAAGATCATCGTTACCGCCAAGCAGGTCCCCGATACCAACGAGGTCAAGATCGACCCCGTAAAGCATACGCTCATCCGGGACGGCGTCCCCTCCATCCTGAATCCTGATGACAAGAACGCCCTGGAAGGCGCCCTGGCTCTGAAGGACCAGTACCCCGGCAGCACCGTCACCGTTATCTCCATGGGACCTCCCCAGGCGCTCATTATGCTGAAGGAATGCATCGCCATGGGCGCGGACGACGCCGCCCTCCTCTCCAGCCGTGCTTTCGGCGGTGCCGATACCTGCGCCACCAGCACCACCATCGCCGCCGGCATCAAGAAGATCGGCGACTATGACATCATCTTCGCCGGCCGTCAGGCCATCGACGGCGACACCGCCCAGGTGGGTCCCCAGACCGCCATGCGTCTCGGCGTGCCTGTGGTGAGCTACGTGCAGAAGGTCGTGGAGGTCAACGAGAAAGAGCGCTACGCCATCGTGGAGCGCCAGCTCGAGGACGGCCATGAGGTCGTGAAGGTCACCCTGCCCTGCGTGCTGACCTGCGTCAAGGAGCTGAACGAGCCCCGTTACATGACCGTCGGCCGCATCATCTACGCCTGCGAGAAGGCCGACATCAAGATCTGGAACGAGAAGGACGTGGAGCTGGATCCTGCGGACTGCGGCCTGAACGCCTCCCCCACCAAGGTGGACAAGAGCTTCACCCCCGACCCCAAGGGCAAGGGCGAGATGCTCTCCGGCACCATCCATGAGATGAGCGCCAAGCTGGTGGGCAGCCTGCGCGAGAAGCACGTGATCTAAGGAGGGAACAGAGTAATGGCTATCAATATCATTGCGGATAAATGCAAGGCCTGCGGCATCTGCATCAAGGAATGCCCCTTTGAGGCCATGAGCATGGTGGAGGCCAATGGCAAGAAGGTCGCCGAGGCCGGAATGGCCTGCACCAACTGCGGCGTCTGCGTCGCCAAGTGCCCCTTCGGCGCCATCGAGCGCACCGGCACCAGCATGACCAATGTGGATATCACCCAGTACCACGGCGTGTGGGTCTACGCGGAGCAGCGGGACGGCAAGCTCATGGGCGTCGCCATCGAGCTACTGGGCGAAGGCCGCAAGCTGGCTGACGCCATCGGCACCGAGCTCTGCGCCGTGCTGGTGGGCGACGCTTGCGACGACCTGGTGGACGAGCTCTTCGCCTACGGCGCGGAGAAGGTCTACTATGCGAGCGATCCTCAGCTGAAGAACTACACCACCGACGGCTACTGCACCGCCATCTACCGGGCCATCCTGAAGTACAAGCCCGAGATCGTCCTCTACGGCGCCACCCATATCGGCCGCGACCTGGCTCCCTCCATCGCCGTGAAGTGCGGCACCGGCCTCACCGCCGACTGCACCAAGCTGGATATCGACCCCGAGACCAAGGAGCTGCGCCAGACCCGTCCCGCCTTCGGCGGCAACCTCATGGCCACCATTATCTGCCCCCAGCATCGTCCCCAGATGTCCACCGTGCGTCCCGGCGTCATGGCGAAGCCGGAGAAGCAGCCCGGCAGGAAGGGCGAGCTGATCCCCCTGGAGTTCAAGGTCAAGGCCGGCGAGATCCGTCAGCAGGTCCTGGACGTGGTGAAGAAGGTGGGCGAGGTCGTCTCCCTCACCGACGCCAAGATCATCGTCTCCGGCGGCCGGGGCATCGGCGGTCCCGAGGGCTTCGATATCATCCGCAAGCTGGCGGACGCCCTGGGCGGCGTCATCGGCTCCTCCCGCGCCTGCGTTGACGCGGGCTGGATCGACCATGCCTATCAGGTTGGCCAGACCGGCACCACCGTGAAGCCCGACCTGTACATCGCCTGCGGCATTTCCGGTGCCATCCAGCATCTGGCGGGCATGTCCGGATCCAAGTACATCGTGGCCATCAACAAGAACGAAAGCGCCCCCATCTTCGAGGTGGCGGACTACGGCATCGTGGGCGACCTGTTCCAGGTCATCCCCGCCCTGATCGAAGAGCTGCAGAAGTAAGCGGAATAAACCTTTCAGACCTGCGGAGGGTCCCTGACCTCTCCGCAGGTCAGTTATAGAGGAGGAACAACAATGGCTAAATTCATCACCGCGCAGGAAGCTGCCGCGCTGATCCCGGATAACGCCACCGTCGGTGTGGGCGGCATGGGTCTGGCCGGCTGGCCGGAGGAGATCGCCTGCGCCATCCGGGACCGGTATAAAGAAACCGGCCATCCCTGCAATCTGGATGTGCACCAGGGCAGCGCCATGGGCGACTGGAAGGAGCGGGGGATCACCCGCCTGGGCGAAGCCGGACCCGGCCTGGTGACCAAGTGGAGCGGCGCCCATGTGGGCAGCGCCTTCGCGCTCCGTGACCTGGCCCTGCAGAACAAGCTCCAGTGCTGATGCTTCCCCCAGGGCGTCATCGTGAACCTGTGGCGGGAGATCGCCGCCGGCCGGCCCGGCCTCATCACCAAGGTGGGCCTGGGCACCTATGTGGACCCCCGGGTCCAGGGCGGCAAAATGAACGAGTGCACCACCGAGGATCGGGTGGAGCTCATCAACTTCCAGGGGGAGGAATACCTCTTCTACAAGGGCTTCAAGTGCGATGTGGCCCTGCTCCGGGGCACCGTGGCGGATGAGAACGGCAACATCACCTTCGACCACGAGAGCTTCATCACCGAGGCCCTCCCTGTGGCCACCGCCACCCATAATTCCGGCGGCATCGTTATCGTGCAGGTGGAGTACCTGGCGAAGAAGGGCACCTTCAAGCCCAAGGACGTGAAGATCCCCGGCATCCTGGTGGACTATGTGGTCCAGGCCACCACCCAGGACGCCTGCTGGCAGACCGAGGGCATCTACTATGAGCCCGCCTTCTCCGGCCAGATCAAGAAGCCCATGGACGCCATCGAGCGCATGAAGTTCGACGAGCGGAAGATCATCTGCCGCCGCTGCGCCGCCGAGGTGAAAAAGGGCGACGTCATCAACGTGGGCGTGGGCATCCCCGCGGACATGGCCAAGGTCATCAACGAGGAGAATCCCGCCTACATCGACCAGATCACCATGAGCACCGAGAGCGGCATGGTGGGCGGCGTGCCCTCCGCTCTGCCCCATTTCGGCGCGGCCTACAATGCCGAGGCCTGCATCGACCACGGCTATATGTTCGACTTCATCAATGGCGGCGGCCTGAGCATGACCTGCCTGGGCCTGGGAGAAGTGGATGAGGACGGCAACAACAACACCAGCTTCCTGGGGAAGATGATGACCGGCCCGGGAGGCTTCATCGATATCACCCGCGCCACCCCCAAGGTGCTGTTCTGCGGCACCTTCATGGGCCATGCCAAGCTGAAGCCCGGCAACGGCAAGCTGGAAATCGTCCAGGAAGGGGATATCCGCAAGTTCGTGAAGAAGGTCAAGCAGATCACCTTCGCGGGCCAGTATGCGGAAAAGGGCCAGATCGTGCTGTACATCACCGAGCGGGCCGTGTTCGAGCTCCGGAACGGTAAGGTCACCCTCATCGAAATCGCCCCCGGCATGGATCTGGAGAAGGATATCCTGGCCAACATGGACTTCAGGCCTGAGATCAGCCCCGACCTGAAGCTCATGGACCCCGCCATCTTCTGCGAGTCCTGGGGCAACCTGGCCACCACCTTCGAGAAATAAGCTCTGTCGCCACCCGGATTGTTTTTTTGAGCCCCGTGCCGACGGCACGGGGCTCATTTTTTGCCTTTTATGTTGACAAAAGTCAGCATATGTGCTACCTTCTTGCTGACAATTGTTATCTATCGTGAAAGGTATACACGGCGCCAAAACGGAGGATAATTCCGGTATGGAAAGAATACCCGTTTTCAGCAAAGGAGGTGAGCGGATATGCTGTCCGTGGTGATCCCTGCCTATAATGAGGAAGGCGGCGTCCCGGCGACGGCCCGGGAGACGGCTCAAATACTGCGGCAGGCGCAGATCCCCTATGAGCTGATCTTCGTGGACGACGGCTCCTCCGATGGGACCTGGCAGGCTATCCGTGCCGCATCCCGGGAGGACGCCTGCATCCGGGGCCTAAGCTTCTCCCGGAACTTCGGGAAGGAGGCGGCGATCCTGGCCGGCCTGGAGGCGGCCCGGGGGGACTGCTGCGCGGTGATGGACTGCGACCTGCAGCATCCGCCGGAGAAACTGCCGGAGATGTACCGCCTCTGGCAGGAGGGCTGGGAGGTGGTGAACGGGGTGAAGACGGACCGGGGCCGGGAAAACGGTCTCCGCCGACTGGCGGCCCGGAGCTTTTATCGCCTGATGGGCCGGGCGTCCGGGCAGGACATGTCCGGAGCTTCCGATTTCAAGCTTCTGGACCGGCGGGTGGTCCGGGCGCTCCTCTCCCTTCCGGAGCGCAGGACCTTTTTCCGGGCCCTGGCCCCCTGGACGGGATTCCGGGAAACGGAGCTGGAGTTCCGGGTGGAGGAGCGGAGAGCGGGGAAGAGCCATTGGTCCCTTTGCGCCCTGGTGCGTTATGCCGCCTCGGGGATCGCAGGCAGCACCGCCGCGCCCCTGCAGATCGTCACGGTCCTGGGCTGCGGGGCGCTGCTCCTGGCCCTGGTGCTGGGGGCGGTGACCCTGGGAGAGGTGCTCCGGGGCGGGACGATTTCGGGAGCGCGGGGCGTGATCCTCCTTCTGCTGGCGCTGGGAGGCTGCCTGATGCTGAGCCTGGGGCTGATGGGGTACTATCTGGGCCGGGTGCTTGAGGAGGTTCAGCGCAGGCCGCGGTATCTGGTGGCCCGGAGCTGCGAAAGGGGGGAGGAGGAAGCATGAGAGGGACCTTCCGGCTGCATTCCGCCGGGGAGACGGCGGAGACCCTGCTTCGGCGCATGCCGAAGCCTGTCCGCTTCACCCTTCTGTCCGCGCTGATCCTGGGCCTTCTCACCCATAGCTATGCCTTTCTGAACAAATTCACGAACCACGACGACCTGAACCAGATGTTTTATGCCGGGTACGGCGCCGCCTCGGGCCGGTGGCTGCTCCCGCCCGTCCTGCGTCTGGATGGAAACCTGAGCATGCCCTGGCTCATCGGGGTGCTCAGCCTTCTTTTCCTGGCCCTGACCGCCTGCCTCACGGTGACGCTGCTGCGCATCCGAAGCCCCCTGGGCTGCGGGCTCACCGCGGCGCTGCTGGTGAGCTTCCCGGCGGTGACCGCCACCTTCGGCTATATGTTCACCGCATCCGGCTACTTTTTCAGCCTATTTCTGGCGGCATCTGCTGCATGGGCCACCTGCCAATGGGGCTGGCGGGGGAGCGTTCTTGGGGTGATCCTCCTGACCCTGTCCATGGGGATCTACCAGGCCTATCTTCCCGCTGCGGCGGTGCTGATGACGGGGGCACTGCTCCTGGAGACCCTGGATGGGACGCTGACCTTTCGGCAGCTCCTGGGAAAGGGCCTGCGCCTGGTGTTGACCCTGGCTGCCGGCGTACTGGCCTATCTGCTCACCGTGCGGCTCACCATGCCCTCCGGCGGCCTGACGGACTATGAGGGCATCGCGGATATGGGGAAGGTATCCCTCTCCCAGCTTCCCCGGCTGGTGTTTACCGCCTATCGCAAGTATTGGTTCTTTTTCTGGGAGAATGACTGGGGCTGTCATCTCCGTTTCCTCCGCTGGGGTTTTCTGCTTTCCGCCCTGGGGAGCCTCTGCCTGGGGGCGGCGCTGCTTCAGCGGAGGAGACCGGGAAAGGGGAGGATCGTCCTGGCCCTGGTCCTGGCGGTCCTGTATCCGTTGGCGGGGACCTTCATCTACGTCATGGTCCCCAACGGGTATGTGCATATCCATATGCTCTACCCTATGGTCTATATCCTGCTGCTGCCCCTGGCCCTTTTGGAATATGCCCAGGGGGAGGGGAAACAGCTTGGGAACGGCCTTCTGCCCCGGCTCATGAGCTGGGTGCTCCTGCTGACCCTGGGGCTCGCCGCCTATTCCTACTGGCTCACAGACAACAACGCCTATCTGAAGGCAGACTTTGCCATGCGGCAATGCACCGCCTGGTCAAACCGCCTGGCGGCCCGGATCGAGGATTGCCCGGATTATGAGCCGGGGATGAAGGTGGTGCTCCTGGGGAGCCATGAGCGGGAGGCGGCCCTTTCCCCAACGCCGGAGCTGGAGGTATCCCGGCTGGTGGGGATCTATGACCTGGGAGACCTGCGGACCTATTTCACCTATCAGCATTTCCTCCGGTATTTCCTGGCCGTTACGGACCCGGTCTATACCGGGGAGAGCGAAACGGCGGAGCAATACGCCGAAAAGCCGGAGGTGCAGTCCATGCCCCTGTATCCCAGACAGGGGAGCGTGAAGGTGGTGGACGGGGCCGTGGTGGTGAAGCTGAACGGATGATCGCGTCGCACAGGAGCCGGACGCCTCGCGGCGTCCGGCTTTTTGCTTTCTCCCTCGTCCCCGCAGCGCAGGCTGGCTTCCCCTGGGGGAAGCTGTCAGACGCCGCCTCCCGCAAGGCGGCTGACTGATGAGGGGCAATGACCGCCAGGCTATACTGAATGATATTGTTTTTCACGCCCCTTCGTTCACCGTGAACGGGCAGGTGTAGTATTCCAGCTTCACCTCGCTGCCCGGCTGACCGTCCGCCATGAGGACGAAGCGGTACTGCTCCCCGGGGAGAAACTCTGCCTTGTACCAGCCCAGGCTCACCACCCGAAGGGGTACGGCCCCCGGCTCCAGAGTCACGGTGGGGTATTGCATTAGCAGGCTGAACCAGCTGTGGTCTGCCAGGGCGTACCACGTGCCTGCCTCCGCATCCCAGACCTCCGGCCAGACGTTCTGGACGAAGTCCTCGTCCACCTGGACCTCCTCCTTCACCTCCAGGCTCAAAAGCCAGGTCCCCTCCCGGCAGAGCGCCGGGTCCGTCTGCTCCAGCACCTCTGCCTGCAGGACGCCCAGGGTCCCCATCATATCCTCCCTGAGGCCGACGGGCCTGCGCGCCTCGTCCTGTCCCCGCACCACTTCCACACAGCCGAACTTTCCCAGAAGGTCCTTGGCCCGCTGTACGTCCCGGTCCCGCCGGACCGTCACCCGCAGCCGCCCGTTGAGGCGCTCCGCAGTCCAGGCCGCGGTATAGGGGTCGGAAGTCCAGCTGCGGCCGGTGCTGTTCCATACGTTCCATGCGCTGAGCACCTCCAGATCCTCCGGCCAGACGTAGTGCTCTCCCAGTTCCCGGCGGTAGTTCTCCAGGGTGATCTCCGCCGGACGGAGCATGCCATGGAATTGCCCCGTGCCGTCCGCACGGATATTGAACTCCAAAACCAGCCAGAACTGTTCCTCTGTATCCTCCGCCCACATGGGCAGCACCAGTCTGTAGGTCCCCTTGGTGAGAGACTGGTAGGCGGGAGTGAAGGCAAAGTAGAAGTCCCGTCCCGCCTCGGGGACCAGCTCGGTCACCAGAAGCCCGTTTGCCGGGTGGCGGTTCATCTCCAGGGGCAGCCAGTCCCCGGCGCTGTCGTAGTACCAGAGGCGGGCGCTGTCCGTATTGAAGTACACTGCCTTGTCCCCCAGGTTCTCCAGATAGACCCGACAGTTCTCAGGGGTGATATAAGAATTCGACGCCGCCAGGGGCCATTCCGTCTCTTCCCCGGCGTACCGGCCTTGGGTCATGGGCTCCACACCCAGCTTCGGCGTGTCCCGGTAGGTATTCAGAAAGATGGGGGCGTCCAGATAGCGGATGTTTTTCTCCGGCAAGGTGCGCCAGCTCACGTCAAACCGGGTCATGTCCTCCCCCGTCTCCGGGATATAGACGCGGCGGCGCACCACATAGGCCCCCCGGTCCAGGGGCCCGTAGGCCGCCAGGTCGACGACGATGCCGCTCTCCCCTTCCGTCACCGGCCAATGGTAATTGAGCCCCGCCGGGAGGTGGAATTTCGGGGGAATGAAGGTGAGGGTCCCATCCTCCTCCTGGCGGAAAAGGGCAAAGTCCCGCTCCGCGTACACCGTCCCCTCCCCTGTCTTGTTCAATACCTGGTAAAAGCGGTGCTGGGAGAGCCGTTCCACCCGGCTTTCGACGCCTGCCGGGGAGGCGGACAGGTGCTTCGGTCCCGGGGCCTCCGGCATGCAGTTTTCCTCCAGGGTGAAGGTCAGGGGGAGATAAATGTACTGCCGCCAGCTCTTGTATTTTTCCAGAGTACGGCAGCTCAGAAGGAGGGTGTATTCTCCCGGCTCCAGGACGCCAAAATCGTAGGACCAGTCCAGACCCCGGGTAAGGCGTTCCCCGGCGGGGCAGCCATAGCTCCGGTTCTCCATGTACCGGATGGGCTTCATCCATTCCCAGCCCCGGTTTTCGCTTCGGCGGAAGAGGGAATAGGCGCCGATGTGCATATAGTTCCAGGTGCTCTGGTTTGCCAGGATGTTCAGGTCCACGTTCTCCCGGTTCTCCAGGGTAAAGACGCAGCCGTAGGCGTCCGCTTCCAGGACCTCGCCGCTCACCTGCGCCTCCGGCTGGGGCAGCTCCGCCGGGCCGTCCCCCTCCACCAGGAGAATATAGATGCAGCTTCCGAAGCCTCCCTGCTCCGCCTTTTCCCAATGGGCGCTGAGTGCATAGGTGTTCACCCCGGCGAAGGGGGTGAAGCGGCCGTCCCGGAGCTCCACCGGAGCCTGACCCAGGGAGGTGAAGACGGTGAGATCCAGGATGTCCGGCTCCCGGGTGGGGAAGGAGAGTACCACGTCCCCCTCCGCCCGGAGGATGGGGGCCTCCAGCCCCAGCCAGTCGTAGTCGTAGAACAAGGCAAAGGCGTCGCTCTCCGCCCCGTGCCACTCCCCGATGCGGGTGGTATAGCTCCAGGAGTAGGTGCCGTGTACCAGGGCGGCGGCGCTCTCCTCCCCGCAGGTATAAGTGAGGGCCGGGGGAGATCCGACGCTGATCCCCGTCCCTGCTAGGGCGGTCCAGTCCGCCAGCAGGCTTTCCCCGGCGTTCTCCCCCAGGGGACGCAGGAGGGAGCCGTTCCAGTACACGTCCCCGTTCTTCGCAAACCAGAAGCGGATGGGCACCGTTTCCCGCCCGGCATAGACCTCGTCCAGGTAAATGGCGGTCCCCCGGGCTTCCGGGATGGGTTCGGGCTGTTTCGCTTCCGGATCGATGAGTGCCCAGTCATAGGTGTACAGCAGATCCCGGAGAGCTTCCTTTCCCGCTTCCGGCTCCAACTCCCGCCAGCCCAGGATCAGACAGGTCCAATCCTCATCCCAGGGGAGCTCCTCCGGCCAGAGGGAGGAGGCCGCCCCGGGCAGGGCAGCCTCCTTCTCCGCTTTGGCCTCCACGGTCCCGTCCACCAGGGCCAGCAGGTCGCTATCCTCCAGGCCGCCGCAGGCGGCGCTGAGAGCGTACCAGCTCCGCCCCAGGCGGACGTAGCTCTCCACGGTGTTGGGCGCACTGCCGTCGGGCGTCCAGACTCCGGCGGTTCCTCCGGCCTCCTTCAGAAAGTCCTCCAGCAGCTCGACCTCAGCTCCCGCCAGCCGCCGCCAGCCCAGGGCCAGGGTGCCCCCGTCCTCCAGGGAGAACAGGGCGGTCATCCGTCCCGTGAGGCTGTCCGCTCCGGTGAGCGTCGGCTCCCCGCCCCGGTAGGTGAAGGTCAGGGCGTCGTCGTATTCCCCGGTGAGCCGGTCCGGCCAATCCGGTACCGGTTCCTTCGCCTCTCCGCTGCAGGCGGTGAGGAGGAGCAGAAGCAGGATGGAAAGAAGGATCAAAGCTTTTTTCATGGGTTTCACCCCCCTTTTCGCTCTCACCCTACAATTTGACGCCGCGTCAATGTCAAGGGATTTTTGCAAATTTCTGCAGAAATATCTTTCTTTTTTCTTTTCCGCCTTCTTTTACGCCCCGGTATACATCCCGGATCCATCCTCCCGGATGGAGAATTCCACCACCAGGGGATACCTGGTCTGGTAGTCCTCCTCCAGCCAGGCCTGGAACACCAGACGGTAGACGCCCTTGGGGAGGGGACCGTATTTGAAATACCGGTTGTTTTGAAATGCAGTGCGCCATTCCCGGCTTTCTCCGGGCGGGATCTCCACCGGGATGAGACCGTTGGCCAGGTGCCGCCCGTTGGCCACGGGGAGCCATTCCCCGTTCCCCTCCAGGTAGTACAGGGTATCCTCGTCCTCCCCGAAGCTGATGGTCTCCTCTCCCAGGTTCTTCACCGCAAAGCGGCATTCCGTGGAGGTGAATCGGCCGTTCTGGATGATCACGGGCAGGACCTGATCCTCCCCGGCATAGAAGGAGATGGACGCGGGCTCCACCTCCCGGGTGGAGGCGGCCAGGTCCCGGTCAAGATACAGGCGGGTGTCCGCGTACAGGATCCGCTCCTCCGGGAAGGTGCGCCAGCTCCGGTCAAAGGGCCTTTCCATGGTCTCTCCTTCCTCCCGCCGGAGGAAGCGGCGGCGGATCACATAGGTCCCCGCTTTCAAGCTGCCGTACTGGGCCGCCAGGTCCACATCCAGCTCCGCGGTCGAAGAAACCGGATGATTCATGCCGTAGGGCAGATGATAACGGGGGAGAATATGGGTAAGGGTCCCGTCCTCCTCTTCCCGGAAGAGAGAAAAATCCCGCTCCGGGATATACCGACCCTCCGTCGGGACGGCAAAGGTTTGCGTCCAGCGGTGGGGGCCGAGCGCTCTGAGGGTCAGGGAAAACCCATCCGGCATGCCCTGGAAGGCGAGGGGACCCGGCGGCTCCGGGAGAGCATCCTCCCCCAGGGTGAAGTACAGGGGAAGATATACCGGCTCTCCCACCAAGCCGCCCTTCCGGCCCATGAATTGTCCTCGGAAAAGGAGGGCGTATTCCCCCGCCTCCAGGGGACCCAGCGCCCGGGACCAGTCCAGCCCCAGGCGCAGCGTGTTTCCCGCGTTGCAGGACCAGTCTTCGTCCTCCGGCGCCCGGATGGGCTTCACCCATTCCCAGCTTCCGGACGCCGTTTTGCAGAAAAGGGGATGACCTCCGGTATTGAAGAAGGTGGGCAGGAGGAAGTCCTGCTCCGCCCGGTTCTCCAGGGTGAAGCTGCAGCCGTAGGCGTCCGCCGCCAGGAGGCTCACGCTGACTTCAGCGTCAGATTCCGGCAGATCGATGGCGCAGTCCCCCTCGATGAGGAGAATGTAGTTCGCCCCGCCATAGCCCCCCTGGTCCGCCTTTTCCCAGTAGGCGCTGAGAAAATAGGTGTTCACCCCGGCGTAGGGCACGAAGCCTCCGTCCCGCAGCTCCACCGGGGCCTTGCCCAGGCCGGTGAAGACCCCCAGAGTCATCCCGTCCGGTTCCCGGGTGGGGAAGGAAAGCCGCACGACTCCCTCCGCCCGGAGGACGGGACGGGTTCCATCCAGCCAGTCGATGTTCTCGAAGAAGTCTCCGTCGGACTCCGTATGATACGGTACCCCGGCCCGGGAGATATAGCTCCAGGAGAAGGTGGGGGCGATGTGGGCGGTCAACGTCGTCTCTCCGCAGGAATAGGTCAGGGGCGGAGGATCATGGATGGGGATCCCCGAGTTCCGCAGGGCCTCAAAACCGGCCAGGAGGGTCTCCCCGGCGTCCTCTCCCACAGGCCTCCACAGGTCCCCGTTCCACCAGACGTCCCCGTTTCGCCGGAGATGGAAGCGCAGGGGAGAGTCGTTCCCCGACCAGATCCACGTCTGTCGGATGTCCGGGATCACGGAATAGGTTTTGTCGCTGATCCGGACCGTCTCCTCTTCCTCCGCATCCGGCTCCGCCAGGACCCAGGAACAGGCGGAAAACAGCGCCCGAAGGGCGTCTTTTCCCTCCCCCGGATCCAGCTCATGCTGACCCAGAATGAGGCAGGTCCAGTCCTCCCCCCAGGGGAGCTCCGCCAGCCAGGGGTCTCCGGTGAGGCGGGGCCAGAACCGGTCCTCTCCCGCCTGGGCGGATACCGTCCCGTCCAGCAGCGCAAGCAGGGTATCCCGGTCCTTGCCGGGGCAGGAGGCGCTGAGACAGTACCACCGTCCGGCCAGAGAGACATAGGCTTCCGCTGCGTTGGGAGCTGAGCTGTCCTCCGCCCATACCCCGGCGGTACCGCCGGCCTCGGCCAGGAAGTCCTCCAGCAGCTCCGCTTCCGCGCCGGCGACCCGCCGCCAGCCCAGGGCCAGGGTGTCCCCGTCCTCCAGGGAGAACAGGGCGGTCATCCGCCCGGTGAGGCTGTCCGCCCCGGTGAGCGCCGGTTCTGTGCCTCGGTAGGTAAAGGTGAGGGTATCGTCATATTCCCCGGCAAGCCGGTCCGGCCACTCCGGGACCGGTTCCTTTGCCTCCCGGCCGCAGCCGGCCAGGAGAGCCAAGGTCAGGATCAGAAGGAAAAACAGGGCTCGCTTCATGGGGAATGCCTCCTTTCGGCCTGCTCGGGTATCGTGAAGTCTGCCGCCGCATAGCCGGAAATCATCCCGCCCTCCCGGGGAAGGATATTGCATGGGCTGAGCAGCCGGTAGTCTCCGGGGGCCAGAGGAATAGAGTACCGATTGCTCCAGTTGTAATTGCACTCCTCCGAGGCCTCCCCGGGGGCTAAGGTGGGATAGTAGTCTCCTGCATAGATGGAGTCCCCTCCCTCCAGAGGGAACCATTCCTCCCCATACCGGAAGTACAGGGTGTAATTCCCGGGCCCGAAATGGACGCTTGCTTCCCCTTCCGCTTCCGCCCTCCAGGTTACCATGGCCCCGGCGCTGCCGAATACCGCGTTTTCCGCATTCACCGGGGCAAGGGGGCTGTCCCCGGTATACCGGTACGGGTCAATGGGCTTCACCGGCAGGGGCACATCCTCCAGGGCTTCCTCCAGGGTGAACACCGTGTCCCCGTAGATCACCCGCGCTTGCGGCACCTCCCGCCACTCCCGAAAATGGGCCAGGGGGTATTGGAAGCTGTCCAGATAGGTGACCTCCGCCCATTCCTCCTCCGTGAAGCGGATGAAGCGGCGGCGCAGCACATAGGTCCCGGCGGGAAGCTTCCCGTACTGGGCGGCCAGATCCGTATCCAGAATGCAGGGATTATTCGCTGTCAGGTAGTGAAAGCCGCTGAGGGCCTCCGGCAGACGGTATTCCGGGTCGACATAATCAAGCTGACCGTTCTCCAGGCGGTAGAGGGAGAAGCCCAGCTCCACCCCGTAACGGGTGGCCTCCGGGGTGAAGCTCTGCATCCAGCGGTGGGGGCTTCGCATCTCCAGCTGTGTCTGGATGCCCTCCGGCAGGGAGCAGAGGGTAAGGGGCCCCAGATCCGGGGGCAGGCTGTCCGAAACGGTGAAGGTCCCCCGGATCAGTACCGTCTCCGTCTTCTGGTGCCTCGTCAGGGTCCCCCGGAGCTGGAGGCAGTATTCCCCGGCGGGGAGGATCCCGTAGGCATAAGACCAGTCCCAGGCGTCCTCCAGACGATGGCCGCTCCGCACGTCCGGGAGTCTGGCCTCCTGAATGTACCGCTGCGGCTGTACCCACGCCCAGCCCCCGGCCTCGGTCCGCCGCAGCAGGGTATACACATTGGGCGCGTTCGCAGCCGTATTCTTATAATCGTCGATGGCCAGGTGCCGCTCTCCCTGATTGACCAGGGTGAAGGCACAGCCGTAGCCGTCCGCTTCCGTCACCGTCAGAAGGGTCTCTCCGTCCCCCGCAGTATCCGGCCCGCTGTCCTCACTGCCGTCGATGAGGAGGATCCAGCTCCCGGAGCCGTAGCCGCCCTGCGCCACCTTGTCCCAGCGGCAGGAGACCATGTAGGCATTCACTCCGGCGAAGGGAGCAAAGCGTCCCTCCCGCACCTCCACCTGGGCGTGGCCCATTTTGGTCCAGGCGTAGAGCTCCAGGCTGTCCGGCTCCCGCCCGGCAAAGTCCAGGCGCAGCTCCCCCCTCGCTTTCAGAACGGGATCGCCTGTGGCAAACCAGTCGATCTCCGTATAGGGGATGATGAGATCGAAGCCGCCCCAGGTGGAGGAGTAACCTGAACGGTAGACGTGAGTCCAGAGATTGCCGGAGAGCGGGATGGGTTCATAGTCCGTCTCCCCGCCGGAGATGGTCAGGCTGGGGGGCGCGGAAACGTACTCCCCGGTCAACTCCAAGCTCCGGATGCTTTCCAGGAGATCCGCCCCGCCCCCGTTTCCCAGAGGCCGCCGCAGGGTGCCGTTCCAGTACACGTCCCCGTTCTCCCGGATTTGAAAGAGCTGCCGGTGCCCATCCTTGCTCATATGGATATACGCGATTTCCCAGGAGGAGAGGGCACGGATCATCCCCAATTCCGGGTCATATACCCGATCCGCCGCCGCCGGATCGACAAGCAGCCAATCATAAGAATGGAATAAGGTGTAGAGGGCTTCCTTTCCCGCCTCCGGTTCCAGCTCCCAGTAACCCAGCAGGAGGCAGGGCCAATCCTCTTCCCAGGGCAGCTCCTCCAGCCAGAGGGAGGAAGCCGCCCTGGGCTGGGCGGTCTCCCCATTGGCGCTGGCCTCCACGGTCCCGTCCACCAGTGTCGTCAGGTCTTCCGTGCTGTCCCAGGCAGCGGTGAGGCAGAACCAGCTTCTCCCCAGGCGCACATAGCTCTCCAGGGCATTGGGCGCGCCGGAATCCTTTTCCCAAATGCCGGGGGCCCAGTCGGTTCCCGCCAGGTAGTCCTCCAGCAGCTCGACTTCGGCTCCGGCGACATGCCGCCAGCCCAGGGCCAGGGGACTTCCATCCTCCAGGGTGAACAGGGCGGTCATTCTTCCCGTGAGACTGTCCACGCCGACAGCCGCCGGCTCGGCCTTTCGATAGGTAAAGGTGAGGGTATCGTCATATTCCCCGGCAAGCCGGTCCGGCCACTCCGGGACCGGCTCCTTCGCCTCCCGGCCGCAGCCGGTCAGGAGAGCCAGGGTCAGGATCAGAAGGAAAAACAGGGCTCTTTTCATGGAGAACGCCTCCTTTATGCCGCTACCTTACAATTTGACGCCGCGTCAATGTCAAGGGTTATTTGGAAAAATTTCTTCAATCTCCCCAAAATATGCCTGTACCGTCCCCCAGAATGGTGAAGTCCGCGGTTAACCGGGTCGTTTTGTTATACCCGTCTCCATCCCCATCCAAATAGCCGGCCCGCATGACCAGCCGGTAGGTCCCCGGCTCCAGAGGATCGTAGTAGTGGGAGAAAACGC
This sequence comes from Oscillospiraceae bacterium, assembly GCA_017545325.1. The sequence continues at coordinate 10,814 of JAFWOX010000043.1, read as the reverse complement.
CGGTGAGCTCCAGACTGTCTCCCGGCTGGAGAGGACCCTGCTCCGAAAAGCGGGCAGTCCAGCCCGGTTCATTGTTTTCCAGAGGGAGCCATTCTTCCTCCCAGAGGAAAAACAGCACATAATCATAGCTGAGGCCGACGGGCTGTTCTCCCCGGTTTTCCAGCTGCAGACGGCAGCCGTGGGCGTCAAAGACGCTACCCGCGGCGGAGACCGGCAGATCCGGGTCCGAAGTGGGATCGGCATAGAAGGGCAGCGGACAGGGGTCCACGTTCAGCGGAACGTCTGACAGGGGAGCGGACAGGGTGAATCCCATGTCCAGATATACGATCCGGTCCGAAGGGATCCGCCGGCTCCGAACCAGCAGCACGTCCAGCAAGACCGGCGATTCCATGAGATACACCCGCCTGCGGAGCACATAGTCTCCCGCCTCCAGCTCCCCGTAGACGGCGGCCAGCTCCACGTCGGCCTGCTGGATGCCCGCCCGGGACAGGAGGAGGGGACTGTTCGGCCCGGAGGGAAGGGTGTACTCCGGCTGGATATAGGTGAGCGTCCCGGTTTCCTCCAAACGGAACAGGAAGGCGTTCCGGTCAATGGCGCAGGGGATTTCTCCTGTACTGGTGATGGTCTGGGTCCAGCGATGGGGACTCCGCTGCTCCAGAACGGAGCTCAGCCCCTCCGGCGCTTCGCACAGGGTGAGCGGTCCCGGGGACTCCGGCAGCTCGTCCTGTCCCAGGGTGAAAAACGCAGTCAGATAGATCCGATTGTCCGCCGAGGACATGCGGCTCAGCAGACCGCCTGTGAACAGTACGGCGTATTCCCCCGGCTCCAGGGTCCCCTGGCTCCAGGACCAGTCCAACTCTGCGGTCCGGCTGCTTCCGGCGGGCCAGTACGTCACCGACTCCATGGGGAAGCGCCGGGGCTTCAGCCATTCCCAGGTCCCGGATCCCGTGCGGCGGAAAAGCGCGTAATACCCTCCGCTGATCATCCCGTCGGTCCTCTGGGCCAGGAAGAACTCCTTTTCCTGCTGGTTTTCCAGGGTGAAGGTGCAGCCCCGGGCGTCCGCCTCCAGCAGGGTCAGATTGATCCCGGATTCCGTCTCCGGCAGCTGGGCGGGTCCGGTCCCCTCCACCAGCAGGATGTACCGGGCCTCGCTGCGGGTGACCGGCTTGCCCCGCTTCCAGGAAACGCTGAGCAAATAGGCGTTCTCCCCGGCATAGGGGGTAAAGGCCCCCTCCCGCAGCTCCACCGGGATCGCACCCTTGGGGGAAAATGCGGCAAGGCTCATGTGATCCGGCATCCGGCAGGGAAAGGAAAGCCGAACCTCTCCCTCCGCCCGGAGGATGGGATAGGTTCCGTCCAGCCAGTCCGTCAGCTGGGGGGAGGGGCCGCTGCTCTCAAAATCGTGGTTCTTTCCTTCATCGTCCACATAGTGCCAGGACCAGGTGAGGTCCAGGATGGCCTCGCAGGCTTCGGTCCCGCCGGAACAGATCGGGAGAGGGGGAGTATCCCCGGGGACCCAGGGCTCCTGGGTGGGAGCGGGAGTCTCCGCCGGCGCTTCAGTTTCCAACGGCGGAAGAGTTTCCGCCGGAGCTTGGGCTTTCCGCCCACAGCCGGTGAACGCAAAAAGGATCAGAACAGCGAGCAGCAATACCGTTTTCTTCATGGGAAATGCCTCCTTTCCGACAGAAACAGGCGTATCCGGTTTACCTGGGTTTACGCTTCCCCCTCAAGGGTGATGGCAAAGGGGCAGGTGTAGTATTCCACGCCCCCCTCCGGGAGCATGACGCCCAGAACGAAACGGTATTCCCCCTCCGGGGGGAACTCGGCCCGGTAATCCCCCAGATCGATCTCCAAAACGTTTTCTCCGGGTTCCAGGGGGATGTACACCATATGAGCGGCATCCAGCGCCACGGTCCCGGCGCGGGCCCCCAGGCGCTTCCACTTGTCCCCGAACAGACGCTCCGGATAATACGCCACGAACCTGGCGGTCTCCTCCCCGTCCCACCGGAAGGTGAGGGCCCAAATGCTTTCCCGGTGCAGGCGGGGGTCCGTCTGCTCCACGCACTCTGCCCGAAGCTCACCTCGAAGGCCCAGGTTTTCCTCCGTCACTTCGCTGGAGAAGGTGCTTCCCCCTTCTCCCCGCACCACGGTCACGTTGTCGTAGTCCTTCAGCAGCTTTTCCGCCCGGGCCACGTCCCCGTCCCGGTTCACCGTAACCACGAAGCGGTCCCGCTCCCGCCGGAGCCGCCAGAACTGTACATAGGTATCCCGCCGGGTCTGCTGTTCGCTCCAGGTGTTCCAGGGCCAGATGAGCCCCTCCGGGTGGCGGTATGCCGCCCCCAGGGTGATGGCATAATCCCGGAGCACCGCCTCCAGCTCCAGCTCCTCCCCGGTATATTCCCCGCTGCCGTCCTTGAGGACCCGGAATTCCGCCACGAGCCACTCCGGCTCCGCCGCCCCGGAGACGGAAAGGGGAAGGACCAGCCGGTAGTCCCCGGGGGCCAGGGAGGGATACCCGGCGGTGGACACCTGAAAGCGCAGGAGCGCGCTTTCCTCGGGAGCCAGGGTCTGGAAGTCCCTGCCCTTTCTCAGGTGCCACTCCCGCTCCAGGGGGAGCCATTCCTTATCCTCCCGGAAAAACAGGGTGAAGTTCTGGGTATAGTAGGTATAGGTCCGCTCCCCCAGGTTCTTCACCGTGAAGACGGCTCCAGCGGCGTTGAACCGCCCATTCTCCAACAGGAAGATATGCAGGGGGGCGGGGAGGCAGCCCCGGTTTTCGTTGGGGAAGGGGGCATAGTACACCGGGTCGGGGAGGATGGGCTCCACATTTCCGGCCACGGCGGAGATGTCCGTGTATCGGGGACCGGAGGTATAGAAGGACGTATCCACATACAGCACCCGGTCTTCAGGGGGGATCAGCCGCCAGTCCGCGCTGTTTTCCCCGCTCCCCAGGGGGAGGAGACGGCGGCGCACCACGTACTCCCCCGTTTCCAGCGCCCCGAAGCGGGCCAGCTCCACGTCCAGGTCCAGGGTGTTGGACCGCCTGGTGAGGCTGCCTCCCTGGTCCAGATCGGCGGGGAGGGCGTATTCCGGGAGGATGGGAGTCAGGGTCCCGTCCCTTTCCAGGCGGAAAAGGGCGAAGTCCGTTTCCACCGCGTATTTCCCCTCCCCGGTGAGGGTGAGGGTCTGGGTCAGGCGGTGGCGGCTCTGGGTGATGAGCCGGGAGGCGATCTCCTCCGGCAGCTCCTGCCGGGTCAGCGGTCCCCGGACCTGGGGCAGGGCGTCCTCCCCCAGGGTGAAGGGCAGGGAGATGTACTGGGGAGTCTTGGAATTGACCCCGTTTACATTTCCGGAGAGGAGGAGGGCGTATTCCCCGGCCTCCAGGTCCCCCAGATACCGGGACCAGTCCAGCCGGAAGGAAACGGCCTCACCGGGCTTGAACACCAGCTTGGGGGCCTCGTTTTTCCGATCCGGCTGCATCCACGCCCAGCCGTCCTCCCTGCGCCGGAGCAGGTGGAAGGCGTTCAGGTTGAAGTCCCGGTCCGCGCCATTCGTCAGGGTGAGCCCGCAGCCTTGGGTATCCGCCGAGAGAAGCGTCAGCTCCGCCTTCATCCCCGAATCCGGCAGGACCTGGGAGGGACAGCTTCCCTCCACCGCCAGGATGTAGGTGCAGTTCCCGAAGCCGCCCTGGTCCGCCCTGTCCCACCAGACGCTGAGCTCATAGGTGTTCACTCCGGCGTAGGGAATGAAGGTGAGGCCATCCAACGCCACGGGGATGGTGCCCGCCTCCCCGAAGGCGTAGAGCCACATGGTGTCCGGCACCCTGCCGGAAAAGGAGAGGGTGACCTCCCCCGTACCCGGAAGGACCTGCACGGGGGACTCCTTCCCCAGCCAGTCGATGGACTCGATGGGGGTGAAGGCGTCGCTCATGCAGCCGGTGCCCCACCCGGAACGGGAGATATAGGACCAGGTATAGGTCCCGTAGACCTTGGCCTGGGCCGTCTCCCCGCCGCAGCTCAGGGTGAGGGGCGAGGGAGCGTGCATAACTATGCCGGTTTTCAGCAGGGCGTCAAAGTCCGCCAGGAGCTTCTCCCCGGCTCCCTCCCCCTGGGGGCGGTACAGGGTGCCGTTCCACCGAGCTTCCCCCCGTTCGTTCAGGGTGAGGGTGCTGGAGCTTTCTCCGCACCAGAACACCACCTTCCGGAAGGGGGGGCCGTCCTCCTCCCCGGCCTCCTCCGGCATCCAGGCACAGGACTCCAGGAGGGCCCGGAGAGCCTCCTTCCCGGACTCCGGCTCCAGCTCTGAACTGGGTTCACGTCCCCCCAGGAGCAGGCAGGTCCATTCCTCCCCCCAGGGGAGCAGCTCTTCCCAGAGGCTCGCCGGGGTCGTTTCCGGGGCCGTTTCCTTCCCGGCGCAGCCGGGGAGCAGGACCAGGGCCAGGATCAGCAGCAAAAACAGGGCTTTTTTCACGGTAAGCACCTCCCATCTGCCTCCACCCTACAATTTGACGCCGCGTCAATGTCAAGGGGTTTTTGCAAACTTCCGAAAAAAACGCAAAAAAAGCTCCTTCCCAGTGGGGAAGGAGCGGAGCGGGGAAAGCCGCATTATTCCTTGCTGCTCATATAGGCCATCAGATCCAGGCAGCGGGAGGTATAGCCCGCCTCGTTGTCGTACCATGCCAGGAGCTTTACCATGCCGCTGGGGAGGCTGAGACCGCCCTGGGCGTCGAAGATGCAGGAATGCGGGTCCCCGATGAAATCCGTGCTGGTCAGGGGAGCGTCCACATATTCCATAACACCCGCCAGCTCCTCGCCGGATGCCCGGCGCAGCTCGGCGCAGATCTCCTCATAGCTGGCCTGCTTTTCCAGGGTGCAGGTCAGGTCCACCAGGGAGACGTCCGCGGTGGGTACCCGCACGGCGATGCCGGTGAGCTTACCGGAAAGATCCGGGATTACCTTGCCCACGGCCTTGGCTGCGCCGGTGGAGGCGGGGATGATGTTGCCGAATACGCTCCGGCCGGAACGCCAGTCCTTCCGGGAGACCCCGTCCACCGTGAGCTGGGTGGCGGTGGCGGCATGGACCGTGGTCATGAGGCCTTCCTTGATGCCGAAGGCTTTGTGTACCGCGTAGGCCAGGGGGGCCAGGCAGTTGGTGGTGCAGGAGGCGTTGGACACGATCCGCATGGAGGTGTCATACCGGTCCAGGTTGACGCCCACCACGAACATGGGGGCGTCCGCAGAGGGTGCGGAGATCACCACCCGCTTCGCACCGCCGATCAGATGGGCGTTTGCCCGATCCATCGTGGTGAATTTGCCGGTGCACTCCAGCACGTAGTCCACGCCCATCTCCGCCCAGGGGATGTCTCCGGGGGCGGTGTAGTTGCGGCAGAGGATCGGGTGCCCGTTCACCAGCAGGCGGGCGTCCTTCGTGGATTCCGCCGTGCCGTCGAAGCGGCCGTGTACGCTGTCATACTGCAGCAGATAGGCCATATACTCCGGGGTGATAAAGGGGTCGTTGATCACCGCGACCTCCAGATCATCCCGATGCTCCGCCAGACGCAGGGCCAGACGACCGATCCGCCCAAAGCCGTTGATGCCGATTTTGCGTTTCATTCTCCTCATCCTCTCCAAACATCCGAAATGTATCATACAACTTCACTGAAATTTATACCAAAACAGGGGAAGTCTGTCAACTATCCTGCCCGGTTTTTTTCAAAAGTATACCGTATGCGAAAAGACCGAAAATCCGCAAAGGAAGGATTTGCAAAACCCGCCGGTATGCTTTATAATATTTTATCAGGCTGACGTATCTGGCGCTCGGCAGCGGCCGGAGAATGGAGGGCGGAATGGAAGAGAATCCGATCCTTTCTGCGAATCTGTCACAGGACAACAATATTCCCCTGTATTTCCAACTGGAGACCCTCATCAAGCGGTGCATTTCCTCCGGGCTGATCAAGCCGGGGGACATGCTTCCCTCGGAGGCGGAGTTCTGCCGCAGCTTCGGCATCAGCCGAAGCACTGTGCGCCAGGCCATCGGCGAGCTGGAAGAGGAAGGACTGGTGATCCGGCATCAGGGCAAGGGCACCTTTATCGCGGAGCCCAAGCTCCATCGCCGCAGCGAGAATATCTATTCCTTTACCTCTGAAGCCGTTTCCATGGGGCTGCACCCCAGCTCCACGCTGGTGGATTTCACCGTGATCCGGCCTACAGAGGACCTGCGCAGGATGCTGGAGCTTCAGTCTGCGGATATTCCGGTGTACCGGTTCACCCGGATCCGCCGGGTGGAGGGTGTGCCGCTGATGCTGGAGACCTCCTACTATCCCACCTATGTCTATCCCAACCTGACTCCGGAGCTGCTGAAAACCCATTCCGTTTATTCCCTTCTGTTTGAGCGGGGTATTGTCCCGGTGAGCGCCGTGGATACCTATGAGGCGGTCAGGCTGGAGGCCAGCGAGGCCGCCCTGCTGGAGACGAAGTCGGGGAGCGCGGGCTTCAGCCATCAGCGCATCACCCGCTGCGAAAACGGGGAGGTCTTCGAGCTCACTCAGTCGGTTATGCGGGGAGACCGGACAAAGCTGGAGATCGGTATGCACCGGGACGGGGTCTCCTTCGCCCGGAGCTTTGACCGCTGAACCAGACTATGCCGCCTTCCCGGAAACGGATACAGAGCTCGCGGATACCGGCAGAACAGAATGCCTGTTCTGCCGCTTTTTTCTGTTTGGGAAGGATTCCCGGTTTTTTGCCGTCTTTGGATTGAAACCCAGCTTTTTCTGTGATATAGTAAATCGGTTTATGCAAGATCAGGAAAGATACTGTATCGGTTCCTGGGCCCCGGGGTCGGGCTGGACCGGATCAGAAGGAGGACCCCATGCCATTTCTCAGTGTGATCGTTCCCGCATATAACAGTGAAGCTACCCTGGAGCGGTGTGTCCGCTCGGTGCTGGATCAGACCTTTGTGGATCTGGAGCTGATCATTGTGGACGACGGCTCCAGCGATTCCACTCCGTCCCTCCTTCGTCAGTTTTCGGAGGAGGATGGCCGCGTGCGCGTGTTCACCCAGGCCAACAGCGGCGTCAGCGCTGCCCGGAACCTCGGACTCAGCCAGGCCCAGGGCAGCTATGTGGCTTTCCTGGATGCGGACGATTGGATCGATCTCCGTACCTATGAAAAGCTGACCAACGCCATGCGGGAAAGCGGCGCCAGCTCCGCCGCCTGCGGATATTGGCTCGTATGGCCGGATGGGAGGCAGGACTTCGGCGCCGCGCCGATGGACAGCGGCGTGTATGGGGGGGATGAGGTGCTCCGGCGCCTGGTCCTTCCGCTGCTGAATGACCGGCTCAGCAGCAGAGCGTTCAACGGCTTTTCCGTCCGATATCTGTATTCTCTTGCGGCGATCCGCCGCAGGGCCCTTCGCTTCTCCGGGGCATATCTGGAGGATGAGCTGTTCCTGGTCGAGTTTTTCAGCGATTCTACCACCCTCTGCGTGGTCAACGAGGGACTCTATTATTATTATCAGAATCCGGATTCCGCCACCCGCCGGTATATGGCTTCCTGCGTGGAGACCTTCCTGACCTCCCTGGAGAAGAAGCAGGAGCTGGTGGGGCGGTTCCGCCTGGATCCGGGACCGGACTGGGTCCGCAACTGCGCCTGGGCCGGCCTTCTCATCGCCGTGGGGAATGAGTTTGCCCCCGGGACCCCGGCGTCTACCCTGGCGGAGCATAAGCGGAATCTGAAGGCGCTGTGCGCCGTACCGGAGTTCCGGGATGCTCTGGATCACTATGCGCCGCGGGACATGAACCGGCGCAAGACCATCGTGGCCTTCCTGCTGCGTCTGCATCTGCTGACGCCTCTGGTGCTGCTGTATAAGCTGAAGAACCGGCACTGGGGCGAGAAGGAAAGGAGCTGAATCCATGGAGCTGGTCCGTCAAAGCGCCCTGTATCATTTCCTGGGCGTTTCCCTGCGGCGGGCGGATGCCTCCGTCTCCCGCTCTATGCTGGCCGCCTGGCTGGGGGCGATCTGGCGTTGGCTGGGGCGGCAGTATGACCGCAGCCTGCTGAAGTCCGTCGTGAAGTGGGAGAGCCGGCTGGATGAAATGCTGGATGCCAGCGTGTTCGGCAATCTGCTGGAGCTGATCCTGGGCCTGCCGGACCGGATCCTGCATGGAAGCATGGTGGGCACGGTGTTTCAGAATTTTGCCTCCCGCTGGACGCCGATCCTCATGGGCTTTACCTGCCTGGTGCTCCTGTCCGTGCCCTATGAGAGCTGGAACAATTCCTATTCCTTATATCTGCTGATCGCAGTCCTGCTCCTGACCCTCCTGTCTCATCAGCGGCGCTTCAGCCTGCGGGAGATCGGCTTCTGGCCTCTGGCCTTCGCCATCGTTACCTTCGGCTCGGCCTACTGGTCCGTGAACCCGGGAGAGAGCAGCCGGTTCCTCATCTTCGCCCTGAGCTGCGCCCTGGAGGTGCTCCTGTGCGCCGCCGCGGCGGATACGCCGGAGAAGCTGCTGCGCATTTTCCTGTTCGTTGCGCTGGGCCTGCTGGTATGCTGCGGCTACGGAATATGGCAGAAAATGGATGGCATTGAACCCAACGCCCATTATACGGATCTGATGGCAAACGCCAAAATGCCCGGCCGGGTGTATTCCTTCTTTGATAATCCCAATTCGTTTGCCAATATCCCGGTGTTGTTCGCCCCGGTGATGCTGGCGCTGTTCTGCTACAGTCCGAGGCTCTGGCAGCGTCTGGTTTTCGGCCTGGCCTTTGTCCTCTGCTCTGTCTGCCTGGTCATGACCTATACCCGGGGGGCCTGGGTGGCCTGGGTAGTGAGCGTTTTTGCCTTCGTCCTCATCGTGCGCCCCAAGGCCGCGCCCTGGCTTGCAGCCCTGGGCCTGCTCTGCATCCCCCTCCTGCCCCAATCCGTCCTGGCACGCTTTCTCACCATCTTCTCCGGAGATTCCTCTATCAACAGCCGCGCGCCGATCTATATGGCCATTGCCCGCCTGATCAAACGCAACCTGATCCTGGGCGTAGGCTTGGGCTCCACCACCCTCCGCAAGGCAGTGGACGCCAATTGCTTCTACACCGGCACTGCCTATTTTGTCCACAGCCATAATCAGTTTACGCAGATCTGGGGGGAGAGCGGCATTTTCGCCCTGGTAAGCTATTTCTTCGCTTCCTTCTTCCCCATCAAACGGGGCATCCGGACCGGTGCGGATCGGGCGCTTATGCCGGTGACCCGCGCCGTTGCAGCCGGCAGCGCCGTCGGCCTCCTGGGCGCCGTGCTCTTTGGCTTGACGGACTATATCTGGTCCTATCCCCGGATCATGCTGCTGTACTGGCTGCTCTTCGGCCTTATGGTCGCGGCGATCAAGATCGGGAAAACCGAAAAACCCGGCAATCCGGAATAAAGAGAATCTCCTCTCCGATCCGGTCGGAGAGGAGATTTTCAGACTGAAGACAAAGGGAAAAGGCCTCGCAGAGTTCGCGCCTGCAGGCGCGAATAGAATCAGGGTAAATTTTGGCCCGGAATTCATTTCCGGGCCAAAATACCGCTCACGGAGCGCACTGTGCGGGCACAGCGAGTGCGGGGAGCGGAGTGCGGCTTTCTCAACTCAGAGCGCAGCGAAGCGGGTCTGAGTTGAAGCGTGTCGACTTTGCCGACACGCTCAGAGCTCCTCTCCGATCCGGCCGGAGAGAAGCTTTTGCGCCTGTACCTTATTCCAGAGTCAACAGGTCCAGGAAGCCGGTAATGCGGAACACGTCACGGATGCTTTCCCGCACTCCCCGGAGGACCATGCGTCCCTGACGGTTCATCATCTTCTGAGCGGAGAGCAGCGTGCGCAGGCCGGCGGAGGAGATATAGCTCAGATCCGTCATATCCAGCACAAGCTCCGTGATCCCGCCCAGGGAGGCAGCCAGCTCGGCATTCAGCTTCGGGGCGCTCTCGGTGTCCAGCTTGCCTGAGAGGAAAGCGGTGAGCTTCGCGCCGTCATAGACTTTTTTCAGTTCCATGTACTTGCCCTCCCTATATTCAGGATGGACCCAGTATAGCATGTTATTCCCTCCAGGGGAAGACCATACTTGCATAGGAGACGGTCCTCTGGTATACTGCCATCAGGCAAAAATTGCCGAAGATGAAAGGAGTTGCGATGGGATGAGCAAGTATCTGTTTTGCGGCTGCGCTCATGTGGGCATCATGACGAATGATCCGCAGAAGTGCGTGGACTACTATTGCCAGAACCTTGGCTTCCGGCCCTACTATGCCGGAAAAATCGGCCCCATGCCCCTCACCTTTGTGGAAAACGGCGGTCTGGTAGTGGAGTTTATTGCCGCCGGGGAAGCGGCGCCGGGCGGCGCCGTAGACCATATCGCTCTGGAAGTTCAGGGAATCGAAGCATTTGCGGAAGAGCTTCGTTCCAAAGGCGTCGAGATCGGCCCGATCGGCTCATCACCCGACTTTTTCCCCAACGGCTTTAAAAACGTGTTTTTCACCGGTCCTGCGGGAGAAAAGCTCGAACTGGTGGAGTATTCAAAATAAGAGCTGACCGGGCGGCGGGCCGGGGCGGATGCTCCGGCCCGTCACTATATTTTCGGGAGAAATCTGCGTGTGACCCCCAGGGATTGTGGCTTGAAAAACCAGGAAAAATTATTCCGGAAAAGGGCTTGACAGGGGAAAATGTCCATGTTATATTAGTCAAGCTCGCCGCTGGGCGGGCCCTTTCTCCGAGCGAACCGTAGTTCGCGAGGAAGAGGAGGAGCGACCGAATGAAAGCGAGCTTTCGCGGCCCCTGCGGAAACCGCGGAAGCGAAGTC
>JAFWOX010000042.1 GCA_017545325.1 Oscillospiraceae bacterium | reverse complement strand
CCCCTCCTGGGGGTGAGCGTCCTCCTGGCCCTGGCCGTCATGGCGCCCTCCTGGCCCGCTTACGGCGGCCTGGATATCGCCTATCTCGTCTGCGCCGCCGTCATGGGAGGCGTGCTGTTCCTCCTGGGCCACCGGGGGGAGGAGCCCTTCCCGCCGAGGCTGGCGGTGGCCTCCCTGCTGGTCTACCTTGGAGGCAGCCTCTATTTCTTCCTGGGGGACTGGGAGATCGCGGCTTTCCGGCCCCTGTGCTGGTGCGGCCTCGCCTCCTTCTGCCTGAGCCTCTACAGCTTCAACGCCGCCAGCCTCTACATCGGCGTCCACAACGTCAAGGGCGGCGAGAGCATGGCCATCCCCTCGGGCATCCGGGGCCGGAACCTGATCCTGCTCACGGTGTTCCTCGTCGCGGCGGTGCTCCTGGGGAGCCTGGGGGTCGTACACCGCTTCCTCTCCGGCGCCGGGCGCTGGCTCGTCTCCCTGGGGGCGGCCTTCCTGCGCTTCATGGCGGGGCTGGGGGGCGGCAGCGGCATGATGAGCCCCACCTCTCCCACCCCTACGGCGGAGGAGACGGAGGGGCCCGGCCTCAGCAACATCGTGGAGGACGGGGACCCCACCTTCGCCGTCTTCTACGGCATCATCCTGGGGGTCTGCGGCATCCTCTTCTTCCTGCTGGCCTACGGCTTTGTCAAGGAGGGACGCCGGGGCGGCGGACACCGCTTTGCCGACTGGGTCCGCGGTCTCTTCCGCACCCGGGAGATCCTGGAGTATGAGGACGACGTGGAACGCACCGGCGACCTGCGCAGCGCCCTGGCCGAGGGCGGGAAGAAAGCCCGCCGCTGGCTGAAAAAGCTGCGGGAGAAGCCGGAGCGCTTCGACGATATGCCGGACGACCGGATGCGATTGCGCTTTGCCTACAAGGCCCTGCTGAAATCCGGCCGCGTTTCCGGCTGGATCCCCTCCGCCACCCCCAGGGAGGTGGGCGGAAAGCTGGAGACCGAAGCCTTCCGGGAGCTGACGGAGGCCTACTGCGCCGCCCGCTACGATCTGGAGCGGGAGCCCACGGAGGAAGAGGCGGCCTGGGCCGGCAAGGCCATGCAGGCCCTGCAGAGGAGGGGCCGATGAAGGGGTACACCGTCGGCGCCGACGTGGGGGGCACCCACGTCCGTCTGGCGCTGCTGACCCCGGAGGGAGAGCTGCGCCGCGTGGTGAAATACCGGCGGGAGGAGGTCATGCCCGACGGCGATCCCTTCCGCTTCGGAGACGTGCTGCGGCAGTACGCGGAGGACTGCGCCGTGCCCGTCGCGGCGGCGGGGACCGGCATCCCCGGCACCCTGAGCCGGGACTGCCGCACGGTGCTCAACGTGCCCAACATCCCGGCCCTGAACGGGCTCGAGCTGGCCGACGGGCTGAGCCGCCGGGCGGGCTTCCCCGTGAAGCTGGAAAACGATACCGTGATGCTCCTGGGGGGCGACCTGCACCGCCTCTCCCTGCCCCGGCGGGGCCTGATCCTGGGCGTATACGTCGGCACGGGGCTGGGCAGCGCCGTGTTTTACGACGCAAGGCCCCTTCGCGGGGCCAATTCCCTCAATGAGCTGGGCCATTTCCCCATCCCCGGCAGCCGGGTGAAGTGCACCTGCGGCAACGTGGGCTGCGCGGAAAACCTGGTGTCCGGCCGCCGCCTTCAGGCCCTGCGGGCGGAGAAGTGGCCGGAGACCCATATCGCCGAGCTTTTCCCGGCCATGGCGGGCTCCCCGGAGCTGGCGGAATTCGTGGACACCGCCGCCTGCCTCCTGGCGGGCTGCGTGAACCTCCTGGATCCGGAGGTGCTGGTGGTGGGAGGCGGCGTGCCCGCCATGCGGGGCTTCCCCCGGGAAGCGCTGGAAGCCGCCGTGCGGGAGAAGTGCATGCACCCCCGGCCCGCGGACAGCCTGCGTCTGGTTTGGAGCCAGGGTGCGGACGATACCGGCGCCCTGGGCGCCGCCTGGCTGGCCCGGGAGAGCTGAACAGGGATTTTGCGGCGGATTTCCCGGGAAATCCGCCGCCCTTGCTTTTTCGCGGGCGCAAAACGTGGTATGATAAGCATGGGGAGAACGCCGGACGGAGTCCGGAGGAAAGGAGGGACGGACCGTGCTCAGACTGATCCTGGGTGCCGCCGGCAGCGGCAAGACCCGGCGCGTCTGCGAGGAGATCCGGGACGGGATGCGCGGGCGGGACGGGTTGGTGCTCCTGACGCCGGAGCAGCAGTCCCACCGGGCGGAGCGCCGTCTGGCCGCCGTCTGCGGTCCGGCCCTCAGTCTCCATGGGGAGGTGCTCAGCTTTACCCGCATGTACAACCGGGCGGCGCTGGAGATCGGCGGCCTGGCCGACCCCCTGCCGGACAAGGGCGGCCGCCTCCTGATGATGGCCCTGGCCCTGGAGGAGGCGGGACCGAAGCTCACCTGCTTCCGGGAGCGGGGGAAGCGCACGGATTTTCTCCGCCGCCTCATGACCACCGCCGAGGAGCTGCGGGGCTCCATGACCACCGCCGCCGAGCTT
>JAFWOX010000041.1 GCA_017545325.1 Oscillospiraceae bacterium | reverse complement strand
TTGACGAAAATGCGCCCTCGATGCTAAACTGGTCATGGAAATTCAGCCCTTTCATGGCAGTTGTTGTGTAGCAACTACATCTTACCATGTTCGAGTTGAATTTCCTCTTTTATTTGTCACCTATCATTTGTACCATATCATCTCTTCCCTCTCCCCTTGTGGGGTTTTCCAAGTCCCACGCGGATTTATTTTCATCATTTATGTATATTTATTCATATTCCCCCTTGACTCTTCGGGTTTATGGATGTATACTCGCCTTATCATTCTGAAAACCATATCTGGAGGAATACGCCATGTCTTACAAAAAGATCGTTCTCGCCTATTCCGGCGGTTTGGACACCAGCATCATCATCCCCTGGCTGAAGGAGACCTATCCCGGCTGCTCCGTCATTGCCGTGGCCGCTGACGTGGGGCAGGATGACGAGCTGGAGGGGCTGGAGGCCAAGGCCCTGAAGACCGGGGCCAGCAAGCTGTATATCGAGGACCTGAAGCAGGAGTTGGTGGAGGACTTCATCTTCCCCGCCATGCAGGCCGACGCCAAGTACGAAGGGTACCTTCTGGGCACCAGCCTGGCCAGGCCCCTGATTGCCAAGCGGCTGGTGGAGATCGCCAAGGCGGAGGGCGCCGACGCCATCGCCCACGGCTGCACCGGCAAGGGCAACGACCAGGTACGCTTCGAGCTGGGCATCATGCATTTCGCTCCGGATATGCCCATCATCGCCCCCTGGCGGATGTGGGATATCAAATCCCGGGATGAGGAGATCGACTATGCAGAGGCCCACAACGTCCCTCTGCGGATCAACCGGGAGACCAATTATTCCAAGGATAAGAACCTCTGGCACCTGAGCCACGAGGGCCTGGATCTGGAGGAGCCCGGCAACGAGCCCCAGTATGAGAAGGACGGCTTCCTGGAGATGAGCTGCTCTCCCCTCCAGGCGCCGGATGCGCCGGAGTATATCGAGCTGGAGTTCGTGAAGGGCGTTCCCGTGAAGCTCAACGGGGAGGAGATCGGCCCCGTGGAGCTCATCGCCGCCCTGAATAAGCTGGGCGGCAAGCATGGCATCGGCCTGCTGGATCTGGTGGAGAACCGGCTGGTGGGTATGAAGAGCCGGGGCGTATACGAAACGCCCGGCGGCACCATCCTCTACAAGGCCCATGAGGTGCTGGAGACCCTGTGCCTGGATAAGCTCACCCTGCACAAGAAGCAGGAGCTGAGCATCACCTACGGCGAGCTGGTGTATAACGGCCAGTGGTTCAGCCCCCTGCGGGAGGCGCTGGCCGCCTTTGTCGCCAAGACCCAGGAGCGGGTCACCGGTAAGGTGAAGCTGAAGCTCTACAAGGGCAGCATCATCAATGCCGGGGTGTGGAGCCCCAACACCCTGTATTCTGAGGAGATCGCCACCTTCGGCGAATCGGATTATCGGCAGTCCGATGCGGACGGCTTCATCCGGCTCTACGGTCTGCCCACCCGGATCCAGGCCGTGGTGGACGGGAAAAAGGCCTGATGGCACGGCTCTGGGAGGGCCGGGCCGGCAGCCCCACAGACGCGGCGGCGGACGACTTCAACGCCTCCATCCGGGTGGACAGCCGCATGTACCGGCAGGATATCCGGGGCAGCATGGCCCATGCCGCCATGCTGGGCGCCCAAGGCATCATCCCCGCCCAGGCGGCGGAGGAGATCCTGGCCGGTCTGGAAGAGATCCTGAATGAGCTGGATTCCGGCGCGCTGACCATCGATCCGGAGGCGGAGGATATCCACAGCTTTGTGGAAGCGGAGCTCACCAAACGGAAGGGCGACGCGGGGCGGATGCTCCATACCGCCCGCAGCCGGAACGACCAGGTGGCGGTGGATACCCGCCTGTATCTCCGCAGCCGGGTCTCGGATACCCGGGAGAAGATCCGCGCCGTGATCTCCGCCCTCATGGGGCAGGCGGAGGCCAACCGGGGCGCCGTCATGCCCGGCTATACCCATCTGCAGCGGGCCCAGCCCATCACCTTCGGCCATCAGCTCCTGGCCTATGCCTGGATGCTGCTGCGGGACCTGGGTCGGCTGAAGGACGCCGCCGCCCGGATGGACAGCCAGAACCCCCTGGGAGCCGGCGCCCTGGCGGGTACCAGTCATCCCATCGACCGGGAGAGGACCGCCCGGGACCTGGGCTTTACCGGCGTCAGCCTGAACAGCCTGGATGCGGTTTCGGACCGGGATTTCGTCCTGGAACTGGCCTCCTCCCTCGCCATCCTCATGACCCATCTCTCCCGGCTCTCGGAGGAGCTGATCCTCTGGTCCAGCTGGGAATTCAAATTCATCGAGCTCTCCGACGCCTGGACTACCGGCTCCTCCATCATGCCCCAGAAGAAAAACCCGGATATGGCTGAGCTGATCCGGGGCAAGACCGGACGGGTCTACGGAGACCTGGTGGGCCTGCTCACGGTGATGAAGGGCATCCCTCTGGCCTACAACAAGGATATGCAGGAGGACAAGGAGGCCATCTTCGACGCCTTCGATACGGCGGACGCCTGCCTGGGCGTTCTGGCCCCTATGCTGGATAGCATGAAGGCAAACAGAGAGAATATGCGCCGCGCCGCCGCCATGGGCTTCATCAATGCCACGGATCTGGCGGACTGGCTGGTGGAGAAGAAGGGCGTCCCCTTCCGCACCGCCTACAAGCTAGTGGGACAGCTGGTGGCCCGCTGCGTCAGAGAGGGCGTCACCCTGGAGGAGCTTCCCCTGGAGGCTTATCTGGAGGCCAGCCCGGTATTTGACCGGGGGCTGTACGAGGCCCTGGATCTGGACGCCTGCGTCCTGCGCCGTTCCTCCCTGGGGGGCACCGCACCGGAGCAGGTGGACAGGCAGCTGGAAGCGCTGAAGAAGGCTTTGGAGGCCGAATAGAGCGTAATGAAGACGCTGTATGTCTCCGACCTGGACGGAACGCTGCTCCGGTCCGATCAAAGGACCTCCCCGTTTACCAACGCCGCCATCAACGCCCTGGTTCAGGAGGGTATGTTGTTCTCCTACGCCACCGCCCGGTCATACAACACCGCGCACAGAGCGACAGAGGGATTGACCGCGGCATTTCCCCTCATCCTGTATAATGGGGCGCTCATTCTGGATAATGCCAGCAAAAAGCGCTTATGGGAAAATCTCTTTGAAAAGGATCCTATCGTCAAGCTGATTCGGGAATTGATCGAGAAAAGCATTCAGCCGATCGTCTATGCTTATGTCGGCGGGGAAGAAAGATTCTCTTATCAAAAGGACGCGATCAATGCCGCAACAAAGGATTTTGTCCTGAGCAGGCTGGGAGACAGCAGAGACCGCCCGGTTTCGGGACCGGATGAATTGCTGACAGGGGACGTTTTCTACCTCGCCTGTATTGACAAACCCGAAAAGCTTGCCCCCTTCTATGAAGCCTGTTCAGGTCTGTACCACTGCGTTTACCAGCGGGATATTTATTCCGGGGAGCAATGGCTGGAGATCATGCCGAAAAGCGCATCCAAATCCCATGCGATCCTCCAGCTGAAGGAGCTGCTGGGCTGCGAGCGGCTGGTGGTATTCGGGGACGGAATCAACGATCTGGACATGTTCCGCATCGCGGACGAAGCCTATGCCGTGGAAAACGCCGTTCCGGAGCTCAAGGCGGCCGCCACGGCGGTGATCGGATCGAATGACAAGGACAGCGTGGCTCGCTGGCTCCTCAGCAGGTTTGGCAAATCAGACTGACAAAGGGACACCCTCGCGGTATTCGCCGCGAGGGTGCTCAATTCTTTTATCGCCTTATTTCCCGTATCGCTCCGCAAAGAAAATGTAGCAGGAGGAAGCCCAGGAGGACCAGAACAGCTGTTTCTCTCCGAAGGCCACCAGGCCCCGTTCCCCTTCCCCGGTGAAGGCGTTATGGATATGGAACATGCCGTTATCCCGCAGGGTGCGGGCATACCGCAGCCCCATCTCCCTGGCCAGATCCGGCCTGCCTGCGGCCTCAAGGGCCAGGCAGAAGATGAGCTGGGCGGGAACGATGATGCTGCCGCCGGTGAAGCCATGGTGGAAATAGGGACTGTCCACGCTCTCGGAGGCGAAGCCGTAATCCGTGACGAACCCGTTTTTCCAGATGAAGTCGATGGTCTTATCCAGGATCTCCTTCGGCAGCCTATCCCCCAGGATCAGGGCGCCGAACATGGGCAGGCTCAGGGACTCCGCCTTCTGCCCCGTGCGGGGATTCAGGGCGACCCAGCGTTCCCCGGTCCAGAACATATCGATGATCTGCTGGGTCAGCTTATCCGCCCAGGCCGTCCACACCAGGCAGTCCTCCTCAGGAACGCCGATCTCCCGACCCAGGCGGGCCAGAGCATCCATCAGGCGCACGGTGTAGGCGTTCATATCCGGGCAGGCCAGAGGGAAGCCCACATAGAAATAGGAGGCGTCCTCCCAGCCGGTCTCCACCGGTCCCTGGTTCTCCCAGACCCCGTCACGGTCCAGATCCCGGAAGTTGAAGAAAAACTCCACCCACCGGGCCATATGGTCGTACAGGTCCTTCTTCTCCGCCTTGCTGATCTTGCTCAAGTCGCAGTGATCCATGAGCCATTCCAGCGCCACCCCCTGGAAGGGCGGCTTCATGCCCATGCCGGTGGTGCTGCGGAAGGAGATGGAGTCCTTGATCCGGCCGTTGGCATCCTGCTCGTCGAAGCTGGAGCGGAGGATGTTCCAGGCCAGCTTCGGATCCCGGCTGAGGAAAATGGCCTGCATAGCCTGCTGCCAGCCGAAGGCGCTCTCAAAGATGATGCGCATCATGTTCACCATGGGATGCTTGTAGGCATTCTCTCCATCCGGATCCTGCATGAGGCTCCAGGTGTTCCACAGGGCCTGACGGCGCATGGGCTCGAACTCCGCCGGAAGGCTGGGGCACACCGCCTTGCAGAAGGCGTCGAATTCCCTCTGCACCGCCCTGACCGCGGCGGCATACTTGGGATAGTCCTTCATGGGCCTGGCCTTGGGGTCGATGCTGAATTCCTCGATGGCGAAGGAGATATCGCCCTTCCCATCCGGGTTCAGGAGCAGAGCGCCTCCGGGCAGCAGGGAAACGGTCCCCTTAAAGGGCACCAGGAGCCCGGTATTGTCCCCGAAGGGAAAGCGCCAGGTCCCGTCCCCCAGCTCCAGAGCGCCGGCGCCGAAGGCGCCGCGCTGGGGCGTGAGGCGCAGGCTGAGCCCATCCTTGCCCTCCCCCAGGATCAGCTTCCGCTCCCCGATGCAGAAACGGACACTGCCCTTTTGGCTCTCCAGAATCACCTCCGTCTCGGTGGTGGAAATCACGGTGGGCAGCTTCTGGCCCCCCGCCATCAGCTCCAGGGCCACCTGACGGCATCCGTTCTGGGAGCCGAAGGCGGCGGCGTTGACCCCGCCCCGGCAGGTCATGAGATACAGGGTGTTTTTCCCGTACTGACTATCCCCGTTGTTGGCGTTGGCAAAGGCCATATCGCTTCCGCGGCGGGAAAAGGGAGCGCTCAGGGGATCCACAAAACACTTGCTTTCCAGCATAACCATACACTCCTTTATTGATATTCTCTTGTCATCGTTTTGGTCTTATCCGGCTCTTCAGGTGTTCATCGTGCAGCAGCTCTTTGCTGTCCCGCTGACTGGACTGGTACCAGGTGAAGCAGGCCAGGGCCGCCGTAAGGACATAGTAGGCGCCGGCACAGGCCAGGAAGCTGCCGCCGCCGCTCTGGTACAGCGCCAGAAGACCCTCCCCCACCAGACGTACGGCAAATACCAGGGGCAGAAAACGGATCTCCGGAGACTTCAGTCCCCCCTCCATACTGTACCACAGGAGACGGGCCGCGCATACGGAGAGGACAAGCAGGCAGAGATAGTCTGCGGCGCTGAGCCAATACATCCGCGGAGCGGTTTCCGCCAGCAGCCGCAGCTGAGCCTCCAGCGCAGGAGCAGCCTCCGCCTCTACCCCTTCCAGTATGGTTTCCAGCCCATCCCGGTTCACGCTCAGGGCATTCAGCAGGCGGAAGAGGGCATTGAAGGCGCCGAGATAAAGAAGGTCAAAGAGCCGGTAACCCAGGCCGAAGCCGATGGGAACGCGCACAGTGCGCCGCGCCTCCGTTCTGCCCCGGCGGAGGAACTGCAAGCTGAGCCAGCAGCCGCCCACTTCCACCAGCGCGGTGATCGCTCCCCGAAGCAGAGCATAGGTCCAGGGGCTCATCTCCTCCTTTCGATCCGCAGGCGCAAGAAGCCCCAGGAGCATTCCTGTGGTCAGATAGCCGAAGAGGAAAAAGGCGGCCAGGCCGCCCAACAGGCCGGTATGGTCCAGCTTGCGCCGATAGACGAACCAGACGTAATAGAGCGCCGGAGCCAGCAGGCAGAAGGAAAACAAAAAGCTCAGCGCGGTGATCAGCGATTCGGAAAAGACCAGGGTCTGTGCAGTTGCCAAGGGAATACCTCCCATTTGCAGCGGCGGGCGGCCTGATGGCCGCCCGCAGAATGATTTTTTACGCTTTACTCAGCGGAAGATCCGCAGGATATCCCCAAAATCCTTATCTTCATCGGAAACGGGAGCCGTCTTCTCCGGGGCGGCGGGAGCCTTCTCCTCCTCCTTCTTCGCTCCGGCCTGGGGGCCGTCCTCAAAGCAGGTGGCGATAATGATCACCCGGATCTCATCCTCCATGGTCTCGTCGAAGGCGGCGCCGAAGATGATGTTGGCGTCGGGATGTGCTGCCTCCTGGACCAGGCCGGCGGCCTTTTCCACTTCCTCCAGCGCCATGTCCATGGAGCCGATAATGCTCACCAGGACGCCCTTCGCCCCATCGATGCTGGTTTCCATCAGGGGACTGGTGACGGCCATTTTCGCCGCCTCCTCCGCCTTGTTCTTCCCGCTGGCGTGACCCACGCCCATATGGGCATAGCCGGCGTCCTTCATGATGGTGGTCACATCGGCAAAGTCCAGGTTGATGAAGCCGGTGTTCTTGATCAGATCGGAAATGCTGGTGACGGCTTGATGCAGGACCTCGTCCGCCACACGGAAGGCATTGAACATGGTGATCTTCTGCTCGGATACGTACTTCAGTCGCTCGTTGGGGATGACCAAGAGGGAATCCACCTTGCCCAGGAGCTCCTGAATGCCGGCGTCCGCCTGGGCGGCCTTACGTTTGCCCTCAAAGGCGAAGGGCCGGGTGACCACGCCTACGGTGAGGATACCGGATTCCTTGGCCAGATCCGCCACCACGGGGGCCGCGCCGGTACCCGTACCGCCGCCCATTCCGGCGGTGATAAAGGCCATATCCGCATCTTCGAACATCTTGGCCAGGTTATTGCGGCTTTCCTCAGCAGACTTCTTGCCTACCTCCGGATCGGAACCCGCGCCCTGCCCATGAGTCAGCTTTTCTCCGATCTGGACCTTCTGATCCGCCTTGGAGATGGCAAGCACCTGCTTGTCCGTATTGACCGCGATGAATTCTACGCCGGTGGTACCGGCCTCCACCATGTGGTTGACCACATTGTTGCCGGCGCCGCCGACGCCGATCACCTTTATATTCACGACATTGTCGGGACCGGTTTCCAGATCATAAGGCATGGCGCAATCCTCCTTCATATACTCTTAGTTTCATAATTTTATAGCAAAGCTCGCCAGAGGTCAATACCAATTTGGAAAAAATCTCATTCCTTTCCCGAAGACCGGGAGGCTTCATTCACCGGGAATTCATATAATTGCAATACTTTAGTGATATGGTACAAATGATAGGTGACAAATAAAAGAGGAAATTCAACTCGAACATGGTAAGATGTAGTTGCTACACAACAACTGCCATGAAAGGGCTGAATTTCCATGACCAGTTTAGCATCGAGGGCGCATTTTCGTCAA
>JAFWOX010000040.1 GCA_017545325.1 Oscillospiraceae bacterium | reverse complement strand
GTTTCATGCGCACCTCCGGCGGCCCGCGGCTTCCGCGGGCCCTTCCGCCACTTTATCACAAACCCGGGCGGTTTTCAACGGAGCCGGGAGCCGGAGCAGATCTATTTCCTGCTCACGGGGGCGGCCGGGAGGGAAGCTTCAACATTGAAAACTCCGGGGGACTATGGTATCCTTTATCCGGTGAAATGACGATTTTTCCGGGAAAGAAGGGCTGGAAATGGAAAAGAACCTGGCCATCATCGGCGCCAGTTATCTGCAGCTGCCGCTGATCCTGCGGGCGAAGGAGATGGGATACCGGACCCATGTGTTCGCCTGGGCCGCCGGGGATGTGGGCGAGACGGCGGCGGACGTCTTCCATCCCATCAGCATCATCGAGAAGGACCGGATTCTGGAAGCCTGCCGGGAGATCGGTATCTGCGGCATCTGCAGCATCGCCTCGGACCTGGCGGTGATTGCCGTGAATTATGTGGCTGCCGCCCTGGGCCTGCCCGGAAACAGCCTGGAAAGCACCCTGCGGTGCACCAACAAGCACGCCATGCGCCGGGCCTTTGAGGCGGGCGGGGATCCGAGTCCCCGCAGCCTGCAGGTGGACGGGGAGACGGATCTCAGCGCCCTGGAGCTTTCCTGGCCGGTGATCGTCAAGCCCACGGACCGCAGCGGCAGCCGGGGCATCCGGAAGGTGGAGCGGCGGGAGGACCTGGCGGAGGCGGTGCGGGCCGCCCTGGACCAGAGCCTGGAGAAGAAGGCTCTGGTGGAGGAGTTCGCCGAGGGAAAGGAATTCAGCGTGGAATACATCTCCTTCCGAGGAGAGCACCATTTCCTGGCCATGACGCTGAAATACACGACCGGTGCGCCGCATTTCATCGAAACCGGCCATCTGGAGCCAGCGCCGGTGGACGAAGCCACCCTGGCCCGGGTCCGGGCAGTGGTGGAGCACGCGCTGGACACCCTGGAGATCCGGAACGGCGCCTCCCATTCGGAGATCCGGATTGATGACGCAGGGAGGATCCGCCTGATCGAAATCGGCGGTCGCATGGGCGGAGACCTGATTGGCAGCGATCTGGTGCGCTGCTCCACCGGAGTGGACTTTGTCCGGGCGGTGCTGCAGGTGGCCCTGGGCGGCGAGCCGGATCTTACCCCGGTCTGTGCCCCCCGGCGGACGGAAGTTCGGTTCATCCTGACGGAGGAGGATCTGCAGGCTTATGAAGCGCTGCAGGAAAGCCATCCGGAGCGGATTCTCCGGGCGGAGGCCGTCGAGCCGGAGAAGATCGGCCGCGCGGCGGACAGCTCCGGCCGGGCGGGGTGCTATCTGGTGGACCTGGGCCCTCTGGCTTGAGAGCGGTCCGGGAAGAAAAAACGGAGAATTGCGGAGAGAAAAGAGCATGAAAGCGCTGATCCTGAATTCAGGCCTCGGACACCGGATGGGGGCGCTCACCAGCGAGCAGCCCAAATGCATGACGGAGATTTCTCCGCGGGAGACGATCCTGTCCCGCCAGCTTCGGCTGCTGGAGGAAGCGGGCATTGAAGAGACGGTCATCACTACCGGGTATTATGACCGGGTGCTGATGGACTACTGCCGGTCCCTGCGGACCGGGCTGGAACTGACTTTTGTCCGGAATCCCCGTTACGCGGAGACTAACTATATCTATTCGATTTACTGCGCCCGGGAACATCTGAGGGGGCAGGAGATCCTGCTGATGCACGGGGATCTGGTTTTTGAACCGTCGGTACTGGAGGATATCCTGGCTTCCGAAGGCAGCTGCATGAAAGTGTCCTCC
>JAFWOX010000039.1 GCA_017545325.1 Oscillospiraceae bacterium | reverse complement strand
GCATCGGAGCCCATATGGCCGATGATGGCCGTATAGGAGGTGAAGCCGACGCCCCAGCACAGCGATCCGCCCATCAGCGGGAAGCACTGGCGGGCGAAATCCTTCCGGAGCTCCTTCGGAACGGGAATCATGATGTTCGCATCCGGCCGGACACAGGAGGGCCGTGCGGAATAAATCAGACAGGCGCCCAGCTCCAGAATCCGGGACAGAAGGGTAGCCAGGGCCGCACCCCGGGCGTTCATGGCCGGGATGCCCAGCAGCCCGAAGATGAAGACCGCGTTCAGGAGGATATTCGAGACCACTGCGCCGGAGCTGATGATGGCGCACGGGCGGACATGGTCCGTGACCTTCAGGGTGGTCAGATAACACTGGGAGATGCCCGTCAGCAGATAGGACCATCCGGCGAGCCGAAGATATCCGGAGCCGATGCCGATCAGCACGGGATCGGAGGTGAAAATCTGCATCAGCGCTTCCGGAATCAGCTCGCACCCCAGAAAGAAGATCAGGGAAATGGCGCCGGTATAGCGGAGCATCAGGTTAAACAACTTCCGCAGGGTGGCCCGGTCCTTTTTGCCCCAGTACTGGGCGCCGAGAATGGCACCGGCCCCGGTGGCGGCGGCCAGGAACATGTTCTGGACGAACTGCACCTGGGTGGCCAGGGAAACGGCCGTCATCTCCTCCTGGGCGATCCGGCCCAGCATCAGCGCATCGCCGGCGGCCACCAGGGCCAGCATCAGGCTCTGCAGGGAGATGGGCATGGCCAGGTGATAAAGCTCCCGGTTAAACTGCTTTTTATCAATCACAGCGGATGTCATATTTCAGCGATCCCTCTCTGAAAATCCGGGGGTGGAAAAACGGCGGCGGGAATGGGCTCACAGCGTGGCTGCCATCACGGCCTTGATCGTGTGCATGCGGTTTTCCGCCTCGTCAAAGACAATGGAGCCGGGACCTTCAAAGACCTCGTCGGTCACCTCCATGCAGTCGATGCCGAATTTTTCGTGAATCTGGCGGCCGATCGTGGTATTCAGGTCATGGAAGGCTGGCAGACAGTGCATGAAGCGGCACTGGGGCCCCGCCAGCTCCATCAGCTCCCGGGTGACCCGGTAGGGCGTCAGATCATGGATGCGCTCTGCCCAGACGGAATCGGGCTCACCCATGGATACCCAGACATCCGTATACAGGACATCCGCGCCGCGGACAGCCTCCCGGGGATCTTCGATGAAGGAGAGCTCCGCCCCGGTCTCCCGGGCGATTTTCATACATTCCTCCCGCAGGGCGGGGTCAGGATGGTATTTGGCCGGCGCGCAGGCGACGAAACGCATGCCCATCTTCGCGCAGCCCACCATCAGGGAATTGCCCATGTTGTACCGCGCATCCCCCAGATAAACCAGCTTCCTTCCCCGCAGAGAGCCGAAATGCTCCCGGATGGTCAGGAAATCCGCCAGGATCTGGGTGGGATGAAACTCATTGGTCAGACCGTTCCAGACCGGGATGCCGGAATAACGGGCCAGATCCTCGACGATCTCCTGGCCGTAGCCCCGGTATTCAATGCCGTCAAACATCCGGCCCAGCACCCGGGCCGTATCCGCGATAGATTCCTTTTTGCCGATCTGGCTGCCGGAGGGATCCAGATAGGTCACCTGCATCCCCAGATCATGCGCAGCCACCTCAAAGGAGCAGCGTGTACGGGTGCTGGTCTTTTCGAAAATAAGGGCTATATTCTTCCCTCTGAGTACATCCACAGGGATACCCTCTTTTTTCTTACGCTTAAGCTCTGC
>JAFWOX010000038.1 GCA_017545325.1 Oscillospiraceae bacterium | reverse complement strand
GTTCGAGGGTCCGGTCTACAAGATCGGGCATAAGCTGGTCACCACGTTCGTGAAATACTGAGGAATCCCTTTCCCGCGGTTGCTTTTCACCGGAAGCGCGGATATAATACGAACGGTGTATCTCATTCGGAAGAAGCCGCTGAAACTCGATCATGTGAGGCCTGAAAATGAAGAAACGGATCGCCCTTTGTCTGCTGCTGAGCCTGCTCCTTTCCCTGGCCCTTCCCGCCCTGGCGGCGGGGGATGCCGGGGGAGGGGAGACGCCCGCCCTGTCCTCCTGGTCGAAAGAGGAGGTAGGCCGGGCGGAGGGCTACGGACTGCTGCCCGCCTCTCCTCTGACGGTGTCGGAGGGCGGAATGTCCGTGCCGGTGACGGACTGGCGGCAGCCCATCACCCGGGCGCAGTTCGTCCGCTTCGCCCTGTGCTACGCCGCCGTCATGAGCCGCTGCGACGCCGGGACCTTCCAGGGTCTTGTGCGGAACCTGCTGGCGGAGAAGGCGGAGAACGGCGTCTCCCTGCGCCTGCCATTTACGGACGACCGAAGCGACGAGGTCGCCCTGGCGTACGCCCTGGGCCTGGTGGAGGGCCGGGGCGGCGGGATCTTCGATCCCGAAGCGCCCATCACCCGGCAGGAGGCGGCCACGCTCCTCTACCGCGCCTATCTGGCGGTGGGGGGAGAAGCGGAGCCCGCGGCGGAGGCGGAGCCCTTCGCTGACGAGGGGGAGATCGCCGACTGGGCCCTGGAGGCGGTCCACGCCCTCCGGGGACACGACGTGCTCCGGGGCATGGGAGACGGGCAGTTCGCCCCCCGGGGCAGCTTCACGGTGGAGCAGTGCGCGGTCTGTGCCCTGCGGCTGTATGAGCTCATGCCGGTGAGCCGCCTCCGGGGAAACGCTGTTCCCCGTTTTGATCGGGAGGAGACGATCACGGGCCTGCTCGGCTCCCACCGGTCCCTGGCCCTGGAGCTGGAGGGCCCCCTGGCCAGCCTGGTGGTGACGGATTTCAGCGCCATGCACGCGACGATGGTGTATTATCTCGTGTATCCCGAGGGCGGCGCGGAGCACTTCAGCCCGGCGGTGTCGGTCTGGTACCAGGACTATCCCATGGAGGAGCCTGCTTTCTCCGACGACGGACGCTTCCTCCGATATACGATCACCCTGGACAGGGACCTCAGCCACTTTGACGAAACGACCCAGGCCCCGGCCCTGGATTACGCCCGGGGCGTCTATCACGCGGAGCTGGACGTGGAGACCCTCCGGCAGACCGTCACGGTCACGGAGCTGCCGGCGACGCCCCGGTGGGCGGACGTGCCGGAGGACGCCTGGTATTACGACGCCGCGGCCTACTGCATGGACCTGGAGCTCCTGCCCCAGGGGGCGGACGGAGCCTTTGAGCCGGACGGTCCCGTCACCCGTAGGCAGATGGTGGAGATCTTCGCCCACGCTTATTCCGCCCTCCTCACCGGGAACTGGAGCCTGCCCCTGCGCCCGGAGAATTGGGGCGAGGCGGTCATCCGCAGCGAGGACGGGCGGGAGCTGGTCACCTTCCTGGCCTGGGAGAAAACGACCTGGCGCACCTGGACGGGGCCCATGAACAAAGAGCCCTGGCATTACTCCATCCGGGCCTCGGCCGCGGAGCTCAGCGCCGCCTTCCCCGGCATCGGGGAGACGGAGCAGGCCTTCTGCGAGGCCGTGCTGGACATGGGCGACAAGCTCGTCCCCGGCCGCCTCGGAGCCTTCATGAAGGGCGACCTGGAGGACGGCGGTCCCGCCTTCCTCTTCTATCCGGAGGAGACCTCCGGGGAAAAGGACGCCGGCGTCTTCGAGTCCGGCGCGCCGACGATGCTCTTC
>JAFWOX010000037.1 GCA_017545325.1 Oscillospiraceae bacterium | reverse complement strand
TTGACGAAAATGCGCCCTCGATGCTAAACTGGTCATGGAAATTCAGCCCTTTCATGGCAGTTGTTGTGTAGCAACTACATCTTACCATGTTCGAGTTGAATTTCCTCTTTTATTTGTCACCTATCATTTGTACCATATCATTTGCGCGCCCGGTTAGGGCGGAAAAAGCCGGGCATACTAGCGCCATGATGAGATTCATTCGAGGAAAAAGGCGGGAGGCCCGGGGCTGGCATCCCCCGGTAAAGCCGCAGTATCCGGGCGTGCCGGAGCCTGGGGCGCTGCGGTCGCTGTTTCGGGACTGCGGTGACTTTCGCGCCCTGGATCTGCGGTTGGGGGGCGCGGAGGGGCGGCTCACCGGGACCCTGTGTTATCTGGATGGTCTGGTGAACGGGGATGCGGTGGGGGAGGCGGTGATCCGACCCCTGACGGAGGAGGAGCGCTTCGGCGCGGCAGCGGAACCGGAGAAGGCGGCGGCTCTGGCTCGGGAGGCCTTGGCCTGGTTCTATTCCTTCCGTATCCGCCGGAGCCTGGAGGAGACGGCGGAGGACCTGGTGGAGGGCTGCTGCGCCTTGGTGTTCTCCGGCCTTGCCCTGACCTTCGAGACCAAGGCCTCCCTGGGCCGGGGGGTGGAGCAGCCGGAGACGGAGAAGACCGTCAAGGGGGCAAAGGAGGCCTTTACGGAGATCTATCGCCAGAATACCGCCCTGCTTCGCCGCAGGCTCAGATGTCCCGAACTGAAGCTCCGTGAGCTGACGGTGGGACGGCGCAGCCGGACCAGGGTGGGCATCCTGTATATCGAAAGCCTCACCGACCCCTTGCTGGGGGAGGAGATCCAGAGCCGTCTGGAGCGGCTGGATCTGGACGGCCTGATGAACTCGGGGGACCTGGAGGAATACCTTCTGGAAAAAAGCTCTCCCTTTCCCCAAATGCTGGCAACGGAGCGGCCGGACCGCTTCGCCATGGAGCTGCTCCAGGGCCGGGCGGGACTGCTGGTGGATGGCTTGCCCCTCGGCTTTCTCTTTCCCGCCACCCTGGCGGAGACGCTGCGCGTGCCGGAGGATACCGCCGCCCATTTCGCCGTGGCCTCGGTGCTGACCCTCCTGCGGTACCTGGCCCTTTTCCTCTCCGTGCTCCTGCCGGCCCTGTATGTGGCGGTGACCATGTATCATCAGGAGATGGTGCCCACGAGGCTCCTGCTCTCCATCATCCAGTCCAAGCAGGATGTGCCTTTTTCCACGGCGGGGGAGACGCTGGGGATGCTGGTGGCCTTTGAGCTGCTCCAGGAGGCAGGCCTGCGTCTGCCCGCCACCATCGGCCAGTCCGTGAGCATCATCGGCGCCCTGATCGTCGGCCAGAGCGCCGTGGAGGCGAAGGTCATCTCCCCGGTGGTGGTGATCGTGGTGGCTATCGCCGGGATCACGGGCTACACCATGCCCAACCAGGATATGGCCGCCGCGCTGCGCCTTTGCCGCTTCGCCATGGTGATCCTCTCCGTGGGGCTGGGGCTTTTTGGCATGGTGACGGGCGTTCTCCTGCTCCTTTACTACCTCTGTACGCTGGAGCCCTTCGGCACGGCTTATCTTTCCCCCTTCTGCGACGGGAGCTTTCGGGAGGTGCTTGGGGTCGTGCTGCGGCAGCCGCTGCCCCGGATAAAGTACCGCCTGCCCTGGCTGAAGCCTGCAGACAAAAGGAGACAGAAATGAGGATATGGCGCCTTTTGGCTCCGGCGCTGGCCCTGATCCTGCTGACCGGGTGCGGCGGCCGCTGGGTCTACAGCGATTACCGGGAGATCGACCAGATGGAGCTTATCCAGGCCCTGGGGATGGATGAGAAGAGGGGAGAGATCACCGTGACCGCCTCCACCGGCGGGCCGGAGGAACCGGTCGTGCTGCGGAGCGCCTCGGCGAGCATCAGCCGGGCAATGCGTCAGCTGCAGGACTATACCTCCCGGAAGTATATCTTCTTCGGCCATACGGCCCACCTGCTTCTGGGCGAGGCGGCGGCGGAGCAGGGCGTGGGCAAATACCTGGAGCATATGGAGCGCAGCGCGGAAATGCGCCTGAACACGTTCCTTTATGTGGTGCGGGGCGGCACAGCCCAGGATGCCATATCCAACGCAGGCAAGTCGGGAGACGGGGCGGTGGACCTGCTCACCTCTCTGGAGAAGGATGTGCAGCTCATGAGCGAGAGCCATGTGTTCACCTGTGGGGAAACGGCGGAAATGCTTGCGGAGCGGGATTGCTGCCTGGCGGCGGCCGTCTCCCTGGTGCGGCAGGAGGGCATCCTTTCCGGGGAGGACCCGATCACCCTGGCCGCCGAAGGGTATGCCATTTTGAAGGAGGGCAGGCTGGCGGGGTATTTGGATCCCGACCTGGCCAGGGGAGCAAATCTTCTCATGGGTCTGGGGGGAGAGGATATCCTGGAGGTGCCGGATGGAACGGGGGCATGGGCAGCCCTTCGGCTGATCCGCAGCCGGGTCCGGTACCAGCCTGAGTATCGGAAGGGTGAGCTGGCCTCCCTTCGGGTCCGGGTGGAATTGGACTGCAGCCTGGATGAGCATTGCTCCCCGGCGGACGACCTCGACCGGGAGAGCCTGATGAGGCTGGCTGAAGGAGCTGAGGAACTGGAGCTGGAGCGTATTTGCCGGGTGCTGGAGCGTTCCCGGACCTTGGGTGCGGATTTCTGCGGCGTCGGTCAGCAGGTGCGCGCAAGTCATCCCCTGGCCTTCGATGGGATGCGGGTGCCCTGGGCGGAAAGGTTCCCGGAGCTGCCCCTGGAAGCGGAGGCGGTCTGTCGGCTCCTCCGGACCCGGGATATGGGCTGAACGCCGGAGGAAAACCATGAAAGAGGATATCGTCACCCTGCGCCAGTATTTGGCCGCTGTTTTCCTGGCCCTGTTTTCCCCTGTTTCCCGGCTGCTTCCGGGAGCCGCTGCGGGAATCGCCGGCTCCTCCGGCTGGATCGCTCCGCTCCTGGCCCTGCTCCCCCTGGCGGGACTGGGGACGGCCATGCATTTCCTGCTGCGCTTCGAGGGCGGGAGCATTGGCCTGGGCGAGGCTCTGCAGCGCAGCCTGGGGAATTTCCCGGGAAAAGCCCTGACCCTGCTTCTCGCCCTGTGGATCGTATTCTACGGCGCTTTTTTGCTGCGCAGCGGGGCGGAGCGGCTCATCTCTGCGGTCTATCCCTCTGCAGGTCCCGCTTTCTTTATTCCTCCCGTTCTGGCGCTGTGCATCCTGGCGGCCGCCGGCCGGCTCCGCTATGCCTTTCGCTGCTGCACGGTGATCCTGCTCCTGTTTGCCGGGACCTTGCTGCTCATCTATCTCCTGGCCCTGCCCAGCGTGAAGCTCTCCTATCTCTGGCCCCTGCGGCTGCGGGAGCCGGGGAGACTTGTCCTGTCTGTCCTCCCCGCGGCGGATGTGATGAGTCCCTGGGTGTATTTCACCTTCCTCCGGGGCTATGTGCGGGAAGACAAACGGGCTCTTGCCCGGGGTCTGAAGGGGATGCTTGCGGCGGTGCTCAGCGCGGCGCTGCTCTTGGTCTCTACCTTGGGCGTCCTGGGGCCGGAGCTGTCCGCGGGGCAGCCTTATCCCTTTTTCGTCATGGTCAAGAATCTGAGCGTTTTTCATGTGATCCAGCGCATCGAACCCCTGGTGGTGACCGTGTGGCTGATGACGGATTATGCCTGTATCACGCTGGCTTTGGCGTCGGCGGCGGAAGCCCTGAGCGGCGTATTCCCCGGGAAACGTTCCCGCTATGTCCTACTGTGCGGCCTGACCATGCTGGCACTGAGCTTTCTGATCGCCCCGGATGGAGAGGCGTTGGCCCGCTTGTCGAATCGGGTCGTGCCGACGGTGAACCTGGCGATCGCCTTCCTGGGGATGCCCCTGCTCCTGCTGGCGAAGATATGCACAAAAAAGTTGAAAATGTGGAAAAATAGGGCTTGACAACGGAAACCGTCGATGGTATATTAGTCAAGCTCGCCGCTGGGCGGGCCCTTTCTCCGAGCGAACCGTAGTTCGCGAGGAAGAGAAGGAGCGACCGAATGAAAGCGAGCTTTCGCGGCCCCTGCGGAAACCGCGGAAGCGAAGCCCATGAGGTCAGCGACGACGATGTACCTTGTAAATTAAACAATGCAGAAGCCAAGCGAACGCACCAAGTGGGCGCGGTACGGAAGAGTACCGCAAACGGAAATGAATTTGAGTGAAGC
>JAFWOX010000036.1 GCA_017545325.1 Oscillospiraceae bacterium | reverse complement strand
GGAACCCCGCAGGGTTCCTCCCTTGGCCGTCGGGGAAGGATTCCAAAGGAAACCGCCTCGGAATAGGTTTCCTTTGGTGCGCCTTTGGTGACTTTCCCCGCAATGGGAAAGTCACGCCCCCGGCAGGGGCTCCCTGCTGGCGAGGCGGCCCCGCAGGCGCAGAATTCTTTATCCCCGCAGCCGGGAAAAATCCACCGCTTCCCCCAATACCGCGGCGAAGCCCTCCAGCCCCGCCTGATCCTCTTTCGTGAACCGGTCAAGTTCCGGGCTGTCCAGATCCAGGACCCCCACGATCCTTCCGCCGCTGCGAATGGGGATCACCAGCTCGGAATTGGAGGCGGAGTCGCAGGCGATATGCCCGGGAAAGGCGTGGACGTCCGGCACCCGGAGGCTCCGGTTTTCCTGCACCGCGGTGCCGCAGACCCCCTTGCCCAGGGGGATGCGCACGCAGGCGACCTTCCCCTGGAAGGGCCCCAGGAGCAGGCTGCCCTGATCCATCAGGTAGAACCCCGCCCAGTTCAGCCGGTCCATGGAGTCCCAAAGGAGCGCGGCGGCGTTGGCCAGCACCGGCACGAAATCCGGTTCATCCTCGGCCAGCGCCGTCAGCTGTTTTCCCAAAAGGCTGTAATCCGTCATCCCTCCACCCCCAGTCTCTGCCTGGTCAGGTCCAGGGCGTAATACATGGTCTCGTACCGCAGATAGTCCCCCGCTCCCGCGTCCCACAGGAGAGTCAGCCGGGGGGAGAATTCCTCGTCCCCGTGCCAGAACTGGGCCAGGAGGTTCAGATCCTGGAAGAAGGGGAGGATAAAGGCGTAGTCCGCCCCGCCGTATTCCCCCAGCTCCGTACCCCCCATGGCCAGAGCCCGGGTCCGAAGCAGCTCCGGCCGGGCGTCGATGCGCTTTTCCAGGGCCGACGCATGGCCGTTTTCCATCAGGCTCCGGTGTACGCGCATGCCGAAATCCAGGGTGTTCCGCCAGGAGCCCAGGGCATGGCGGCCGGGCTTGGAGTCGCAGAGGATGTCCAGGAGCACCATGGGCTCGTTGATACCGGGGCAGGGGATCCAGCTTTCTCCCTCCCGCTGCTCCAGGGCGGCGTCCCGGCGGCCCAGGCGAAGGTCCAGGTCCAGGAGCCGGGCATAGAGCCAGCTTTCGTCCGCCTCCAGTCCGTTCCGGCGGATGATCTCCTCCTGGTCATAGGTGAGGAAAAGGGCCTTGGCCTTCCCCGCCATCTTTTCATAGTTGTTCTCCAGATGCTGCATGATACTCCCTCCTTGAAAATGGCGCTGTCTCCGCGGAGACAGCGCCATGCTTGTCCGATGGAAAGAGCTTATTTCTTCCAATCCTCCTGGAGGCATTTGCCGCAGGAGTCGCACTTCTTGTTGGCGTCGTATTTGCACTGGATGGGGCCGTTGTAATACATCTCCCGGGTGGAGCCGTCGGGCATGTCGTAGATGCCGCCGAACATGGGCATCATGCAGGCTGCCAGGAAGAGGACGGGCTTATCCACCCGCTTGAAGTGCAGGGGGCAGTGGTACACGCCCGCGGGGACCCGGATGATGGTGGGCTTGTTGATGTGGTACAGCTCCTCATCCTCCCCCTTCTTGCCCAGGGTGAACTCGATATCCGCGTCAAAATCGAAGACATTGGGGAAGGAAGCGCCCAGGAAGATCAGGTATTCGTCCTTGGGATGACGGTGCTGGACCCGGTCCAGGAAGAAGGGCTTCACAAAGATCTGGAAGCTGCTGTTGAATTCGCTTCCGGGGATCTGGGAGGCGCCGCGGAAATAAGCCTGGGGCTTGACTACAAAACCGGGATCGTCGCCCGGGGCGGTGATCTCGTTATACTCCTGGGGGAATTCGAATACCAGTTTCTCGTACATCAGCATATTCTCCTTTACTTAATCAATGTCGGATCCGGGTTGCTTATTTCAGACCGATTTCCTTCAGCCAGGCTTCCAGCTTCTCTCCCGCCTGGTCCACGTCCACGCCCTTCACGGGAATGGTGGGGAAGACCTTCGCCGCGCCGGCGGCGGTGCAGAGCTTGGTCATATCCTCCCCCACGTTCTGGAGGCCGCCCATGCCGTGGGTGCAGAAGGGGGCGACGGTCTTGCCCGTGAGGTCGATGCTCTTGATGTAGTCCGCCATGGGGCCCGCTACGGTGGCGCTGTAGTTGGGGGTGCCCAGGAAGATCAGGTCATAGGCGGAAAAATCGGGCTTGGGGGCGTCGATATCCACTGCGTCTCCGCCCACGGCAGCCTGGATCATATCCGCCAGCTTCTTGGTGTTGCCGGATTTGGAAAAA
The DNA here is from genome assembly GCA_017545325.1 of Oscillospiraceae bacterium. Next base: position 10,494 of record JAFWOX010000036.1, on the reverse strand, counting down.
TACACGATCAGCTTCTTCTCGTACATGAGTCATCCTCCTTTTGTTGATTTATCGTCCTGATGAAAGGATAGCACATCTCCCCGCCCGGGTCAAGGAACTCCCGCAACAAAAGGGGGTTCGCGCCCGTTCCTTGACGGGGCTGTCCGGCTGTGCTACCCTTGCAGAAAAAGGAAAGGTGGTTTCCCATGAAAGACTTTACCCTTCCGCTGAACGATTCGGGCACCGCCCGCCTGCGCTGCTTCATCCGGGAGGGCGGGATGATGAACCCCAGCCCTCTGCCGGCGATGCTGGTGTGTCCCGGGGGCGGATTCAATATGCATACCCCCCAGGAGAACGAATCCGCGGCCATGGCCTTTTATGCCAAGGGGTTTCAGACCTTTGTGCTGGAGTATCCCCTGGGCCTGGGCGCCCTGTATCCCGCCACGATGGTTTGCGCCGCCAAGGCCATCCGGATGATCCGGCAGCATGCCGGGGAGTGGAACCTGCGGCCCGATGCGGTGTCCGTCATCGGCTTTTCCGCCGGGGCCTTCGTGGCGGCGGCCTCCGGGACCTTCTGGAAAAAGCCCGAGGTGCAGGCGGCGGTGGAGAACTGCGGCAGGGAGGCCAGGCCGGACGCCATGGTGCTGATCTACCCCTGCATCGGCTCCGAGCTGCCGGTGCTGGAGGACGGAGTTCTGAAGACCAAGGTCTTCCGCTGCGACCTGGAGGTGGACGGGGACACGCCCCCCACCTTCCTGATCTCCTCTTATGAAGACCATCTGGTGTGCTGCAACCAGGCCCTGAACATGGCCCTGGCCTGCTCCAGCCACGACGTACCCTTTGAGCTCCACTGCTACACTCCCGGGGAACGTGGCATCCTGGCCAATGAGCTTGTCGGCACAACGGACACCGGCTTCCGGAAGCAGGGCTTCGATACCTGGCTGCCGGACTGCCTGGCTTGGCTGCGGGATCTGTTCCGCTTCCCGCCCAGGTCCCGGATGCCCTGGGAGACCAACCCGCCGGCTGAGGGGCCGGACCATGATCCCAGAAAGTTCATGCCCCGGAAGCATGAGGACCATTATCCCGCTTTCAGCCTGCCCCCCATGCACGGTCAGACCGGGCCAAGGGGCTTCAGCGGCAATACCCCCATGGCGGAGGTGCTGGCGGACCCCAAGGCTGCGGAGATCGTCTATGCCGCCGTGCCCTGGCTGCGGGAAGTCAGGCTGGACGATTCCATCAAGGGCATGACCATCAACCAGTGCCTGGCCTTCTCGGATCAGGACGAGCGTCCCTTCGGTCCCCCGCCGGACCCGGAGGGCCCCATGGCGAAACTTCGGCAGCTGTTGAGCTGAGCAGGTGAGAAAACTGCGCCTCCCCCATCCGGGAGGCGCTTTTTTTTGCTTTTGGCAGAAAATTTTCAAAAACCTCTTGACATTGACGCGACGTTAAATTGTAGGGTGAGGGGGAAGAAAGGGGGAATTCCCGTGAGAATGATGTGGACATGGTACCTTTTTGCCCTGGGATTCCTGCTGATGTTCTTCCTCCATGGCTGCGCCGCTAAGACCCCGGACTCGGAGACAAGGGAATTGATCGAAGCCTCCGATGCGGTATGCCTGGCGGAAGCGACAGGAGGCAGCACCTCTTACGACCAGAAGACGGTGATGGCCCTCACGGTGCGGGAGGACTATCTGGGCAGCATTTCCACCCTGGGGCAGGATGCCCATCGGGACGATCGGGTGACCGTCTATGTGGCGGTGGACCACGACTGGTATATCCGGGTATTCAAAGCCTGGGAGGAGGAATCCGGCAAGTATACCCTGCGGCTGATCCTGTTCCTGGACGTGTATGAGGAAGATTACAAAGATGGAAAACCCCTGTTCGTGCCCCACAGCGGGGAAGCGAGCATCCGCCGGGAGACCCGGGACAGGGCGGGACTCCGGTACCTGGAGGCCCTCCGGGCCTATGGGAAGAAGCATCCCCGGGAGGCGGAAAGCTGGACCTTCCAGTACCCGGAGGGGCTGTGGACGGAGACCGTGATCAAATTCGACTGAGCATCATTGACAAGGGAGGTGGAGCATCGTGCGCATCAGGCGATTTCTTTTCATCCTGCTCCTTCTGTTCCTTCTTCCGGGCTGCGGGCAAAAGACCCTGGACGCGGAGACGGCGGCCCTGGCGGAGGCGAGTCAGATCGTCTGCCGGGCTTCCCCTCTGTTGGACGATGGTTACCGGCCTAACGCCCAGATCCCCGGCAAACGGCTCCTGTTCTGCCTCCTCATGGCGGATTACCGGGGCAATCTGAGCGAAGAGGGAACGGATCTGAACCGGTATGACAGCCGATATATTACCGTCATGGTGGATATGGTCTGGTATGAGGCCTTCCTGAAAGACCCCTCCGCGCTTCTGCTGTTCCTGGACCTTTCCGACCGGGAATACGGCAGCTATCCCATCCTCGTCCCCCACGGGGAGGCAGGCCTGCAGCCGGACGGGCGGGACAAGGCCAGTCTGGAGCGGGAGGAACTGCTGCGGACCTGGGGAAGGGCCCATCCGGGTGAGGACCTGGGTTTCCCCTCCCGGCTGGTGGAGTGGGGGAATCTGGCTTTGGATGTCGGTACCGGTCCGCATCTTCCCTATTGAGAAAGAGGATCTTATGATGTGCTTCAAGCGTCCTTTCTGGATATTGCTCCTGATCGTCCTGCTCCTCCCGGGGTGCGGGAGGAAGCTGGACCCGGAGACCCTGGCCCTGATCGAGGCCAGCGACGCGGTATGTCTGGCTTCGGTGCGGGATATCCGGCGGATCCCCGCTCCGGAAGAAGAGGGATGGGCCTACCTCCTCACCTGCCGGGTGAAGGAGGATTATCTGGGCAGCCTGACAGTGATCAATGAGATCGGCACAATCCTCTACTGGCGGCCGGAGGTCCTGCTCACGGAGGAGGAATACCGGGCGTTCGTGCCGGAGTATCGGGAGCGTTCGCGGCCGGGCGGAAACACGGAGCTGACCCTGTTCCTGAAGCTGTCCGAGGACGGCGTCACCTTCGTCCCCGCCGGGGAAAACGCCCTGCGGTGGGGCGGACCTTCGGACACCGCGGGCATCCGGCTCCGGGAGGCCCTGCAGGCCTACGGAAACAAGCATCCCCAGGAATGGCTGGGCTTGGAATAAGACGGGAGGAATACGTGAAAAGGATCTGCTTTGTTCTTGCCCTGCTGCTCCTGATCCTCCCCGGATGCGGGAGAAAAACCCTGGACTCCGGGACCCAGGCTCTGGTCGAGAAATGCGACGCCGTGTGCCTGGTGACGGTCAAAAAGGGGGAGGTGCATGAGGTCGCGCCGGGGAATTGGGACTATCTCATGACCTGCCTCATCCGGGCGGACTACCTGGGGAACCTCACGGAGCGGGGCCAGGACCTGAACGGTCAGGATCACCAATATATCCACGTCCTGATGGAGAACGGGGATAATTGGCCCGGGGAGGGGTCGAGGCTGCTGCTGTTTCTGAACCGGACGGAGAAAAGCGCCTATTGGCAAAATGGATATATGGAATACTATCCCTTCTACGTCCCCCGGGGTACGGCGGGCCTGCGCCGGGAGCCCACGGACGCGGTGGGCCTGCGGCTCCTGGACGCTCTGCGGGAGTACGGAAAGCAGCACCCCCGGGAGACGGAGAAAAATGCGGTTTACGACGGAAGCGAAGACTATCAGCTGTGGATAACGTTCTAGCGGAGGAAGCCCAGGTATTCGTCGAAGGCGTTGAAGAGCATGTCCCCGGAGCACACCGGGAGCACCGCTTCCCTTTCCCCGATGGGTGAGAAGGTATACAGCTCCCTGGCGGCGGTGAGCACCAGCACGGGGATGATCTCATATTCCGGCCCGAAGAGCACCTCCAGCCAGGGGGCGTACTTCGCCGCCTGCCGCACCTCCTCCGGGTCGATCTTGTCCTTCATTTTGAATTCCAGGGAGAAGACCCGGTTTTCCGTAATCACCAGCACGTCCGCGTAGAGGCGGACTCTCCGGGATCGTTTCAGCCGCAGCTCGAAGGCCAGCTCCCAGCCCAGACAGGCCTCCCCGGCCATCTCCGCCAGGTCACCGAAGAGGGAGACCAGGGTCTCCCGGCAGTCCCGGAAGGAATGGAGAAGCCCCCGGTTGTCGTTCAGGCTCCGGCCCACCCGGTCACAGCCCTCTTTGAGCTGGGCGAGCCATTCCTCCGGGGAGAGGGCCAGAAAATCCCCCGCGAAGCCGTACCAGCCCGCAAACTCCCGGAGCCCGGCATGGGGCCGGGTCTGGGGCACCAGGCCGTGCCAGCGGTAGTCTCCGTCCTGCCAGCAAAGTTCTTTGAGAAGGGGAGAGCGGTAGAGAACCTTGTCCACCGTTTCTGTGCTCACGTCCAGCAGCTTTGCGATCTCCTTTGCCCGGAGACCGCCGGACCGGCAGATGGCGGCGCACACCGCCCGCTCCGCATCACTGGGTATGGCTGCCATATGTTCACCCCCCTCGCCGCATTATACACGGAATACCGTCTTTCGGCAATTCGCAACCCCGTCCTCGTCCCCTCGGAGAGGGAATCCAAAGGGGGGACCCGCAGGTTCCCCCTTTGGCCGTCGGGGAGGGATCCTTAAGGGGACCGCCTCGGAATAGGTCCCCTTAAGCGGTTTCTTTTGTCCCTTTCTTTGGCGGCAAAGAAAGGGACCCGCCGGAGGTGCTCTCCGCATTGAAAGTATGCCCGCAGGCGCGTAATACCCCCCGCCAAAGCCCTCTTCTCCGCCGCGCGGGAAACAAGGCACAAAGGAGGCAGTGTCATGAAGGCCTACCGTACGATCCTCGCCCTGTTCCTTATCCTGGCCCTGCTCCTTCCCGGCTGCGGGAGAAAGCTGGATCCCGACACCCGGGCCCTGGCGGAGGCCTGTGACGCCGTTTGCACAGGGAAGGTAGTGTCGTGGGAGATGATCCCCTATCCGGAGGGAACGAATTTTGACCTGTACTGCGCCGAGCGGCCGGACGGGACCCGCTGGGCAATGCTGGTAAAGCTCCGGCTGATGGCGGACTTTTATGGAAACCTGACGCCCAAAGGGACAGGGCTGGGCGCGTACAGCTATTGGTATATTTTCGTGCTGGCGGACGCGGACTGGCAGCGAAGGCCGATTCCGCCCTATGGCAAGCCGGAACGCATCCTGTTCCTGGATATCGTTCCTGGGCTCACCCATTGGGATTCCTATCTGAATGCAGAGGACGATTACCTGGTGTTTGCCCCCCACAGCGCTGAGAGCGTGCGCTGGCGGACGGATGACGGCGATGGCATCCGCTTCATCAATGCCCTCCGGGCCTACGGAAAACGCAACTCCCGTGAACTCATCCCCCACGCGGCGCAATAAACCATGGGGCTGACGCACAGCGTCAGCCCCATGATCATGCAAATAAATCTTATTTTGCAATCTCCAGCAAAGTCCGCTTCACCAGGGTCTTGGCGATCTGGATCTTGTACCGGTTGGCCTCAAAGGGCTCGGCCCCCTCCAGGGCGGCTTCGCCCGCGGCGGCGGCGGTCTCCTCCGTGATCTCCCTGCCGCTGATGTAGGCCTCGGCCTTCCGGCAGCGGATGGGCACGGGGGCCACGGCGTTCAGGGCAATGCGGGTCTCCCCGTCGGCAGAGCGGCGGATGGCCAGGTTCACCACCGGGAAATCGATGCTCTTCCGGAAGGCGAAGCGCTTATAGGTGCTCTTCTCCCCCTCCTTGGCGGCGGGGATCTGGATCTCCGTGATGATCTCGTCCGGATCCAGAGCGGTGTTGGAGAGCACATGGACCTCGAAGAACTCCTCGGCGGTGAGCATCCGCTTGGTGGTGACGATCCGGGCGTCCAGGGCCAGGAGCACGGGAGCGGCGTCGCTGGGGTTCACGGCGTAGCAGGCGCAGTTCATGCACCGGGCCGCCTCGGAGGCCAGGGCCTCGGGGCTGTAGGAGAAGGCGTCCTCGTCCAGCAGGGTGCGCTCGGCGAGAGGCCGCTCCGGCTGGGCATTCTTCTCGTGCACCGCGATGCCTGCGGGATCCGCATGCACATAGTCCTTGTTCAGGGCGGGGCCGGGGATCAGGACACCCAGCTCCCGGGACATGTTCTGGGCGGCGACCCGGCCGCCGTTGATGGCCCGGATGGCGATGTTGGGGCCGGTGGCCACGTCGCCCGCGGCGTACATGCCCTTCCGGCTGGTCTTGAAGGTGGAGAGGTCCACGTCGATGAGGCCCCGGGCGCTCTTCAGCTGGGCGGTGAACTTATCCCCCAGGAAGCCGATATCCACGGCCTGGCCGGTGGCCAGGATGATATAGTCGGACTCGTAGAAGGTGCGGTCGTTCTGGTCGTACTGGGGATCGAAGCGGCCGCTGGCGTTCCGGACGGAGGTGCAGCGCATGCTGTCCAGGCCCTTGACCTTGCCGCTCTCGTCCGTGACCACGCTGCCCAGGCCCCAGCTGTTGTGGATGACCACGCCCTCTTCCTCGGCCCGCTGGATCTCCTCGTCGGTGGCGGGCATCTCCTCCCGCTTCTCCAGGCAGATGAGGGTGACGTTCTTCGCCCCCAGGCGCTTGGCGGTGAGGGCCACGTCCATGGCCACGTTGCCGCCGCCGCACACCAGCACGTTCTGGCCGATGGCCTTCTGCAGGTAGGTGTTCACTTCAGTGAGGAAGTTCAGGCCGAAGAGGGCCAGTTCCTCGCCGCCGATGCCCAGGAGGGGCTGCTTCCAGGCGCCGGTGCCGAAGAAGACGCCGTCATACTGCTCGTCGATCTGGTCCACGGTGATATCCTTGCCCACGGTGACGCCGCATTTGATCTCCACGCCCATGCCGGCGATGGCGTCCACCACCTTATCCACCACGTCCTTGGGCAGACGGTAATGGGGCACGCCGTAGCGCATGACGCCGCCCGCCTTGGGCTGGCGCTCGAAAACGGTGACGCTGTGGCCCGCCTTCCGCAGGTAGTAGGCCGCGGTGAGGCCGCCCGGGCCGGCGCCGATGATGGCGACCTTCTTGCCGGTCTCCACCTTGGGGGCGGCGTAGAACCTGTCGGCATGCTCCAGAATGTAGTCGCCCACGCTGCGCTCCACGCAGTGGATGTTCACGCAGTCGCCGTACTCGCACTGGTTGCAGGCGTCCTGGCAGGGATGGGGGCAGATGCGGGAGGTGATCATGGGCAGGGGATTGGCCTTCATGAGGATCTCCGCGGCGCCGTCCCAGTCATTGGCGCGGATCCGGGCCATATAGGCGGGGATATCCGTGCCCGCGGGGCATTCCCGGGTGCAGGGGCTGGCATGGGGCTTCAGACCGCCGAAGATGGAATGGTAGCGGTTGTCCCCCTGGATGGCGTAGCAGACGTTGCCGCCCTTCCGGTCGCAGTAGAAGCGGTTTTCCAGCTTGCGGAAGTACCAGCACCGGGGAAGCTGGGCGATATTGCCGCCGATGGTGGCCATCTCCCGGATGTTGGGGGTGCCGGCCACGCTGGCGGTCTCCGCCAGGGCGGCGGCCTTCTGCCGCACCAGCTCGCTGCGGCCGATATCCGCCATGCGGGTGGCGGCGCCGATCTTCAGGGTGCCGTCCTCTTCCTTAATATAATCCAGACCGGGGATGGATTTGATGTTCACCACGGTCTTGGGGTAGGCGGGGGTGATGTTGTCCTTCAGGGTGCCCAGCAGGTCCACGCCGCCGGCGATGACGTTGGCGTCTCCCTTCCGCAGGACGGCCACGGCCTCATCCAGGGTCTTGGCGTTGATATGATTGAACGGTCTCATGTACTGTCTCCTCTCTTATGCCTTGCCCAGGGCTTTCAGGATCTTGTCCGGCGTTGCGGGGGGATCCACCCATTTGCCGATGGCGTTCTGAATGGCGATGATCACCAGATGGGTGTTGCACAGGCTGTGGCTGATGCCGCTGGCGCCGTAGGCCGCGTTGCCCGCCCGGGTCTCCAGGAACTTCCGGTTCACGGGGGGGACGTCCAGGGTGGTGGGCTTCTTGTAGTCGATCATATTGGCGTTCAGGCGGACGCCGGTATGCTGATCGTACACATATTCCTCCAGGAGCTGGCAGCCCTGGGAGAAGAACATGACCTGGTCGATCTGGCTCTCCAGGGAGGTGAGGCGCATGATCTTGCCCGGGTCGGCCACCACGTCGAACTTCAGGATCTCCACCTCGCCGGTATCCTCGTCCACCGCCACCTCGCAGAAGGCGCAGTTCATGGTATCCAGCATGCGGCCCATGCCCAGGCTCCAGAGGGCTGCAGGGGGACGGCCGGAATAGGTGGCGAAGAGGTTCTCGCTGGTGGCGTCCTTCAGGGGGATGCCCACGCTGGGGTCGGCCTTCAGGACTACCTTGCTGCCTTCCAGCTCCAGCTCGTCGGCGGTATGCCCCTTCAGGGGGTTCTCCTTCGGCGGACCGCCGAAGAAGCTGGGCATGGGGGGCTTGGCCGCCTGGGCCGCGGCGGACTCCAGGATCTTCTGCTTCAGGATGTTGGCGCATTCCTTCATGGCCCAGGAGGAGGCGGTGGTGCCGTCAGATCCGCCGCCCACGGGGGTGAAGGTCTCCCGCCAGTCGAAATCCACCGCGATGTCCTCGTATTCAAGGCCCAGCTCCTCCGCCACCACCATGGCGTTGGCCTCCACGGCGTAGATGCCGGTGCAGGGGCCCTGGGTGGGCATATGGACGACGCCGTTGCGCAGCTCCAGCTTGCAGTTGTAGCCGGAGAAGGCGTGGCGCGGGCAGATCTGGTACCGGAAGCTGGCCCCATGGAGCCGCCCGTCCGGCAGACGCTTCGCTCCGGCGGGATGCCAGTTCCAGCCCGCGTACTTCTTTCCCTCTTCGATACAGGCCTCAAAGGAGGGGACCTTGTCCGTATCGCTCTGGGAGGTGGGGCCGTGGAGGTTCAGCTGGGCGATATCGATGGGATCCTTCCCCAGCTTCTCCGCGATGATGGCGATGCCCATGGAGAGGGTATCCCAGTTGAAGGGGCAGTGCTGCCCGCTGGTGTACATCTTGCCGGTGTTGGTGTCCACCACCGTGTACCGCTGGCTGATGTTCTGGCATTTCAGGGTGTAGTAGGGGCCGTAGCCCTGGTCCTGGGCCACGCCGAAGGCGGAGGAGCCGGGGCGGCCGTTATCCGCAACGGACTGATCGTCCACGGCGGTGATGAGGCCCTCGTTGGTGACCCCCAGGCGGATATGGCACAGGCGCTGGTTCATGAGGAAGTCGAAGGTCTCCTCCCGGGTGTTGGCACAGCGCACGGGCCTTCCGGTCCGTTTGGCCAGCAGCGGGGTGATCTCCTGACTCATGCGCATGCCCCAGTCGCAGTATTTTCCGCCCTGGAACAGGCCTTCCTGCACGCATTTCTCGTTGGGCACGTTGTACATCCGGGCGATGTTGTCCCGCCGCTGCACCGCGCCCTCGATATGCAGGCTCTTCTCCGGTCCATGGTAGGGATCGTCAAACCACCAGGCGATGGAGGAGGGCGGATTGGGGATGTGGGAGGCGAAGATGGGGAGGTTCGTATCGTACTCGATGATGAAGTCCGCCTTGGCGAAGCCGTCCTCGATATCCCCCTCGATCTTGTTCACGAAGCTCAGGTTCCCCTGCTTGGGGGGATTGTTGCCGCCCCGGGGGGCGAACATGTCTCCGCCGCCCTCGTCCTCCTTGGTGCGGATGGGGGGGAAGCTGGGATCCAGGCCCTTGCGCAGGTCCACGATGAAGGGCAGGACCTCCCAGTCCACCTCCAGGGCGCGGACGCCGTCCTCGGCGGCCTCTTCCGTCTCCGCCACCACGATGGCGCCCACCTCCTGGTTCTCCTGATGGGCCACGTTGCCCAGATAGGAGACCTTGGGGCCGAAGGGCATGCCCCCCAGACCCATGAGGTCCGGATCGTCCCACAGGACGATATCCACCACCCCGGGAACGGCGCGGGCCTTGTCCGTATTGATGGACTTCACCCGGGCGTGGGCGTAGGGGCTGCGGAGGAATTTCGCATGGAGCATATCCGGCGCGGTATAGTCGATGCCGAACTTCGCAACGCCGGAGGCCAGGGCATAAGAGAGGATGCCCGGCTTATTGGGCTTGCCGACGACCCGGAAATTTTCCCGCTGGCCGTTGACGCCGACTACGTCTGCCATTTATTGGGCTCCTTTCTCCTGGGCGGCAATGATCTCCGCCGCCTCCAGAATGGCCTGGGAATGGCGGGGATAGGTGCCGCAGATGCAGATATTTCCGGAAAGGGCGGTTTTGATCTCCGCCTCCGTGGGGTGGGGGTTCCGGTCCAGCAGGGCCTTGGCGGTGACCAGGAAGCCGGGGGTGCAGTAGCCGCACTGCATGGCGTCCCATTTGCAGTAGGCGTCGATGAGGGGCTTCCACTTGGGATCCGCGGCGATGCCCTCCACGGTCTGGATGCTGGCGCCCTCGCACTCGGCGGCCAGCATCTGGCAGGAGAGCACGGGCCGTCCGTCCATGATCACGGTGCAGGAGCCGCAGGCGCCCCGGTCGCACATGTGCTTGGCGCCGGTGAG
>JAFWOX010000035.1 GCA_017545325.1 Oscillospiraceae bacterium | reverse complement strand
GTGTGGCCATCGCCCAGATGTCGGAGTTATGGCCCGAATTCCAGCCGCGCGTGGCGCCGTAGATGCGTTTCGCGACCGGCGCTCCGTTCCGGCTCAGGTTCTCCCGGACAGCACCACGTTTCGAGAATGCAAAATGCAAAGGGCAACATGCAAAATGATTGAGTTTTTCAAATGCAATTTGAAAAACTCCGATACGATTATCTATTATCTCTTATGTATTCTCTATGATCTAAAGGCCCCGTATGACCCGACGTGGCTGGATCGCCCTGGGGGCGATCGTTTGCCTGCGGCAAACCGGGCGAGCACTGCTCGCCCCTACAGACGGGAGGTTGATGCAAGGCCTCCGCCTCGGGCGGGCGAGCACTGCTCGCCCCTACAGACGGGAGGTTGATGCAAGGCCTCTGCCTCGGGCGGGCGGCCAAACTCGAAGAGTCACGAAGTATGACCGCCCCTACACCCTGTTGCCTGTTGCCCGGTGCCTGTTGCCTTCGCGTCGGCAAACCGGGCGGCCATTGACCGACTCTGCGGAAATATTTTGATGTAACCCTTGCATTTACAACAAAGATGGGGTAGAATATAGCCGGAAGGGATTCCGCGCGCGGATTTCCGGCGGATTTACCATAGGCCCGCACAGCTGCCTCTGTGTGGCGCTGAGGGGGAGGAAGGACCATGAAGGAGCAACAGAAGCAGACCCAAAGATTGACGGCCCTGGTGGAGGCCTTCAAGGCCGACTCCGAGGAGTATCGTGACCTGAGGACTCCGCCGGATCCGGAGGGCAAGCGGCGGCTGCTCCGCTCCCTGATGAACGTCCGGCCGCCCCGGGAAGCGGAGGCCTCCCTGCTGGCGCTGCAGGATGAATATCTGCGGCAGCGGGCGGAGGAAAAGGGCGTCGTGACGCTGGAGGAGATTCCGGTGACGGAGGGCAGCATCTCCATCTGGCAGGGGGACATCACCCGCCTGGCGGTGGACGCCATTGTGAACGCCGCCAACGCCCAGATGCTGGGCTGCTTTGTGCCCATGCACAGCTGCATCGACAACTGCATCCACAGCTTCGCCGGGATCCAGCTACGGGCGGAATGCAGCCGGCAGATGAAGCGGCTGCGGAGGCAGTATGGGGAGGACTACCAGCAGCCTACGGCGGTCCCCATGCTGACGGAGGGCTACAATCTCCCGGCGAAGAAGGTGATCCACGTGGTGGGGCCCATCGTGACCGGCAGCCTGACCCCGGCCCTGGAGGAGGCGCTGGCCGACTGCTATGCCAACACCCTCAACCTGTGCGGGGAGGCCGGCCTGCGCTCTGTGGCCTTCTGCTGCATCTCCACCGGGGTGTTCCGTTTCCCGCCGGAGCGGGCGGCCCGGATCGCGGTGACCACCGTGAAGCAATGGCTCGCCGGGCACCGGGACGCCGTGGACCGGGTGATTGTCAACGTATTCACAGATAAGGACAGGGATTACTATGAACAACTATTCCAATGAACAAAAAGCGGAGGAGCTTCTGGGCCTGCGGAAGGGCATTTCCTTTGTGCGGCGGCTCCGGGGCGGCCTGTGGGAGGATCCGGGCAGCCGGGCGGAGAAGCTCTCCCGCCTGCGGGCGGAAATGGAAAGCGCCCGCGCCATTGTCGTGGGCGCGGGCGCGGGGCTGTCCACCGCCGCGGGCCTGAGCTACAGCGGGGAACGCTTCCATCGGTATTTCTTTGATTTCCAGGAGCGCTTCGGCATCCGGGATATGTATTCCGGGGGCTTCTACCCCTTTCCCGACCAGGAGACCCGTTGGGCCTGGTGGGCCCGGCACATCTATTTCAACCGCTACATCGACGCCCCCAAGCCGGCCTATCGGGATCTGCTGAAGCTGGTGGGGGACAAGGACTACTTTGTCATCACCACCAACGTGGACCACCAGTTCCAGCGGGCGGGCTTTGACAAGCGGCGGCTGTTCTATACCCAGGGGGACTACGGCCTGTTCCAGGACGCCGGGGGCAAGCTCCGGAGGACCTGGGACAATGAGGCCTGGGTCCGCCAGGCCATGGCGGCCCAGGGCTTCGTGGCCGATGAAGGGGGCCTGTTCCGGCTGCCGGAACAGGGCGGGATTTCCATGCGCATCCCCACGGACTTGATTCCCCGCTGCCCGGAGGGCGGCGGGCCGGTGGCCATGAATCTCCGGGCGGACGACAGCTTCGTGGAGGACGCGGGCTGGCAGGCGGCGGCCAAGCGCTACGCGGAGTTCCTGGAGGCCCATGGGGGAACGCGTCTCCTGTTTCTGGAGCTGGGGGTGGGGGGCAATACCCCCATGATCATCAAGTACCCCTTCTGGGCCATGACGGCGGAGAACCCCCAGGCGGTCTACGCCTGCCTGAACTACGACGAGGCCCTGTGCCCGGCGGAGCTGCGGGACCGGTCCATCTGCCTGGACGGAGACTGCGGCGCTGTGCTGGGGGAGCTGGCCCGGTGACCCCGGGCGGACAGTCCCCCCCGGGCCGGGGGCATTCCTCAAACCGCCGTTTCCGCCAGCAGCTTTTCCACCTGCTCCCGCCTTTCGTAGAGGACGCAGCCGCCCACATGCTCGCCGCTGAGGACTCCCTCGGACTGGAGCCGCTGGAACAGGGGGGAGGCAATGGCCTCCCGCAGAGAGCTGTCCCGGATGTTCACGTCGGAATAGGGGGAGAAGGGGCAGGGCTCTGCGCCGCCGTGGGAGTTGATGTGGAAAAACTCCCGACCCGCCGCCATGCAGCCACCCATAGCCAGCTCGTCCCCCGGGAAGGAGAGGAGCACCGCCTCGCTGTACTTCTGCCGCAGGGCCTCCATGGCCTTTGCCATGTATTCCCGCTCGGCCTCCCCGGAGGCCAGGTGCCGGGCCTCCTCGGTGACGGGGACGAACTCCACAAAGATCACCAGCTTGCAGCCCCGGTCCATCAGGGTGTCCAGGAAGGCGGGGGAGCTGACCTCCCGGACGTTCTCCGTGGTGACGGTGATGGAAGCGCCGAAGATCAGGCCCTTCTCCTGGAACTTCCGCATGTTCTCGGTGACCAGCCGGTAGATGCCGCTGCCCCGGCCTGTGATTGCAACAGTAATTTGGGCCTGCGGTCCATGTTTTTTTCAAATTCATTCAACCTTTTCCCGCTTTTTCGTATCTATACGAACAGAAGGCAAAGGGGGGAGGTGACGGACATGGAGGAGGAGTTTGGAGCCCTCTATCGGCGGCTCATCGGATATCTGGAGCCCCGGCAGAGCAGGCTTCGGGAGGGCATGGAAGGCCTCCTGGCCCAGCTGGAGGGCAGCCCTCCGCCGGGGGCTCCACAGCCCCCATTGCAATCCGAAGAACAATGTGGGATAGAGAATTCAGACAGAGAATCAAAATCGCGGAAGAAAGCGGGGAATGAAGCGTGAAGAATCCACAAAAGACAGAAATCGCTCCGGAGCTGGTGCTTCGGGCCCAGGCCGGGGATCGGGAGGCCTTCGGGGAGCTGTATCAGCGCAGCGCCGCCCAACTCTACCGGAGCATCTTTTCCATGGTCCGGGAGGAAAGCACCGCCTGGGACATCCACCAGAACAGCTATCTGCTGGCCTGGCAGCAGCTGAAAAAGCTGGAAAAGCCGGAGGCCTTTCTGCCCTGGCTGCGGCGCATTGCCGTCAACGAGACGGTGAAGGAGCTGCAAAAGGACCGGCCTCTGAACTTCACAGAGCTGACAGAGGAGGCGGGAGAGGAGCCCCAGATCCCGGAGACCCGGCCGGACCGGCAGCCGGAGCTGGAGCTGGACCGGCAGGAGGCCGCCCAGCTGGTGCGGGAAATACTGGAGGGCCTGCCCCAAAAGCAGCGGCTGATCGTGGGCATGTACTACTATGAGGGCATGCGTGTCAAGGAGATCGCCGAGACCCTGGGGGTCACCCAGGGCACCGTGAAAACCCAGCTCCACCTGGGCCGGAAAAAGGTGGAAGCCCAGGTGCGGCGGCTGGAGGGCCAGGGCGTCAAGCTCTACGGCCTGGCCCCCATGGCCTTCCTGACGGCCCTGCTGGGGCGGCAGGCTCCGACGAAAGCCCTGGGGAAGCAGGCGGCGGAGGCCCTGCTGGCCAAGACCGCGCCCCTGGGGGGCGAAACCGTCGCCCTCACCGCCAAGGCCGTGGGCAGCGGCTTCTTCCACAGCGTTTGGGGCAAAGTCACCGCCGGGCTCCTGGCTGTTGCCGTCACTGCCGGGGGCGTTGCGGGCTACCGGGTCCTGAAACCCCGGCTGGAGCCCAACATGGGGGACTACCGGCCGCCGGCGACGGCGGCAACGGAAGCGTCGGAGATCACGGAAGGCCCCACGGAGCTGGAGACGGCGCGCCCCGAGGAGCCCCCGGCGGCGGAGCGGCGGATGGAAAATCCCTTCGCCGGTCCCCTGGCCTCGGCTTCTGACTACGTATTGGCCGCCGTTTACAACGAGCCCTTTGACCAGGGGGTTCCCACGCCCACGGTGAACTGGAATGCGGGGGCGGAGGATCGGCTGGTGATCTACCCCCGCTATCCCGGCTCCACCGTCAGCGCCCGGCGCATCGTCTATGACGCCGAGGGCAGGGCAAGCATGGAGGAAACGCCGGTTTACAGCACGCTTTGCGGCCCGGAGGACTGCATCGCCGCCTCTTTGGAGCGCCCGGCGGAGGGTCCCGCCTGGGTTCTGACGGTGCGGACGCCGGACGGCATGTACGCCGATTGGGTATTGCTCCGCAACAGCCGGTACGGCCCGCTGTCCTTTGAGATCCTGTGCGATCTTGTGCCCTACGCCGGGGAAGACGCCGCGTTTTTTGAGAACTCGGAGCTCTACGGTTCTATTGCGGACCGGCTGCTGGGAGGCGTCGGTTACGATGACCAGAGGCAGGGATCCATTGATCAAATGCTGCCCGATGACGCCGACAACCCCTTCGTCCGGCTGGGATTGAGCCAGCTGCATGGTATCTTTCAAGCCCTGGAGCCCTTCGGCATCAACGCCGGGGCCTTTGTCTGGAACGAATGGTTCGCCGAGGAAGCAGCGGCCTGGACCGTGGCGGAGTCCCGGATGGAGGGCGACAGCTGCGTGCTGAAGGCCGGGGTTGTCCATGAGTACTACATGAACGAGCTGTACGAGGAAAACTTCGTGGAGGGCCAGGGCAGCCCGGAGCAAAGCGTGGCGGAGGAGATCGCGGGGCAGGCCCGGCTCTTTGCGCGGGACCGGCTGTTGGGCTATGGCGGGCAGGAGGCCGCCCAGGGAGAGGCGCTGCGCTTTGATCTCCACGGCCTGCTGGTCTACAACCCAACCCTGGCGGCGAAAAGCGTCTCCCTCTCGGTGAACGGCCGGGAGGCGGGCAGCTTTGCCCTGACGGAGGGGGACTTCTTCACCTGGATTCCTCTGGACTTCCCCAACCAGCCCGGCGACGCCCCCCTGCGGGTGGAGGCCCGGGTGACGGAGACCGCCTTCGGCACCCCGGACCGGGCCGTCCTGGACCTGTGGCCCCAGCTCAGCAGCAATCTCCGGAGCGGAAGATGAGGAAAGGCGAAAGTTGACATAATTTGTAACTTTTTTGACATTTTTTTGTTTTCCCCTCTTGCAAGGAGGCCCGTTTCCCTGTATAATAACATATCATTCCCAATTCAGAGAAACGGAAATCCCAACCATGAAAAAGATTGCCAGTCTGTTATTGACATTTCTTTTGCTGACCGGCTGCCTGGCGGCGGGGGCGGAAACCCGGCCTGTCAGCTCCTCCAAGGGGCCCACCGCCGCGCCGACCCTGCCGGCCGCCGCCCCTGAGACGGAGGCGTCCGCCGTCCCCCAGACAGAGGGCGTCCTGGCCGAGACTGCCGCGCCGGAGACCGCCCAGCCGGACGCCGGCCTGGCGGGCACGGTGCTGGAGCTGACCCAGGGCCTCTGCGCCACGCCGGAGCATCCCCGGGTGGTGCTGGAGCTGTGGGTGGCGGCGGCGGACCTGACCGGGGCCCCGGAGGGTCGGGACTGTCTGCTGCGGCTGTGGCTGGACGGCAAGCCCCTGGGCAGAACCAAGCGCTTCCTGGCCCGGCCCGGGGCCAGCCTGCAGATCCCCCTGGAGTTCAGCTTTGAACGCTACCAGCCGGACCGGCAGGCGGAGCTGACGGTCACCCTCAATTACGGCGCCGAGGAATGCGGCGCTTCCACCCGGATCCGCCTGAAAAACGACCCGGACGAGCGCTGGGCCGCCCGCCGCGGGGACCCGCTGCCCTACTCCATCGATGTGCTCCGCAGCCAGAATGTGGTGGTGGTCTACGGCAAGGACGAGACCGGCGCCTGGACGGTGCCGGTGAAGAGCTTCCTCTGCTCCACCGGCCGGTCCACCCCCCGGGGCGATTTCAGCCTGGGGCCCAAGCGGGAATGGGGACTGCTCTTCGGCAACGTCTACGGCCAGTATGTGAGCCGCATCACCGGCGACATCCTCTTCCACTCGGTGCCCTACCATCACAAGGACAAGGGCAGCCTGGAAACGGAGGAATTCAACAAGCTGGGCACCGCCGCCTCCATGGGCTGCGTGCGGCTGACGGTGGCGGACGCGAAATGGATCTTCGACTGCTGTCCCTCCGGCACCCCGGTCCACATCTTCGACGCCCAGGAGCTGCCGGTGGAGATGCCCACGGCGCCCCTGCTGGACCCGCAGGACCCCCGCTCCGGCTGGGATCCCACGGACCCGGACCCGGAAAACCCCTGGCTGAACGGTTGAGAATTGACGGTTGAGAATTGACGGCTGAGAATGGAGGAAGCCCCATGAGAGGATTACAGCCCGAGGACTATCAGGAGCCCAACTGCGTGTTCTGCAACCCGGAGGAGGAGAAGCGGGCCACCCCTGTGGACCTGCGGCGCTGCATCACCCGGCTGGACGCCCTGCTGGACCGGAACGACTACCCCGCCGCCCGGCGGCACCTGGATTACTGGCGGGCCGAGGCCCTGGCCTGCAACGATCTGCGGGGCCTGTTGAGCATCGAAAACGAGCGCATGGGCCTGCTGCGGAAGCTGGGGGACGAGACCGCCGCCCGGCAGGCGGCGGATTCCGCCGCCGCGCTGGTGGGCCGGGCCGGCCTGGAGGACACCGTCACCGCCGCCACCACCTGGCTCAACATGGCCACGGTGTACAAGCACTTCGGCCACGCCCGGGAGGCCCTGCCCCTCTATGACCGGGCCCGGGCTATCTATGAGAAGGCGCTGGCCCCGGAGGATCCCCGGCTGGGGGGCCTCTACAACAACACGGCCCTGGCTCTGGCGGACCTGGGCCGCTGGCAGGAGGCGGAGGAGCTCTACAACAAAGCCCTTTCCATCATGGAGCAGCAGCCCCTGGGGGCCCTGGAAATGGCCGTCACGGAGCTGAACCTGGCCAACCTGGCGGAGGCCCGGGACGGGCTTCTGGAGGCGGAGGCGGAGATCGAGACCCGGCTGGACCGGGCCCGGGCCCTGCTGACCCGGCCGGAGCTGCCCCGCAACGGCTACTATGCCTTCGTCTGCGAGAAATGCGCCCCCAGCTTTGACTATTACGGCCGCTTCCTGGACGCCATGGAGCTGAAGCAGACCGCGGAGGAGATCTATGCAAGGGCTTGAGCTTTCCCGACGATATTTTGAAGAATACGGCGCCCCCATGCTGCGAAGTCAGTTCCCCGAATGGGCGGATCGGCTGGCGGTGGGCCTGGCGGGCAGCGGCTCCGAGTGCTTCGGCTTTGACGACGAGGCCTCTCAGGACCACGATTTTGAGCCCGGCTTCTGCATCTTCCTGCCGGAGGAGGCGGAGCTGGACCGGCGGACGGAGTTCCGCCTGGAACGGGCCTACGCCGCCCTGCCCAAGGAATATCTGGGCTTTGCCCGGCCCGGACTCTCCCCGGTGGGGGGCAACCGCCGGGGCCCCATCCGGCTGGGGGACTTCCTGGAGGCCCGCACCGGCAGCCGGGCGGGGGAGCTGAGCCTGGGGGCCTGGCTCCGGCTGGAGGAGCAATACCTGGCGGAGATCGTCAACGGGGAGCTCTTTTGGGAAGGAGACGGCACCTTCGCCGCCCTGCGGCAGCGCCTGTCCCGGCAGCCGGAGGATGTGCGGGCCAAAAAGCTGGCGGGAAACCTGCTGCGGATGGCCCAGGCGGGCCAGTACAACTATCCCCGCTGCATGGCCCACCGGGAACCCGCCGCCGCCCAGCTGGCGGTGGGGGAGTTCGTCCGGGGAGCCCTGGCGGTGATCTTCCTGCTGAACAACCGCTACCTACCTTATTATAAGTGGCAGTTCCGGGCCCTGGGGCTGCTGCCCCTGCTGGGGGACCAGGCCGAGACCCTGGAGCTGCTGCTGACCACCGACAACGGCCCCGCCATGGCCCAGGCCAAGGAGGCTCTGATGGAGGACCTGTCCTCC
>JAFWOX010000034.1 GCA_017545325.1 Oscillospiraceae bacterium | reverse complement strand
TAAAAATATAAGGACGGGAGTTGCGGATTGCCACAACCGGTGACATCGGTCACCGGTTTCGCAATGACCATTTTCGTTGGTCTGGTACTTTGTCTACAGTCTGACAGGGCCTGCCGGGATTTCGGCAGGCCCTGTTTATCCTGAAAAACTCAGTTCTTTTTGTTCCGGAACATGCTCTTTGCCCGGCGCTCATGGTCCAGGATCCGCTTCCGCAGGCGCAGGGACTTGGGGGTGACCTCCAGAAGCTCGTCATCCGCCAGGAATTCCATGCACTGCTCCAGACTCATGATCCTGGGCGGCACCAGGCGCAGGGCCTCGTCGCTGCCGGAGGCGCGCATATTGGTCATCTGCTTTTTCCGGCAGACGTTGATGACGATATCCTCCTGCTTGGGGCAGGAGCCCACCACCATGCCGGCATAGACCTTTACCCCGGGGCTGATGAACATGGCGCCCCGATCCTGGGTATTGAAGATGCCGTAGGCCACGGCTTCCCCTGTCTCAAAGGCGATCAGGGAGCCGGAGCTGCGGCGGTGGATCTCCCCCTTCATGGGGGCATAGGAATGGAAGACGGAGGCCATGATGCCCTCGCCCCGGGTATCTGTCAAAAACTCGTTCCGGTAGCCGAAAAGGCCGCGGGAGGGGATGAGGAAGGTGAGCTTGCTCCTGCCCCCCTGGGGGGTCATTTCCTGCAGCTCGCCCTTCCGCTGGCTCATCTTTTCGATCACCGCGCCCACATAAGCCTCCGGCACATCGATGACGCACTCCTCCATGGGCTCCATGGTAACGCCGTTCTCCACCCGGGTGAGCACCCGGGGGGGAGAGACCTGAAACTCATAGCCCTCCCGGCGCATGGTCTCGATGAGGATGCTCAGATGCATCTCCCCCCGGCCGGCGACATTGAAGCTGTCGGTGCTGTCCGTATCGCTCACCCGGAGTGAAACGTCCTTCAGCGTCTCCCGGTACAGCCGGTCCCGGATGGCCCGGGAGGTGACGAATTTGCCCTCGGTACCCGCAAAGGGACTGTCGTTCACCGAGAAGGTCATCTCCATGGTGGGAGCGGAGATCTTCACAAAGGGCAGGGGCTCCGGCGCGGAGGGTACGCAGATGGTATCCCCGATGGTCACATCTCCGATGCCGCTGAGGGCGACGATATCCCCGGCGCAGCATTCGGAAACGGGCTTCCGGTTCAGCCCGTCAAAGACATACAGGCTGACGGCCTTGGCCTTGGTATGGGTATCCGGGTCCTCCGCATTCAGCACCAGGATCTCCTGGTTCTGCCGCAGGGTGCCCCGCTCGATGCGGCCGATGGCGATCCGGCCCACATAGTCGTTATAGTCCAGGGAGGAGACCAGCATCTGCAGGGGCGCCTCCGCATCCTGCTCCGGCGCGGGGATATACTCCAGGATGGTTTCGAACAGGGGGCGAAGGTCCGTACCCTCCACATTGGGGGAGAGGGAAGCGGTGCCCGCCCGGGCGGAGCAGAAGAGCATGGGGGAATCCAGCTGATCATCCGTGGCGTTCAGGTCCAGGAGCAGCTCCAGGACCTCGTCGATCACCTCGTGGATCCGGGCGTCCGGCCGGTCGATCTTATTGATGACCACGATCACCCGGTGGCCCAGGGCCAGGGCATGGCTCAGGACGAAGCGGGTCTGGGGCATGGGCCCCTCCGCCGCGTCCACCAGCAGGATGACGCCGTTTACCATCTTCAGTACCCGCTCCACCTCGCCGCCGAAGTCGGCGTGGCCCGGGGTATCCACGATATTGATCTTGGTATCGCCGTAATGGACGGCGGTATTCTTGGCCAGTATGGTGATGCCCCGTTCCCGTTCCAGGTCGCCGGAGTCCATGACCCGTTCCGCAACGACCTGATTATCCCGGAAAACGCCGCTCTGGCGGAGCATTTCATCCACCAGTGTGGTCTTGCCGTGGTCAACGTGGGCGATAATGGCAATGTTGCGCAGCTCCATCGGAACCAATCCCTTCTGTTGGT
>JAFWOX010000033.1 GCA_017545325.1 Oscillospiraceae bacterium | reverse complement strand
TGTTGATGATCGCCGGGGCAAGGGAGACGCCGTAGCCCCGGAGGAAGGCGGTCAGGATGCCCATGACGGAGTAGATGAAGGCGAAGGTGGCCACCGCCCGGGCCCGGTCCGCGCCGTAAGCCACGGCCTCCGGGGTCTCGGGCAGGAAGAGCCCCACCAGCTGATAGCGGAACACGAGCCCGATCGCCCCGCAGATCATGCCCGCCGACACAGTGATGAGCAGGCTGTCCCGCCGCACGGTCTTCGTCCGCTCGAAGGCCCCGGCTCCCACGCACTGACCGGTGAACACGGTGCAGGCCTGGGTCAGGTTTTCGATGGTGACGAAGATGAGCCCGTCGATGTTCAGGGCGGCGGCGTTGCCGGAGACCGCCAGGCTCCCCAGGGAGTTGACGCAGGTCTGCAGCGGGATGTCCGAGGCGGCCAGCATGGCGGCCTGGAGGCCCGCCGGGAAGCCGATGCGCAGGATCTTTCCGATCTTCTCCCGCCTGAGACAGAGCTTCCCCAGGTCCAGCCGCCAGGCTTCCTCCTCCCGCCGGAGGGCCCGGATGGCGAGAAAGGCGGAGAGATACTGGGTGATCACCGTCGCCGCGGCGACGCCCGCCACGTCCCAGCGGAAGACAGCCACGAAGACGATGTTCAGGATCAGGTTCGCGGCCCCGGAGACTGCCAGGAAAATGAGGGGATGGCGGGAATCCCCCCGGGCGCGCATGAGGGAGGCCCCGGTGTTGTACACCATCTGGGCGGGCATACACAGGAGATACAGCCGGAGGTAGAGGGCGGCCCCGCCGATGATGTCCTCCGGCGCGCGCATCGTGCGCAGGACCGTTCCGGCCAGGCACTCCCCCGGAATAAGGATGAAAACTCCGATGAGGAAGGCCAGGAGCAGGGAGACGTGCATGGTCTCCCGGAAGCTCTCCGGGTCGTTCGCCCCGGCGTCGTTCGCCGCGCAGACTGTAACGCCCGCGGCCAGGCCACCGAAGAAGCAGATGATGAGCATGACGAAAGCAAAAGTGGCCCCCACCGAAGCCAGGGCCGCGCTCCCGGCAAACCGCCCCACCACCAGGCTGTCCGCCGAGCTGAAGAGCGTCTGCAGCCAGCCGGTGAGCACCAGGGGCACGGAGAAGCGCAGAAGGCTCCCCATCACGTTCCCGTGGAGCATATCGATCTTTTTGTTCATTCCCGTTCCCCGCTTTCTTCCCCGGCCCCGCCGGAGGCAGTGTCACGGACGCCTTCCCGCCGGGGCCGCCGTCCGCCGCCCGGTCTGCTTCGGGACCGTCATTCGGCGCGCTTCATCAGCCTTCTGCTCCGGAGGATGAACATCACGGTGAACGCCGTACCGGCGGCGATCCAGGAGGCGATATAGATCCAGACGATGCATTCCATGGTGCCGAACCGCGGCAGGATGAACCAGATGGACAGCACCCGGAGGAGGCAGATGGTGGTGAGGGAAACGATCATGGGCTTCACCGTGTCACCCATTCCGCAGCAGGCCCCGGTGAAGCCCTCCGCGAAGGAATAGAAGAAGTAGAAGGGGCACATCATGCGCATATACCGCATGACCAGGGGGATGATGCTCTTTGCGTCCTCCCCGGAGATGAACCAGCCGGCAAAGAGGCCGACGCCGAAATACAGGATCAGGCTGATGAAGGCGACGGTGACGGCGGACATGAGGGTCCCGATCACCGCGCCCTTTTTCACCCGGCCCCACTGTCTGGCCCCGATGTTCTGGGCGGTATAGGTGGTGAGGGCCGGGGACATGGAATCCGCCACCAGCCAGATGAGCAGGTCCAGCTTTCCCTGGATGCCCCAGGCGGCGATGGCGTCGGTGCCCATGGTGTTCACGCTGGCCTGGATGATGGAGTTGGCGATGGGGAAGAGGATGGACTGGATGGCCAGCGGGAAGCCCTTTTTCATCATGGCGCCGAGCTTCTGCCGGGGAACGCGGAACAGGCTGCCGCCGAAGAGCCCGCCCTCCATGGAGCGGTGCAGGAGAAAGAGCACCGCCGCCGCGCTGATGATCTGCGCAGC
>JAFWOX010000032.1 GCA_017545325.1 Oscillospiraceae bacterium | reverse complement strand
TGTCTGCCGGCTGATGAACAAAGAACAGACCCTGTACGGGACGCTGCAGCGGGCCATGCGGATGAGCGCAGAATGCCGCAGGGCCCTTCAGGAGCTCCTGCGCCGCTGCGGCGGTCGGGAGCGGCGGCTGCGATCCCGGTGCTTTCTCGCCGGAGGCCCGGGGCCGCGTCCTCCGGAACCCCGGCGGAGAGGGGAGGGCGTGCTGTCCTCTCTTCGGAGAGCGGAGCGGCTGCTCCGGGAGCTGGAGAGGGATTACCGGGCCGCCGCCGAGACCGTTCCCCACAGGAGAGAGCTGTATCTGCGCTACTCCCGGGAGTGCGCCCGGGATGAGGAGAGCGTTGAGATCCTGCTGGAAAAGGCTCTGAGATAATGAAGCACCGGAGGGGAGACCCTCCGGTGCGGATCATCATGTGATACACGCGTAGATGAACGAGAACAGCGTCAGGGCTGCGCCGGTGAGGATGGACATGGACCAGAAGAAATACTGGAAGTCACTGGCGAGGGCACCCTGCTGCCGGGGAGCCGCTGAGGGCACAGGCTGCTGCGGACCGTATTCCTGGCCGGGCTGAGGCCCTTCGGGATAAAAGGCATCCTCCGCGGGAGGGGCCTCCGGCATCCGGGGCTGGGGAGCGCTTTGCCGGCCGGTGAGATCCAGCTCCTCATAAACAGGCTTCTCATATGTATTGACCTGGGGAGCGGGGGCGGCGAAGCTGATCTCTTCATACATGAGCTGCGGGGGCGGCGCTTCCCGGCGGGGCGGGGCGGTAAAGCTCAGCTCCTCAAACAGCGGCGAGCCGTCCCGGCGATAGGAGCCGAAGGCCTGCCGGGGATAGGGGGAGGAGTACACCGTGTCGCGGAAGGCCTGGAAACGCTCCTGGGCGCTGGGCGCCTGGGGCGCCGCTTCGGCCTGCCGGGCATCGGGGTCGAAGGCCGCGTCCCAGCCCAGATCCGGGGCGGCGGGCTGATCGTAGGTCTCCGCGGAGTAGGTGGGGGCGTCTGTCTCGTACTGGCGCTGAGGCCGGGCGATGCGCTCCCGCAGGGAGCTGAGCACGGCGGCGGCCCGATGGGGTACGCTCTCCGGCGGGACATAGCTCTGCCGCTGGAATTCCTCCATGATCTGCTCCTGGGAGCCGAAGGCGTGGGCGGGGTCCGCCCCGGTATTCTGCTGCCGGGAAAAGGCCCGGCCGGCCCTGTCTAGGATGCTCATGGACGACCCTCCAGTATCTGTCTGGCCCGGACGCAGTCTTTTGCGATCTGGGCGGAGAGCTCCTCCAGAGAGGAGAAACGGATCTCGTCACGGATATGTTCGACGAACTCCAGGATCACATGACGTCCGTACAGGTTCCCGCTGTAGTCCAGCAGGTGACTTTCCACGGTGATATCGCCGGCCGCGTCCACCGTGGGGCGGGAGCCGATATTCGTCACGGCGGAATAGATCCCCTCCGGCAGCCGGGCCCGGGCGGCGTAGACGCCGCGGCGGGGCACAAGCACGCCGGGGGCAAACTGCATATTCACCGTGGGCGTGCCCATCCGGCGGCCCAGCCGCTTGCCCTGACGCACCACGTCCGTCAGGATATGGGGATGACCCATGAACAGCTCCGCCCGGGGCATGTCCCCGTCGGCGAGGAGCGAGCGGATATATGTGGAGCTGACGGTGACGCCCTCCACCTGCACCGGGTCGATCACG
>JAFWOX010000031.1 GCA_017545325.1 Oscillospiraceae bacterium | reverse complement strand
TGCCTCCGGCGGCCCGGTTTCTCCTGCGCGGGAGAAACCGGGGAAAGAGCGCGGCAGGGGCGTTCCCCTGCACCCCCGGTGCAGCGGGCGCTGAAGCGAAGGGAACATAGGCGCAGCGGGGAAGAAGCGGTTGGTATATGCGTCTCTGCGCCGCTGACCATACTGCGGGCAGCGCTCGTTTGCTTTTCAGGGTGCCCTTCGCCGCACCGGCGCAAGGACGATTACTGCCCTGGCTTCCCCAGGGGAAACAGTCCGCTCGGCGGGGCGAGCCCCGGGAAGAGCCCCGCCGCTGAACCAATTATTCCTCCCTGATCTCCGCCTCCTCTCCTTTTTTCATCAGGATATGCCAGGTCTTCCCTCCGGCCCGGAGCCGGGCCTCGTACCCGGGCCAGCCCTCCGGCAGCCTGGGTACGGCGGCGAGCCTGCCGTCCTTCGTCCGCAGGCCCAGCAGATCCTCCACCGCCGTGCGCAGGAACCACCCCGCCGCGCCGGTATACCAGGTCCACCCCGCCCGGCCGGGCATATCCGGGTGGGTGTACACGTCCGCCGCCAGCACATAGGGCTCCCCCTGGTAGATTTCCTCCGACCTGCCCCCGGGGAGAAGGGTCTCCAGCAGGGTCCGGCCCAGCTCGCTCTCCCCGCACCGGAGGCAGGCCGCCGCCAACCATACGGCGGCATGGGTGTACTGCCCCCCGTTCTCCCGCACCCCGGGGAGATAGCTGCGGATATAGCCGGGCTTCTCCAGGCCGTTGAAGGGGGGCGCGAAGAGCTTCACCGTCCCCCGCTCCCGGTCCAGCAGGACCTCCGCCGCCTTGATTACCGCCCTGCGGCTCTTTGCCGGGTCTCCGAAGCCGCTGAGCACCGCAAAGCTCTGGGCCAGGGAGTCCAGGGCGCACTCCCGGCTGCCCGGCGCCCCCAGGGGGCGTCCGTCGGCATACCAGCCCCGGAGGTACCATTCCCCGGTCCAGGCGGCGTCCGCGCTCCTGCCCAGCTCCGCCGCCCGGCTCCGCAGGTCCTCCCGCCCCGTGAGGGCGCCGAAGCGGTCCAGCACCAGGGCGGTGAACCAGGTGAGCCAAACGCTCTCTCCCTCCACCGCATCCATGCCGTCGTTCCAGTCCCCGCTGCCCATCCGCAGCAGGCCGTGGGGGCCGCAGCCCCGCTCCAGCACCAGGCCGATGGCCCGGAGGGCGTGCTCCCGCAGACTGCCACTCCCCTCCCGGGCCGGGGCCTCGTACCGGTCCTGTTCCTCCGGCTCCAGGGGGCGGGAGACGAGCCAGGGGGCCTCCTCCTCCAGCAGGCTCCGGTCCCCGGTCTTCTCCCCGTATACCGTCAGGGCGTAGGGCAGCCACAGGAGGTCATCGGAGCAGCGGGTCCGCACGCCCCGGTCCCCTTCGGCCCGGGGGTGCCACCAGTGCATCACGTCCCCCTCCCGGTACTGGTGGGCGGCGGCGGCCAGGAGCTGGCCCCGGGCGATCTCCGGCAGGGCGTCCGTCAGGGCGCACACATCCTGGAGCTGGTCCCGGAAGCCGAAGGCCCCGCCGCTCTGGTACAGGCTGCACCGCCCCAGCACCCGGCAGGCCAGGGTCTGATACAGGGCCCAGCCGTTGAGGTAAGCGTCCAGCCGGGGGGAGGGGCTCAGGAGGCGGAGGGCCCCCGTCCGCTCCCGCCACAGGGCTTTCACCCGCTCCAGCTCCGCCTCCGCCGCCTCCGGCCGGGCCAGATGCGCCGCCTCCTCCAGCCCCAGCACCAGGGCCAGCCGGTCCGCCGGGGGAAACTCCCCGGCGACGCAGTCCTCGCCTCCGGCGGCGCCGGTCAGCCAACGCAGCTCGTCCCACTCCTCCCGCAGGGCCGGGATCTGGGCAAAGAGGGAGAAAGCCTCCGGAGCCCCTTCCGCCCTCCGGGCGAAGCAGCGCAGCCTGTCCTCCGGGCCGACGCCCCGGAGGCGGATCAGGAGCACCAGCCCCCGGGCCTCCCGGGGAAGGAAGGCCGTGACCTCCGTCTCCGCCGTCCCCAGCCGCCGCCTCCACCGGGCATAGCCGAAGCCGAATTCCGTCTCCGTGGGCCAGCCGTCGGCGTCGGCGAAGAGGGAATACTCCGTCCCGCCCCGGCGCAGGGTCAGCCTCTCCGGACCCAGGAGGGTCAGGGGGTCGTTCTCCCAGGGGGTCAGGGGCTTCTCCCGGGCATTGTCCAGGAACAGGTTCCCGGTGCCCGCGTCCGTGGCGATCCAGCCCATCCTTCCGTTTGTCAGGATATGGGACCAGGCCCGGAGGCCCACCCCCCTTTCGGTGCGAAACACCCAGCTCTCCCCCTCCGGCCCGCCGGTGCGCTTCTCCCGGTTCTCCGCCCCGGCGGGCAGGAACCAGGGGGAGGGGCCATGGACCGCGTTCTGCCTGGTCCATCCGGGCAGCCCCAGGGCCCGGCACCTGGCCTTCAGAGCAAGGCGCTGCTCCCGGGTCCCCCCCGCCAGGTGGAAGCCGCCCCGCTGATCCAGGGCGCCGGAGACCCCCAGCTTTCCGGCCAGCTCCAGCAGGGCGGCGCACTCCGGTCTGCCGTAGATCCCCTCGTCCTCCACCGGCAGGGCCAGGTCGAAGGAGACCCCCAGGCTCCGCAGCAGGGCCCAGGACCGCAGCATCCGCTCCGCCCCCTCCGGCCCCGGCGCCGCCACGGGCAGATCTCCGGAGATCCCGTACCGCCAGAGGCCGTCCAAACCCCGGTCCCACTCCCTTCCCGCCTCCCGGAGCTGCCGGGTCTCGGGTGTGGCGAACACCAGGGGGGTGATCAGGCCGATGGCCCGCTCCAGCTCGCCCCCCGCCAGGCCGAAGGCCCGGGCGCAGCGGGGGAACAGGCCGTTTTCCCCCCAGGGGCGGCGCAGCTCCCGGGCTGCCGCCGCGGCCTCCCCCTCGCTGCGTCCCATGGCCAGAATGAAGGTCACCTGCCGACTCTCCCCCGGCCGCAGGGTCAGGCGCAGCCGGGCCAGGACGCAGGGATCCTGGGAGGCCTTGATCCGGCTTCCCCGGCGGAGGAGGGCGGCAGGCATGGCCCGGAGGCCCCCCCGGCCGAAGAGGGCGTCACGGTCCGTCTCCCATTCGCAGGCCTCGGAGCAGGCCGCGGCGCAGGCCGCCTCCGGCTCCCGGCCCCCGGGCCGACGGCGCACCAGCAGGCAGCCCTCCCCCAGCCGGCTCTCCAGGGCCAGGCGGGCGAAGGCGGGATGAGCCGCCCAGGCCTCCGGGGAGCACAGGGCGGGCTCGAAATACAGGGCCAGGGTGAGCTCCTGCCGCTCCCCGGTGCGGTTCTTCACCGTGACCCGCCGCACCTCCCCGGAGCCGCCGGCGGGCACCCGGGTCTCCACCCGGAACTGCCAGCCCTCCCGGGCGGAAAACTGGGTGAAGCCGCCGCCGCTGAACTCCCAGTGGTACGCCGTCCCCCCGTCGTACTCCGGGGCGGGCTGGAGGGAGAAAAAACGCCCTCCGGCCGAGGCAAAGAACAGGGGGCCCTGCCGCTCCCCGAACCGGCGGAAGGCGGAGGCCGCCAGGAGGCGGCCCTCCCAGAGGGACCGGGAGCTCCCCAGCTCCGAGATGAGCAGATGATACCGGCCATTGGACAGGGGGAGCACGGCGGGGCGCACCAGGTCGTACCCTTCCCGGCACAGGCTCCAGCCCTCCAGGGCCCGGCGCTCCGGCTTCTCGTCCCCCCGGTAATCCCGGATGGGCTTCACCCGATCCCAGGCGGGGCTCCGCTCCTGGAGCAGCTCCGTATAGGCGCCCATCTCCGGGTCCCGGAGGAAGCGGCGGATCATGCAGCCCTCCCCCAGGGCATTGTCCGCCGCCAGCAGGCTCATGGCCAAATGATGGACCATGAAGGACCGCACCACCCGGTACCCCTCTCCCCCCTCCGGGGTGAAGTCCACCGCCTCATAAAAGCCGCAGATCCCCTCCGCCCCCAGGGCCCGCAGCCGCCGGAGGTTCTTCACCGCGGCGCCGGGGATCCGGCTCAGGGCCAGGAAGGCGGCGTAGGGGGCGATCACCCGCTCCCGGTCCATCCCCCGCTTCAGGGCCAGGGCCTGGACCCCCTGGGCCTGGTAGACATAATGCAGTCCCGCGTCCATGCGGGAACAGGCGCACTCCGAGCTGCCCCAGACGCCCCGCACCGCCGCCCGGCGCTGCATATCCGTGCAGAAGCGCCCGCTCTCCCACAGCAGGGAGCCGGGATAGACGGGCAGGAAAAGCTCCGGCATGAGGTATTCGAACATGGTTCCGGTCCAGGAGGCCAGGCCATAGCGCCCCCGCCCCCCGGTCATGACCCTGCCCAGCCGCCGCCAGTGCTTCAGCTCCGCCTCCCCCCGGGCCACGGCGATATAGCTGGCGATCCGGGCCTCGCTGGCCAGCAGGTCGTACCAGCCCCCGGAGGGCCGGTCCTCCCGGGGATCCCAGCCGATATGCAGGAGTTTCCGCTCCCGGTCATAGAGGAAATCCAGGGGCATCCCCGCCGCCAGAGCCGTCGCCCGGGCCGCCAGGGCAGGCTC
This sequence comes from Oscillospiraceae bacterium, assembly GCA_017545325.1. The sequence goes on along the minus strand of JAFWOX010000031.1, from coordinate 40,182 downwards.
CCCCGCCTCCTCCGCCGCCCCCCGGAGGGTCAGGAGGCAGGCCAGCAGGTTCCCGCTGTCCACGGTGGAGACATAGGGGGGCTCCAGGGGGGCGAGGCTCCGGAGATCATACCAGTTGAACAGGTGGCCCCGGAACTTCGGCAGGGCCTCCAGGGTATCCAGCATGTGGGCGGCCAGGCCGAAGGCGGTTTCCCGGTCCGTCAGCCCCAGATCCCAGGCGGCGACGGCGGCGAGCAGGGCCAGGCCCATATTCGTGGGGCTGGTGCGCTCCGCGATCTCCTCCTCCGGGGTCTCCTGCAGGTTATCCGGGGGCAGCCAATGCCGCTCCCCCGTCATCAGGCGCTGAAAATACCGCCAGATGTCCCCGGCGGCATGGAGCAGGAAGACCCGGTCCTCCTCCCCGGGGCGGGGAGACCCGCCCCGCTCCCGGCTCACAGCCCAGCCCAGGACCGGGGCCGGAAGCCACAGAAGGCAAAGGGCCAGCAGGATGGGGCTCCGGGTGAGGAGTCCCAGGAGCCCGGCGGCGGCGCAGGGGAACATCCGCCGGAGATAGGCCCTCAGGCCGTCCCTCCGCTCCCCGCTCTCCGCCGCCGTCACCCACTGCAGCAGTCTCCGCCGGGAGATCAGCATCCGCCAAAGGGCGGTTAAGACGGCGGAAACATGGACCCAGGCGCTGTAGGGCAGGAACAGGAGCAGCAGCAGGAGCTGGAGCAGCTCCGATACCGGCGCCGCCAGGGTGCCGCCCCGGCACCGTCTCCCTCCCCCCAGGGGGCCCAGGGAGCCCAGCACCACCTTCAGGGCCAGGGCGGCGACCCCCGCCGCCGCAGCAGCGGCCAGGGCGGGGGTGCCCAGGACACCATAGAGGAAAACCGAAAGGAATACCGCCGGAGGCAGCAGGCTCCGGCGCAGGTTCTCCAGGATCTTCCATTTGCTCAGGGCACTGATGGGGTTGCGCTCCCATCCGCCCGCCTCGTTCCTCACCCGGGGCAGGAGCCAGGGGATGGTCTGCCAGTCTCCCCGGATCCACCGGTGCTGCCGCTCGGAATAGCTGAGGATGCTGCCGGGAAAGCCGTCGGAGAGCTCCAGGTCCCCGGCATAGGCGCAGCCCAGCCAGGCCCCCTCCACCAGGTCATGGGAAAGGAGCCTTTCCGCCGGGAACCGGCCCCGGAGGCAGAGCCGGGCCGCCCGGACATCCAGAAGGCCCTTGCCCGTATAGCTGCCCTCCCGGAAGAGGTCCATGCCCAGCTCGCTGCCGGGGCCCCCATAGGGATCCAGGCCGCCCTTGCCGGCGAAGACCCGGGCGAAATCCGACCGGTCCGCATCCCGGAGGGAGACGGATACCCTGGGTTGGAGGATCCCGTACCCCTCCGTCACCCGGCGTGTCTCCGGGTCCACCACGGCCCGCTGCAGGGGGTGGGCCAGAATAGCCGCCATGGACGCCGCCGTGCCCGGAGGCAGGCCCGTATCCCCGTCCAGCACCAGGAGGAAAGCGATCTCCCGGAGGCAGTCCGGGTCTCCCGCGGCCCGGCGCACCCGGCTCTCCTCCCCCTCCAGCAGGTCCAGCAGGTCCATGATGGCTCCCCGCTTTCGCTCCCAGCCCCGCCAGACCCGGTCCCGGGGACTCCAGCTCCGGTCCCGGCTGAGGAGGCAGAAGCCCCCGCCGTACTTCTCGTTCAGCCGGTCCAGCTCCGCCGCCGCGGCCTCCAGGATGCTCTCGTCCCCCGCCTCCCGCTCACCGGGGCTTTCCCGCAGGTCCGCCAGGAGGCCCAGGACCAGGTTCTCCCCCGCGTCCCGGTTGGCCAGGCGGAGGCGCTCCAGCTTTGCCGCCGCCTCCCGCGCCTCCTCCGGGGACCGGAGGAGCAGGACGCTCACCCCCAGGGTCCGGCTCTCGGGGGGGATGCCCCGGGAATAGTCCAGCCGAGGCAGGCGGAGGGGGGCGCGCAGGCGGCCTGCGATCCGGTCCGTCAGATATTTGCTCCCCTCCAGCAGAGGAAGGAGGGCCAGGAGTCCCGCCGGGCTCCCGAAGGCGCGCAGGATCAGGCCGGTGAGGATCGCCGCCGGCAGCAGACAGGCGGCGAAATACAGGGCGTACCGCTTCCTTCCGGGCCTTTTCCCCAGCGGGCGGGTAAAGAGATACCGCCCCACATGGGCGTTTTCTCCCTCCGCCAGCTCCAGGGCGCGCTTCGCGGCGGCGGTCTCCCCCAGTCCCTCCCGCCGGGCCAGACGGCTCACCTGACGCCGGTAGGCCCCCCGGCTCTCCGGATCCATCCGGGCGTATACCCCCGCCGGATCCCGGGCCAGGATGGCCTCCACCGGGCTCGCCTCCTCCAGCAGGGGGGCCAGCTCCAGGGCGTCCAGGCTGCGGATGGCAGTGAACACCGCCTCCGCCGACTCCGGCAGCCGAGCCAGGCGCTTCAGCAGGCTCAGGCGCAGAGCGCCCTCCAGCAGCCCCAGCTCCCCCTCCTCCAGGTCCGCCGCCTCTCCCGCGCCCCGGAGAAAGGCCCGGAGGGCCGAAGCCTCCACCCAGCCCCCGCAGGCCTCCGTCAGGGCCTCCGCCAGGGCCAGGATCCGCAGCTCTCCCCCGGAGAGCCGGGGCAGCCGCCCCCTCCGGCGCAGCGCCTCCCGGACCCTGCCCAGGTCCCTTCGCACCAGATAAAAGTTATCCAGGAGCCATTCCGCCGCCGGAGCCGTCTTCCCCGTCCAGGCCTCCCGGCGCCTTTCCAGGGTCCGCTCCAGCCCGGCCAGCTCCCGGAGAGCCCGCCTGCCGCTTCCCCGTCCGGAGACCGCCGCGGCGCGCCCCCACTCCTTCCCCAGCGCCCTCAGGTCGCCGGGCTGCCTCGTATCCAAGCGTTTCTTTTCCATCATGCTCCCAGTTTTCCACCTCCCGGAGGGAAGTATTCCGGGAAAAAGGCAAATTCCCACTTGACAAGGCTGCGTCTTTCCGATAGAATCACCCCCTGTAAGGGATTTTTGCTTTACAGACGAGGTGCCTGTGGATAAGAACGTCTATATCTCCCTGCTGAACGATTTTTACGGGGAACTGCTGACGGAAAAGCAGCGGCAGTATATCGACCTCTATTACAACGACAATCTCTCCCTGGGGGAGATCGGGGAAAACGAGGGCATCAGCCGCCAGGGAGTCCGGGATATCCTGGTCCGGGCGGAGAATACGCTGCTGGATGTGGAGCGGAAGACCGGTCTCGCCGCGCGGCATGCGGCGCTGCTTGGGCAGATCGGCAAGGCGGAAGGGCTGACGGAGAAGCTTCTGGAGCTGAGCGCCGGTCAGCCGCGGGAACGGGAGCTGGAGGCCTGCTGCCGGGAGCTCCGGGAAGCGCTGCAGGAAATGAAGCTGTAAACGGGTAGAGCATATGGCATTTGAGAGCTTATCGGAAAAACTCTCCGCCACCTTCAAGCGGCTCCGCAGCAAGGGCCGCCTGACGGAGGCGGATATCAAGGAGGCCATGCGGGACGTGCGCATGGCCCTGCTGGAGGCGGACGTCAGCTATAAGGTCGTGAAGGACTTTATCGCCAGGGTCAGCCAGCGCGCCCTGGGGCAGGACGTCCTGGCCAGCCTCACCCCCGCCCAGATGGTCATCAAGATCGTGAACGAGGAGCTCACGGAGACCATGGGCAAGGAAAACGCCAAGATCAATATCTCCCCCAAGCCCCCCACCATCCTCATGCTGGTGGGCCTCCAGGGCGCGGGCAAAACCACCAACGGCGCGAAGCTGGCCGCCTGGCTGAAGAAGAGCGGCAAGCGTCCCCTGCTGGTGGCCTGCGATATCTACCGCCCCGCCGCCATCCAGCAGCTGGAGACCGTGGGCGCCCAGGTGGGGGTCCCCGTGTTCCAGATGGGGCAGGTGAACCCGGTGGATATCGCCAACGCCGCCCTTTCCCACGCGGCGAAAAACGGCAACGACATCCTCCTGCTGGATACGGCGGGCCGCCTCCATATCGACGAGACCCTGATGGACGAGCTGAAGGAGCTGAAGAGCCGGATCCAGCCCACGGAGATCATGCTCTTCATCGACGCCATGACCGGCCAGGACGCGGTGAACGCCGCCAAAGCCTTCGACGAGGCCCTGGGGGTGGACAGCATCTTCCTCACCAAGCTGGATGGGGACGCCCGGGGCGGCGCGGCCCTCTCCGTGCGGGCGGTGACCGGCAAGCCCATCAAGTTCGCGGGCATCGGGGAGAAGCTGGACGGGATCGAGCCCTTCCATCCGGACCGTATGGCCTCCCGGATCCTGGGCATGGGGGATATCCTCACCCTCATCGAAAAGGCGGAGCAGAGCTTCGACGAGCAGAAGGCCAGGGAGATGAGCGAAAAGCTCCTGTCCAACCGCTTCACCCTGGAGGACTACTATGAGCAGCTCCAGAGCCTGAAGGGCATGGGCTCCCTCTCCGACCTGGCGGGGATGCTCCCGGGGATCGACGCGAAGCAGCTCAGCGGCGCCTCCATCGATGAAAAGGCCCTGGGCCACACCGAGGCCATCCTGAAATCCATGACCCCCGCGGAGCGGCGGGATCCCAGCCTGCTAAACAGCAGCCGGAAGAAGCGCATCGCCCGGGGCAGCGGCACCCAGGTGGTGGACGTGAACCGCCTGCTGAAGCAGTATGAGCAGATGCAGGTCCTGGCCAGGCAGATGGGCGGGAAAAACGCCAGGAAGCTCATGCGGGGCCGGGGCAAGGGCCTGTTCGGCATGATGTAAGCGAAGGTCGAGCCCGTTGGGCTTTTCCGATAAATCAAAAAATACGCAGCAGAGGTGTAATCGACATGGTCAAAATCAGACTTCGCAGAATGGGCGCCAAAAAGGCCCCCTATTACCGCATCGTGGTGGCGGATTCCCATTTCCCCCGGGACGGCAGATTCATTGAGGAGATCGGCACCTACAACCCCCTCACCGAGCCCTCCGAGATCAAGGTGGACAGCGAGCGTGCCCTCACCTGGATCAAGAACGGCGCCCAGCCCACGGATACCGTGAAAAGCCTGCTGAAGAGGGCCGGTGTGATCTGAACCACCCCGAAAGGATCATTCATTCATGAAAGAGCTGTTACTGTATGTTGCCCGGAACCTGGTGGATCATCCTGAGGAGGTCACGGTCACGGAGCGGGAGGAGAACGGCGAGACCGTTCTGGAGCTCCGGGTCGCGGACGGAGACATGGGCAAGGTCATCGGCCGTCAGGGCCGCATAGCCAAGGAGATCCGCGTTCTGGTGAAATCGCTGGCGCAGCGGAGTCAGAAGCGGGTATCGGTCGATATCGTCGACTGACTGAATTGCCGGAGAGTATCTCCGGCAATTTTTCGAATCTGATCCGCGCCTGTGGGCGCGGACTCTGCCGGGAGCTTTTCCCGGCAGGAGAGGGTTGAAGCAATGGAAAAAAAGCAATTCCTTGAGGCGGGCAGGATCATCAACACCCACGGGATCCGGGGGGAGATGAAGGTCGAGGCCTGGACCGACGAGCCCGCCATCCTGGCGGGCCTGGGCACCCTGTATCTGGAGGAGAAGCCCCGGCGGGTGGAGAGCGCCCGGGTGCACAAAGGCTTCGTCCTGCTGAAGCTGGAGGGGATCGACTCGGTGGAGGCGGCCATGGCGCTGAAGGGGAAGCTCCTCTTCGCGGACCGGGCCTCCATCCCCATCGCCGAGGGGGCCTTCTTCCTCCAGGACGCCATCGGCCGGCCGGTGGTGGAGGAGGACGGCACCGAGCTGGGCCTCCTGGCGGACATTCTGGATTACCCCGCGGGAAGGATCTTCGTGGTCAGGGGCAGGACGGAGCACCTGATCCCGGAGCAGGGCGGCTTCATCCGCTCCTTTGATCCCGAGACCGGGAAGCTCACCGTCCATTTGATCGAGGGGATGTAACGATGGTCACCATGCAGATCGATATCCTCACCCTGTTTCCCGATACCATCCGGGCTGGGCTGGGGGAAAGCATCCTGGGCCGCGCCCAGAAGAACGACATCATCCGCATCGAGCCCCACCAGATCCGGGATTATACCCTGAACCGGCAGAAGCAGGTGGACGACGCTCCCTATGGGGGCGGCCAGGGGATGATCATGCAGGCCCAGCCCCTGTACGACTGCTGGCGGGACGTTTGCCGTCAGGCCGGTGAGCGGGTGCACACCATTTACATGTCCCCCGCGGGCAAGCCCTTCACCCAGGCGGAAGCCAACCGCCTCCAGCGGGATTACTCCCGCCTCATCCTGGTCTGCGGTCATTATGAGGGGGTGGACGAGCGCTTCCTCGAGGCCTGCGTGGATGAGGAACTAAGCCTGGGGGATTTCGTCCTTACCGGGGGGGAGCTGGCGGCCATGGCCATCGCCGACGCGGTCTGCCGCCTGGTGCCCGGCGTCCTCAGCGACGTGAGCTGCTTCCAGGACGAGAGCCATTACAGCGGCCTGCTGGAGTATCCCCAGTATTCCCGGCCATTGGTCTGGGAAGGCCGGGGCGTGCCGGAGGTGCTGGTCAGCGGCAACCACGGGCGGATCGCCCGGTGGCGGCGGAAGGAGGCCCTGCGCCGGACGAGGGACCGGCGGCCGGATATGCTGGAGCGCTTCCCCCTGACGAAGGAAGACCGGCAGCTCCTGGAGGAGCTGGACCGGGAGGAAGAACAGGTACATTAAAGGAGTTCGGAGCCATGCTGAATATCGAGCATCTGACGAAAACCTACGGAGAGAAGAAGGCGGTGGACGATCTTTCCCTGCGTATCCTGCCCGGGGAGATCTTCGGCTTCATCGGCCATAACGGGGCGGGCAAGAGCACCACCCTGAAATGCGCGGTGGGCATCCTGCAGTTCGACTCAGGGTCCGTCGCCATCGACGGGACCGATCTCCGGACGGACCCCCTGAAATGCAAGCGGGAGCTGGCCTATATCCCGGATAATCCCGATCTGTACGACTTTATGAGCGGTATCCGATACCTGAATTTCATCGGGGATGTGTTCGGCATCCCCGGGGAAACGCGGCAGGAGCGCATCCGGAAATACGCGGAGCTCTTCGAGCTCACGGAGGATCTGGCCCAGCCCATCTCCGCCTATTCCCACGGCATGAAGCAGAAGCTGGCCCTCATCTCCGCCTGGCTCCATGCCCCGAAGCTCATCCTCATGGACGAGCCCTTCGTGGGACTGGACCCGAAGGCCTCCCATCTGCTGAAGGGGATGATGCGGGAGCACTGCGACGCCGGCGGCGCCATCTTCTTCTCCACCCATGTGCTGGAGGTGGCGGAAAAGCTTTGCGACAAGGTCGCCATCATCAAGCAGGGCAGACTGGTGAAGGCCGGGACCATGGAAGAGGTCAAGGGGGACGACAGCCTGGAGGAGGTCTTCCTGGAACTGGAGGCCGAATAAGATGCTGAAGCTCCTGCTGAAAAAACAGCTCTCGGAGGTATTCAAGAGCTATTTCTACGACGCGAAGAAAAACCGCATGCGCTCCAAGGGGGCGGTGATCGCCTGGTTCCTCTTCTTTTTCGTCGTCATGGTCGGCGTCCTGGGGGGCATGTTCACCGCCCTCTCCCTCAGCCTCTGCGGCAGCCTGGTCGGGGCGGGGATGGGCTGGCTGTATTTCCTCCTGATGAGCGGCATCGCCATTGTGCTGGGGGCCTTCGGCAGCGTGTTCAGCACCTATTCCGGCCTTTACCTTTCCAAAGATAACGACCAGCTGCTTTCCCTTCCCATCCCGGTGCGGACCATCATCTCCGCCCGGTTGGTGAACGTCTACCTCATGGGGACCCTGTATTCAGCCGTCGTACTCCTGCCCATGCTGATCGTCTACTGGATCGTGGCCGGCGCCGCTGCTGCCAAGGTGATCTGCGGCTTGCTCCTGTTCCTGATCGTGAGCTTCATCGTGCTCATCCTCTCCTGCCTCCTGGGCTGGGTGGTGGCCAGGATCAGCCTCAGGCTGAAGAACAAGAGCTTCATCACGGTCCTGGCCGCTTTGGTTTTCATCGCCCTGTATTACTTCGTCTATTTCCGGGCCAGCAGCCTCATCCAGGACATGCTTCAGAATGTGGCAATCTACGGCGCACGGATCAAAGGCGCAGCCTACGGTCTCTACCTTTTCGGCCGCATCGGGGAGGGGGACTGGCTCTGGGCGGTGGTCTTCACCGCAGTCACCGCGGCGGTTTTCGCCCTGGTATGGATCGTCCTGACCCGCAGTTTCCTGAAAATCGCCACCATGGGCGGAAAAACGGGGAAGGTCATTTACCGGGAAAAGACGACGAAGGTAAAAAGCCCTGCCCGGGCGCTCCTGGGCAAAGAACTGGCCCGATTCACCTCCAGCCCCAACTATATGCTCAACTGCGGCATAGGCGTCCTGTTCATTCCCGCCTGCGGCGTCCTGCTGCTGATCAAAGGCCGGGAGATCCTGGGCCTTCTCGGCACCGTATTTGCCGCCCGACCGGGCACAGCCGCCGTGCTGGTCTGTACCGTTCTCTGCATACTTTCCTCCATGAACACCATGGCAGCCCCCTCCGTCTCCCTGGAGGGAAAAAGCCTGTGGATTCCCCAGTCCCTGCCCGTTGAGCCAAAAACCGTGCTCCGGTCCAAGGCCGCTCTGCAGCTGCTTTTTACCCTTCTCCCCATGATCTTTGCGGCCCTGTGCGGCGCGGCGGTCCTGGAGGCCTCCCCTGCCCTGCGGCTGCTGTGCGTGCTGACGCCCCTGGTCTATTCAGCCTTCTTTGCCGTCTTCGGCACCGCCGTGGGCGTCCGTCTGCCTCTGCTCAACTGGACGAATGAGCTGGCTCCCATCAAGCAAAGCGCCGCCGTAGGGATCGTCCTGTTCGGCAGCTGGGCGCTGAGCGTCGCCTTGGCAGGACTGTATCTGCTCATCGGCTGGCGCATCGGCGCAGGAGTCTACCTTCTGCTCTGGATCGTCCTGCTGGCGGCTGCGGGGGCGTTCTTCCTGCGCTGGCTGGACACCAAGGGAGCGAAACTGTTCCGGACGCTGTAACGCCTATCTTCACGGATGCAAACAAGTCCCGCGTTTCTGATGCGCGGGACTTGTGTTTTTTCTTTGTTCTGTTATGATATTGTTACAGGATCAAATGAACGGAGGATGATTCCATGAGCGGCAAGTATGAATCCATGAAAAAAGAGATCCCCATCCATGGCAGGGAGGGGATCGTCAAGCTGGGGGCGCTGCTGGAGCAGGACTTCTTCGATTATGACGGCATCTCCGTACGCTATTGCCTGGTGGACGGCTGCGGCATGATCCCGGAGGAGACGGAGAAGCTGCATACCCATGACTATGACCAGGTGCTCTGGTTCCTCAGCGCCGACCCGGAGGACATGCTCCACCTGGGGGCGGAGCTGGAGGTCGACCTGGGAACGGAGGGAATCCGCCACCGGATGGCCACGCCCCATACCATCTATCTTCCCAAGGGGACGCCTCACTTCTCCCCCATCGTGAAGCGCGTCGACCGGCCCTTCTTCTTCCTCTCCCTCAACTGCACCGGGAAGCTGGCCGCCGACATCGCGGACGACGCGGCGAAGCCGGAGACCGGCCCCTGGGCCCGCTTCTTCGGGGAATTTGCCCGGAATGTCCATGCCCTGAGCTTCTCCGCCTATGAGCCTTATCATTACGGCTCTGAGCGGCAGCAGGCCCTGGGGGGCTATTCCACCTTCTACAGCGCCGGGGAGGAAAAGAAGATCACCATGGCCTGGACCACCATCGCCGCCCCCGGCTTCCTGGGCCCCTGGGGACCCGATGGGAAGCACCATCCCCACGCCCATCAGGATTACGAAGAGGCCCTCATCTTCCTGAGCATGGATACGGATAACCTGACGGATCTCCACGGGGAGGTGGATATCTGCTGCGGGGAGGAAGATGAGCTGGAGCATTACCTCCTGACCAAATCCACCGCCATGGCCCTGCAGAAGGGCGCGCCCCATCTGCCCCTGTATTTCAGGAAGATAGACAAGCCCTATGTCTTCATCACCCTCAGCGCGCACTGATAACCGCGGAAGCGCAATAGTCCCCCGGCTCCATGAGCCGGGGGGCTTTTACAATTCTTATTCAGGCTTCCGGTCTGCCGCCGTGCTCCGCCCAGTAGGCATCGACCTTCTCTTCGATCATATCCACGATATACCGGTCACAGGCGGGGAAGCCGCCGAAGTGTCTGTGCAGGGCAATGCACTTCACGCAGTTGCCGTGATACCAGCAGTCCACGTTCTTGCAGCGGCAGGCCCGGTTCTTCGGATCCTGGGCAATTTTCTGCCACTTGTTCGCCACCTCGACACCGCGATCCACGCCTTCCTTGGCTGCTTGTTGGAAGAGTCTGGCCCGGGAACCGTCAGGATCATGGGGATCAATGATGGAGGCATCGTTCCCATCGGACTGGATCTTATAATGCATATTGTAGCGAAACTCAGCGGGGACACCCTCCTGCATCTTCTCGTCAAAGGGACGCAGGCAATCAGGAAATCCGTCGTAGAAGCGATGAAGGGTGACGCATTGGCTGCAGTTGTGGTTGTTGCGGCAGCCGGTCCGAGGGCAGGTACAATACAGCTCATTGGGGTCGCCGACGATCTTATCCCATTCCTTACGTTGCTGCAGCTTCTGTTCCTCTGTCATCTCTTCCCACGGGATACCCAAAGTGTTCAATTTGGTCAGATGCTCGTCATTCGTTCTTCCCATGCAAAACACCTCACTATTCTTTTTCTCGTGTTTTCCATTCTGATTTATCTCGTCTTCTCAGGTCTGCCGTCCTGCTCCGCCCAGTAAGCATCCACCGTCTCGTCGATCATATCCATGATGTACCGGTCACAGGCGGGAAAACCGCCGAAATGCCGGTGCAGCGCAATGCACTTAACGCAGTTTCCGTGATACCAGCAATCCACGTTCTTGCAGCGGCATGCCTGGTTCTTCGGGTCCTGGGCGATCTTGTTCCAAGCATTCATTATGCCGACCATATCCAAGCCGGCCGCTTCCCGCGCCTTGATGAGGCGTTCCCGGGAACCATCAGGATCGTGGGGATCGACCAGCCCGGACTGATCATTTCCCCCGCCGGACTGGATTTTGTAATGCATGTTATACCTTTTTTCCTGAGGTACTCCCGCCTGGAGCACATCATCCAAAGGCCGGAGGCAATCCGGATATCCGTCAAAATAGCGGTGGAGTGTAACGCACTGTTTGCAGTTGTGGTTGTTGCGGCAGCCTGTCCGGGGGCAGGTGCAGTATAACTCATTGGGATCGCTGACAATCTTATCCCATTCCTTGCGCTGCTGCAGCTTCTGTTCCTCAGTCATCTCCTTCCAGGGGATACCTAGGGTGTTCAATTTAGCCAAGTGCTCATCACTGGACCTTCCCATTTTTTCACCTCATTTCTTCGTCTGCTTTTTCAATCCAGCCAGGTATCTGGAATGAATCATATGGCCTAATCTTTATTCTTATATAATACGTTAATCGGAGAAAGGGGGAAAATCAATTTGGGTTTTGCCAGAATCGTTCGCCATTCTTGAACAGTCCGAAGAAAAATCAACCGATAAAATGGAAACCGGCTTTTCCCTCACCTTAAAGTGCGGCGGAAAGGCCGGTATTTTTCTCCACGTGAAAGTGCCGAAGGATGACTTCCTTTACCGAGCTAACCAAGGGTCTTTCTGGTATCCCAGGCCTGTTGCGCAGCCAGTAAAGCCGGAGATCCGCGTTAACGTCGGCATCCGCAATGGGGATATACCGAAGCCCGTGTATCGGATAGTTGTCATATACTTTACGCACAATGATCAACGCGTGCTTTCCGAAGGATGCCGTGCGCAGCAGTTCGAAATAATTGTCAGATTCATAGGTGACAGAAGCCAGAAACCCCTTCTGAGAAAGCATTCTGTTTAACAATGTGCGCTGGGTATGATCCTGAGGATAGGCAGCATAATCCAGCTCGGCGATCTCTTCAACGGTCACGGAACTGCGTTCAGCAAAGGGACTGGATCCGGAAACCACTAATCCCATATCCTGGTGCATCAGAACGCATCCTTCCAGTTCTGTTGAGAGAAGTTCCATGGCGATAATGCAAAAATCTACGTCTCCCTGCAGAAACAGAGGCACAATATTGCTGATTGTTGACTGGCTCGAATTCAGCACGATATCCGGGAACAATTGCTCAAGCTCCAGCATCAAACCCTGAAATCCGACAATGGTAGGGGTAATCAGCCGAATTTGCATTCTGGCATTCCGTTTCATCTGCTCCAGGTGCTTGATGCCCCGGTTGATGGTATCCAGCGCCTTATTCACCTCGACCAGGAAAGCCATGCCATAACTGTTCAGGCGTATACCGCGGCCTATCCGGCTGAATAAGGGAACGCCCAGCTCCTCTTCCAGTCTGCTGATAGACATGCTGAGTGTGGAAGGGGATATATAGAGCTCCTCTGCTGTTTTTGTCAGGTGTTCGGTCTCCGCAAGCTTTTTAAAATATTGCAATTGCGTAATATCCATTTTATCCCCTCGATCAGAATGGAAACAGCCGTCTGTTGCTACAACGAAGCACCATAATGTAATAATTTTAAAATATTATATACAATTTATTTTAATATATCACGCCTTCTTTCGATATGTCCAGCGTATTGATTCTTCAATCGTTCAATTTTTGCGAACATTCAGCCGACAAAGAAAAATGCAATTTTCCCTTGGCTTGATTATGCTGTTAGTAAGCAGGTACAACCTTTTTACAGCTGAATGCTGTTTTGGGGTTTCGCAGAAGATAGGCTGAAGGATAGGAGGTTAACAAATGAACGAGCTATTGAAGGAACACTTACGCAAGCTCAATCCCACGGGAATCCGCTGGGATGATATGACTGAGGAGCAGAAGGAGAAGCTTCGCCGGGAATGGGATGCAGTCGTGGGTGTGGCAAAGAACCTGACCTGTACCTGCCCTCGCCATTTTTGTGAAAACAACCACAACTGTCAGTTTTGTATGGCAACCCACCGCAGTTACGGCAGTCTGCCGGATTGTCTGCGGATCGTTGATGACAAGCTCTCTGCAGAGGTTCCATTAGAAAAACGGCATAATATCCACGCCCACATGAACAATAATCAATCCATTGCCATCAACCGGGAGGATTATCACAATCGTATCGCTGAGGCAATGAAGCACGATCCCAACGCTGCGGAGGAGGGCCGTAAGCGTGCGGCTGTCTGGCATGAGCTCGTACGCGATCCCGAAAATGTCAAATGCAGATGTAAGAAGACCGACTGCCGTTTCCATGGCAACTGCACAAAATGCATTGCCCTGCACCGGGCTTTTGACGGTTTCCCCGCCTGCTGCGAATCCATTCATGACAAGATTGCCGGTGCGATTCTGGCTTACCGGGCGGAGCAGGCAAAAACCTGATCAAGACCGCGCCGGTTTTCTGCGCCTGCTTTCACCGTCTTCCAGCCACTACTTTGATCAATAACACCAGGGAAAGGAGAAATGAAATGAAACGAGTGATGGCACTCATGTTTGCCATGCTGCTTACCCTGACCTTCTTCTCGGGCTGCAACAATGCAAATCCGTCGGCAAGCAGCGACCCAGAGATAATCAAGGCAACCGACTTACCCAGTGTGACCAACTCACCGACCTCAGAGCCGGACCCAGAATCTCCGTACAACTTTGCCGCGGGAAAATTCAAGGCTGACGCTAACGGCCTTGCTCTCGAGCCATATGACTATCCCTTGCCCCTGACGACCTCCGACGAGGTCATCACAATCTGGACCTGCAACTATACTCCACAGTATCTGTCGGAAGATGGGTATGATTCCATGCCCCTTGCCCAGGAGGTCTTCAAACGCACTGGCGTCCACGTGGAGACCACCATCGTGCCCTCTGCAAACCGCAGCGAGAATTTCGCCGTCTTGATGGCATCCGAAGCCCTGCTGGACATTATGACAACCCCCGCAGCCTTCTACAGCAACCCCATAGAGAAGGCCGTTCTGGAAGAGGGGTGGTTCGCTAATCTCTATGACTACCGGATGTACCTGCCCAACTACATCTATGAGGCCACAAAGGACCCCGATGATCTGAACACCATCCGCAAGGTCTTCAAGCAGAAGGATCTGATCTGCCTCATGTATGAGCTGCGGAAAGAAAGAGAGCTGAGCAGCGGTGCCTTCGCCCGCGGCGACTGGCTGTGGGAAATGGGCAAGACCAATGCAGACATCAAGACATTCAACGACCTGCATGAGATGTTCACCTTCTTCAAGGTGCAGAAAGAAGTTGAAACTCCCGCTACGCTCCTAAGCTCTCTGGAAATCTCCAACGCCTTTGAATGGGTTGGCTATGACACCTACTGCTGCTGCAGCGTCACCAACACCCAATACGTGGTGGACGGTCAGGTCCATCTCAGCAACCTGGGTGAAAATGACCGCGACCTGATGACCATGATTTATCAGTGGTACAGCGAAGGCCTTCTGGACCCCAACTGGACTTCCTACGGCAGCATCCCAGACATTGGAGACAAGATTATGACCGGCCAACTGGGATATATCGCCGGCACCCGCGCTACCACTATGAAGGCCAACGAATCTGCCATCCCGGAGGGGGCGAAATATGGCTGGGTAGCCATTACCAAGCCCCAGCGCTACGAGGGACAAACCCTGCACATGGGCTTCCAGTGTGATCGTCCGTACTGGGGCAGCGCCGGCATCTCCACATCCTGCGAAAACATCCCTCTGGCCTGTACCTGGCTCGACTGGCGCTACAGCGATGAGGGCAGTTTCCTATACGGATATGGCGTGGAAGGCGTGAGCTGGGAATATGATGAATCCGGCAATGTGGTCATCACCGAGTTTATTACCGAATCTCCCGCCGGCTGGACTATGATCATGCTCACCTATGCTCTCAACAGCCTCTGCGAACCCGGGCTGTACATCAACTATGCCTGGAACGCCCCCGGCAACGAGGTTGCTATCCAGTACACCAAGGATTGGGATTCTGTTCCTCATGATGACCTGTACGTATATCCCTCCGGTATCTCTTACACGTTGGAACAAAGCGAACGCATCACGTCGATCGTATCAGACCTCAGCACCTATCTCCAGGAAAACTATCTCTCCTTTGTGGACGGCTCCAAGAGTCTGAGCGACTGGGATTCCTACGTACAGGGGGCAAAGAGCATCGGCTCCGATGCACTGACCGAGATCTATCAGGAAGCCTATGAGGCCTTCATCAGCGGCTGATTCCTTTCCGCTTTTGCTTTTTATGCACTCCGGCGCAGGAATAGATCGAGATTCACCCAAACAAAACGAAACAAACAAATCAGGAGGAACGCCCATCGGGTACTCCTCCTGATTCTGTATTCTTCTGATGTTTTGTGGTATTACGCGGTGACTACCTGGACCTCCCCGTCCCGCATGGTGACGGCGATCAGCTTCACGCTGGCGGCGTAATTCTGGATCAGCAGCTGGGTGATCACGTCCTCCACCTCCCGCTGGATGAGCCGCCGCAGGTTCCGGGCGCCGTAGGTGACGGAGTAGGACTTGTTTGCCAGGTACTTCAGCAGCTCCTCGTCGAAGCTCAGGCTGTAGCCCTTCTCGGCCATGCTGTCCTTCAGCTCGTTCATCATGATCCGGGCGATCTCCACGAAGTTTTCCTCCGTAAGCCGGTTGAAGGAAACGACCTCGTCCACCCGGTTGATGAACTCCGGCCGGAGGAACTCGTTCAGGGCCTTCAGCGCCTTTTCCTTCCCCTGCTCGGAGATCGTGCGGCCGAAACCCACGCTGCCGGTGCGCTCGCCGCTGCCCGCGTTGGTGGTCATGATGATGACCGTGTTTTCGAAATTCACATTCCGGCCGTGGGCGTCCGTCAGCCGCCCGTCGTCCAGGATCTGGAGAAGGATGTTCATCACATCCGGATGGGCCTTTTCGATCTCATCAAAGAGGATGACGCTGTAGGGCCTTCTCCGCACCTTCTCCGTAAGCTGGCCCGCCTCGTCATAGCCCACGTAGCCCGGCGGGGAGCCCACCAGGCGGCTCACCGTATGCTTCTCCATGAACTCGGACATATCCAGGCGGATCAGGGACTCGGGGGAGTCGAACAGATCCGCGGCCAGCCGCTTCACCAGCTCGGTCTTGCCCACGCCGGTGGAGCCCAGGAAGATGAAGGATACGGGCTTGCGCTTGGGGGAGATGCCCACCCGGTTCCGCTTGATGGCGGCGCATACCGCGTCCACCGCCTCGTCCTGGCCGATGAGGTGGGCCTTCAGCCGCTCATCCAGCTTGCTCAGGCGCTGGAACTCATCCTCCTTGATGCTGCTGGCGGGGATCTTGGTCCAGAGCTCGATGACCCGGGCCAGATTCTCCAGCGTCAGCTCCGGCCAGCCCCGCTGCTCCAGATCATGGAGCTCCTCATCCAGCTGCAGCTCCTTGCTCCGCAGCTCCGCCAGACGGGCATAGTCCCCGCTGCTCTCCCCGTAGGGGGCGGCCAGGATCCGCTCCCGCTCCTTCACCAGGTCCTCCATTTCCACATGGATGCTGGCGCTGCGGGCGATATCCATATTCTTCAGGTTCACGTCGCTGCAGGCCTCGTCGATCAGGTCGATGGCCTTATCCGGCAGGAAGCGGTCCGTGATGTACCGCTCGGAGAGGATCACCGCCTGACGGCACATCTCCTCCGAAATGCGCACGCAGTGGAACTCCTCATAATAATGGGCGATGCCCTGGATGATGCTGACGCTCTCTTCGATCCCCGGCTCGGAAACCGTTACCGGCTGGAAGCGGCGCTCCAGGGCGCTGTCCTTCTCGATATGCTTCCGGTATTCCGTAAAGGTGGTGGCGCCGATGACCTGGATCTCCCCCCGGGAGAGGGCGGGCTTCAGGATGTTGGCGGCGTTCATGCTGCCCTCCGCATCCCCAGCGCCCACGATGCTGTGCACCTCGTCGATGAAGAGGATGATGTTCCCCTGCTTTTTGATCTCGTCGATCAGGCCCTTCATCCGGCTCTCGAACTGGCCCCGGAACTGGGTCCCCGCCACCAGGGCGGTGAGGTCCAGGAGCCAGACCTCTTTATTCCGGAGCTTATAGGGCACCTGTCCGTCGGCGATCTTCTGGGCCAGGCCTTCGGCGATGGCGGTCTTGCCCACGCCGGGTTCGCCGATGAGGCAGGGATTGTTCTTCTGCCGCCGGTTCAGGATCTGGATCACCCGCTCCAGCTCGGTCTCCCGCCCCACGATCCGGTCCAGCTTCCCGTCCCGGGCCTTGCCGGTGAGATCCTGGCAGTAGTTTTCCAGGAATTTTTTCTTCGGTCCCCGGGGCGCCTGGGGCTGCTCAGGTCTGGGGGGCTCCCGCCCGGGCCGGTTTTCCTGGCTGGGGGGATTGGCCCCGAAGAGCTTATTGAAGAAGGGGAAGGTGGCGGTCTTGCCGCTCTCGTCGTCCCCCCCGTCCGCATCGGGGATATGGTCCACGCCGCTGAGGGCTTCCGTCATCTCCTCGCTGATCCCGTCCAGATCCTCATCGGAGATGCCCATCTTCTGCATCAGGTCCTCCACGGGCCGGATATTCAATTCCTTCGCGCATTTCAGGCAAAGGCCCTCGTTCACGGTTTTGCCGTTCTCCATCTTCGTGATGAAGACCACGGCCACATTCTTTTTGCATCTTGAGCAAATCGGCGGCTGCATCCGTCCACCTTCCTTTCCATGGGGGAAAGACCGCGGCCCTTCCCTGACATGAGTGTATCACGTTATCCCGAAGCTTGCAAATCCAAGCCTCTTCCATTCCCGGAGAATAGCGGGTTCCGGGGGTTTTCCATTACAGGCCGAAGAAGCCCACCAGGGGATTCATGGACTGGAGCCATTTCAGCAGGATGGTCTCCTCCACGATCTCGCTCTTCAGAAGCATGCCCCCGAAGCGCAGGAGCCAGGCGATGAAGAAGGCGAACACTGCCCCCTCCCCCAGGCCGAAGACGGCGCCCAGAACGCCGTTGATCACCTCCAGGCCGGGGATATGGAAGGAGAGGCTGATCAGATTCCCCAGCACGGCGAAGGCAATGGCCAGGAGCACAAAGGTGATGACCAGGGTCAGGGTATAGGCCACATCGATACACAGCCGCTTCACCATGGCTGCCCGGAGCACATGCCCGGTCTCGTTCACTTCCTTATCCAGCTCTTCGGCGATATTCTTCGCCGCGGAACCCATGAAGCCGATCTCCTCCAGGATCGCCTTGGAGGCCGCATACACGTCGTTCCCCTGCAGCACATCCTCGTCCTCCAGCTCCCGCATGGCCCGGTCCGTGAGACCGCTGGCAAAGGGCTCCAGGATGGAGATGAACTCCTCGGAATAGGTCTCCGCCACCAGCTTCGCCCCATAGAGGGAGGCGAACAGGGCCAGGAGCATGAAGATCCCGGGGATCAGCCCGTTTCGGTAGCCCTTCCAGGCGCAGCCGACAAGAATAAGCAGCAGAACGATATCGATGATCCAATGTATCATGGGATTGCCTCCTTCAGGCTAGGGGAGCTGAACCCCTGCCGATTTATGCGGGCTCATTTCCGCCGATCCGTCCCTGAGCCCTCTGTACGTTCTTTACGGTTGAAAAACCGTCGCATTGCCTCCGGCGACGACGATGGCGCTGCCATCCTCACGCACCAGGGACGCCTGTACGCCCGAAGCGTTCTCCAGGCTGCCCTTTTCCTGCAGCTCCGGATCATAGAGCGCCAGCCGGTCCTGATACAGCACGGAGACCCAGCGCCCCGCGGCGCTCAGCCCCTGCACCTCGCCCTGGATCTCCAGGGAGGCCAGCTCCCGGCCGTCCTTATCTAGGGTGAGCAGCCGGGCCGCGCTGCCGTTCCGGTGACGCCCCAGGGCCAGGACGATGAAGCCCTCCTCAGAGATCGCGTAATCCTTCAGGAATTCCCCCGTGAAGGCAAATTCGTTCACCGGCTCGCATCTCTCGTCCAGGAACAGCGCCCGCTCCGTGCTCAGCAGGAGGAGCGCGTTTCCGCTCAGGTATGCCGCCTCGAAGAAGATCTCCTCCTCCCCGGACCAGCTCCGCAGCTCCGTCTCCTGGTTCAGGCTGTAGATCCCCAGGTGGGAACCCTCTCCCTGCAGGGTGAGCAGGGCAAGACTGCCGCTGTCCGGGGAGAGATCCGCGTCCACGGGGTAGCTGCTGCCCAGGCGTACCCGGTACACCGCCTGCCCATCGGGCTTGACGGCAATGGCAACGCCCTTGCTGCCCCCTTCCCGGGCCAGGAAGACGCCCCAGCCCTGCGCGTTCACCTTTCCGGTGATCACGCTGCCGGGGAGGCCGACTTCCACCGTTTCGCCATCCTCCTTGATCAGCAGGGCGATGCTGTTTTCCTGGCTCCAGACCGCGGCGGTCTTTCCCCGGGAGAAGACCAGGGGGTCGGCGTAGCCTGCAGACCGGGAAAGGAGGAGCTCCCCCTCCCCGTCGAACAGGGTCAGGCCGGAATCCGCGCTCACCAGGAGGCTGCTCCCCACGGCGGTGAAGCGGTTTTCGCTGTAGGGATCAAAGCTGAAGGCGGAGGCGGTTTCCGTCTTTTCTCCCGCCTTCCCGTTCTGAACGATCCCCACCGCCGCCAGGACCACCAGGCCCAGGAGGAACAGGCCGCCCAGAAAGCGGAGAACGCCCTTGAATACCGGTCTCATGCCTGCATCATCCTCCCCGCCTCCCCGTCATACCAGACTCCGGTCATGTACAAGCCCTGGGGCGGAACGGTGGGCCCCGCCAGGCAGCGGTCCCCCGCCTCCAGGATCGCCGGGATCTCCTCCGGCCGCAGCTTCCCCAGGGAGACATAGAGCACAGTGCCCACCATCGCCCTGGCCATATTGTACAGGAAGCCGCTGGCGCAGATGCGGAAGGAAAACAGGTCCCCCTCCCGCTCCACGGCAAAATCGAAAACCGTCCGCACGGTGGTCTTCACATTGGTGCCCACGCTGCGCACCGCGGCGAAATCATGGGTGCCCAGGAACTGCGCCGCCCCCGCCCGCAGCCGGTCCAGCTCCAGCTCCCCGGGACGGAACCAGACCCGGTCCCGTTCAAAGGGATCCCGGATCGCGCCGGTGCGCAGATAATAGGTATATTCCTTCTTCCGGCAGGAAAACACGGGATGAAAGCCCGGTTCCACCTCGCAGGCCGCCTGCACCGCGATATCCGGCGGCAGCAGGGCGTTCAGGGCGAGGGGCAGCCGGTCGGCGGGTACGCCGCACTCCGTCCGGAACCCGGCGCAGTATTTCCGGGCATGCACCCCGGCGTCCGTCCTTCCGCAGCCCAGGGCGCGGGTCTCGGCCTTGCATAGCTTGGTCAGGGCTTCCTCCAGGGTCTCCTGTACCGTGGGGAGGCCCTTCTGCCGCTGCCAGCCGTGGTAGGCGGAGCCGTCGTAGCTGAGGCGCAAGGCAAGCTGTCTCAAATCCCCAGCCTCCGGAGCAGGATCACCAGGGCCAGGAGCAGTGCGCCCACAGCCAGGGCGATCCAGTCCCGCCGGGCCATGCGCAGCTGCTTCATGCGGGTCCGCCCGTCTCCCCCGTGATAGCAGCGGCTCTCCATGGCGGTAGCCAGCTCATCCGCCCGGCGGAAGGCGCTGACGAAGAGGGGGATCAGCAGGGGGAGCATGGCCTTCGCCTTGGCGATCAGACCGCCGGTTTCGAAATCCGCCCCCCGCGCCCGCTGGGCGCTCATGATCTTATCCGTCTCCTCGATGAGGGTGGGGATGAAGCGCAGAGCGATGGACATCATCATGGCCAGCTCGTGCACCGGCACATGGATTTTCTTCAGGGGGTTCAGCAGGCTTTCCAGCCCGTCCGTCAGCTGCAGCGGAGAGGTGGTATAGGTGAGGAGCAAGGTGCCTGCGATCAGGAGCATGATCCGCAGGGCCATGAATACGGCGGTCTCCACGCCCTCCCAGTAGATGCTGATGCGCCAGAAATGCACCAGCAGATGCTCCCCCCTCGTATAGAAGAGGTTGAGGATCCCGGTGATCAGCACGATGATGATCAGGGGCTTCAGCCCGCTGAGGATGCTCCGGAGCCGGATGCGGGAGACCAGGATGCTCACCGCCAGAAACAGGAACACCAGGACATACCCGGCATAGACCGCCGCCGTGAACAGGGCGACGATATAGACCAGGGTGAGGATCAGCTTGGTGCGGGGGTCCAGCCGGTGGACCAGGGTATCCCCGGGATAGTACTGGCCCAGGGTGATATCCTTAAGCATGGTCCCCGCCCCCCTTTCTCTCCCGAAGGGCGGCCAGGGCCTGTTCCACGGAGTAAACGCCGTCGTCCACATCCAGCCCCAGCTCCCGGAGGCGCATCATCACCCGGGTGATCTGGGGAACGATGATCCCCATCTGCACCAGCTCGAAGCCCCGGCGGAACACCTCCTTCGGTGTGCCGTCCATGGCGATGTGGCCGTGGTTGAATACCACGATGCGCTGGGCGGTGCGGGCCGCGTCCTCCATGCTGTGGGTGATATAGATCACCGTGCGCTTGCCGCCGTCGTGGTAGCGCAGGATGTTTTCCAAAAGCTCCTCCCGGCCCCCGGGATCCAGTCCGGCGGTGGGCTCATCCAGGATCAGCACTTCCGGGCGCATGGCGATGACGCCGGCGATGGCCACCCGGCGCTTCTGGCCGCCGGAGAGGTCGAAGGGGGATTTTTCCAGCAGACTCTCCTCCAGGCCCACGAAGTCCGCGGCCTCCCGGACCCGCTCGTCCACCTCGTCCTCCTTCAGCTTCATGTTCTTCGGGCCAAAGGCGATATCCCGGTACACCGTCTCCTCAAAGAGCTGGTACTCCGGATACTGGAACAGAAGGCCCACCCGGAAGCGTACCTGCCGGGTGAATTCCTTGCTGGAATGGATATCCCGTCCATCGAAGAGCACGCTGCCGGAGCTGGGCTTCAGCAGCCCGTTCAGGTGCTGGATGAAGGTGCTCTTCCCGGAGCCGGTATGTCCGATGATGGCAATAAATTCCCCGCGCCGGGCGGAAAAGTCCACGCTTTCCACCGCCACCCGCTCAAAGGGCGTGCCCTCGCTGTAGCGATGGGTCAATCGGACCGTCTGCAAAACTGGTGTCAAGGTCCCTTACTCCTTATGCCCGAAGGCGCGCAGCAGCGCCTGGGCGCATTCTTCCGTGGTGATGGCCTCCAGGGGAAGGCTGCAGCCCTCCCGGTTCAGGGCGTAGATCAGCCGGGTGGTGTCCGGCACGCCCAGATGAGCCGCCTCCATCTCCTCCACCCGGGGGAATATCTCTCTGGGGCTGCCGTCCATCAGGATGGCGCCCCCGGACATGACCAGAAGCCGGTCCGCCCCGATGCATTCCTCCATGTGGTGGGTCACCAGGATCACCGTGATCCCCTCCTGCTTATTCAGGCGGATGACGGTATCCAGCACCTCCCCCCGGCCCACCGGGTCCAGCATGGCCGTGGGCTCATCCAGCACGATGCACCTGGGCTTCATGGCCAGGATCCCCGCGATGGCCACCCGCTGCTTCTGCCCGCCGGAGAGCAGATGGGGGGCATGGTTCCGGTATTCGTACATCTGCACGCTGGTCAGGGCGTCGTCCACCCGGCGGCGGATCTCCGCCGGATCGATGCCCAGGTTTTCCGGGCCGAAGGCCACATCGTCCTCCACCACATTGGCGACGATCTGGTTATCCGGATTCTGGAAGACCATGCCCACCGTATGCCGCACAGCCAGGAGATTTTCCTCCTTCGCCGTATCCATCCCGTCCACCAGCACCCGGCCGGAGGTGGGGATCAGGATGCCGTTCAGGTGCTTGGCCAGGGTGGATTTGCCGGAGCCGTTATGCCCCAGCACCGCCACGAAGCTGCCTTCCTCGATCTCCAGGTCCAGGCCCCGAAGGGTGGGCGTTTCCGCCCCCTCGTAGGTATAGACGAGCTTTTCCGCTTTAATGATGGTGCTCAAGGTTCAATCATCCTCGCAGGCCCTGCCCCGCCAGCGGCAGGCCGCGCCGCAGGGCAGGATCAGGCCGTTTTTCTCCACCGGGAGGCCCAGCTCCCGGCTCTCCGCCCGGCCGCCGAAGCGGCGGGAAAACACCGTTTCCGCCAGGTAGGTCAGTACGGCGGGCTGCAGGCCCGTGGTATAGGAGCTGATCAGCACGAACAGGGGCTCCGGAGACAGGACGCCGGCGCAGAGCTCCAGGAAATCATAGAGGCTGTCCTCCAGCTTCCAGACCTCCCCGGTGGGCCCTCTGCCGTAGGAGGGGGGATCCATGATCAGGGCGTCGTACCGCTTGCCCCGGCGGATCTCCTTTTCCACAAATTTCCGGCAGTCGTCCACGATCCAGCGGATGGGCTTCTCCCCCAGGCCGGATACCTGGGCGTTTTCCTTCGCCCAGCCCACCATGCCCTTGGCTGCGTCCACATGGCAGACGCTGGCTCCGGCTGACGCAGCGGCCAGGGTGGCGGCCCCGGTATAGGCAAACAGATTCAGCACCCGGATGGGTCTTCCTGCCCCGGCGATGCTGCGGCGGATAAAGTCCCAGTTCGACGCCTGCTCGGGAAAAAGGCCCGTATGCTTGAAGTTCATGAGCTTGATGCGGAAGGTCAGGTCCCCATAGCTCACCTGCCACTGGGGGGGCACGTTGCTCAGGGTCCAGCGCCCGCCGCCGGAGGAGGAGCGCCGGTAAACCGCGTCCGCCTTGTTCCACAGGCCCTCCCGGCCGGTGCTCCAGATGGCCTGGGGGTCCGGACGGCGGAGGATATACCCGCCCCACCGCTCCAGCTTTTCCCCGTCGGAGCAGTCCAGAAGCGCATAGTCCTTCCAGTTGTCGCTGACCCACATATCCGGTCCCTCGCCGATCTGCTGATTTGCCTATTCAAGTAATTTTATATTGTAGCATAGGAAAAGGAAAATCGCAATTCCTTTTTCCGTATGGATTTCCCTTCCCGGACACCGGCCCCAGCCGGGGAAAAAACGGCCCCTCCGCTTCTCCGGCGGAGGGGCGCGACCCGACGGTTTTCAGATGCGTTCCCGGAGCTCTGCGGCGATGCGCCGCTCCAGCCCCCGGGCGGCGGCCCGGTCCGCCGCAGTAACGGTGACGTAGGCCTTCAGCTTCGGCTCCGTGCCCGAGGGGCGGATTACCACGGAGGCGGAGGCCGTGAAGAACTTGAGCACATCCCCGGGAGGCAGGCCCTCCAGGCCCCGGGCATAATCCAGGCTCCTTTCCACCCTTTCTCCGCCCCAGGCGGCGGGCGGCTCCCGGCGGAAGGAGGCCATGCGCGCCGCCATCCGCTCCATCCCGGCGGATCCCGGGAAGGCAAAGGAATACACGGTGCTCAGGCTATGGCCGTGCTCCTGGTACAGCGCCTCCAGCCGTTCCGGCAGGGTGATCCCCAGGGCCCGGTACCGGGCGTACATCTCGCAGATCATCAGGACCGCGTCCACCCCGTCCTTATCCCGCACATAGTCGCCGGTGAGGTAGCCGCAGGACTCCTCGAAGCCCAGGATATAGTTCTTCTCCCTGCCCTGCCTCTCCAGCCCGGCGATGACCTCCCCGATGAACTTGAAGCCCGTGAGGACGTTCACCGTCCGCACCCCGTACTGGGCGGCGATCCTCTCCGCCAGCTCCGTGGTGACGATGGTCTTCACAAAAACCGGATCCCTGGGCAGCCTCCCATGCCGCAGCCGCTGGGCGCAGATATAGTCCAGCAGCAGCAGGCCGACCTCGTTCCCCGTCAGGAGGCGGTACTCCCCTCCGTCCCTTACCGCGACGCCGCAGCGGTCGCAGTCCGGATCCGTGGCCAGGAGCAGGTCCGCCCCCAGCCTGCGGCAGTATTCCAGCCCCAGCTCCATGGCCTCCCGGTTTTCCGGGTTGGGGCTGGGACAGGTGGGAAAATCCCCGTCCGGCTCCGCCTGCTCCCGCACCACGGCCACGTTCGTAAATCCGCTCTCCCGCAGCGCCCGGAGCACCGGCTTTCCTCCGGCGCCGTTCAGTGGGCTGTAGACGATGGCTGCCCCCCGGTCCGCCTCGTCCCCGTACAGGACGCTCTGGTCCAGCACCCGGGTGAGATAGGCGTCCTCCGTCTCCCGGGATATCCGGGAGACCAGCCCCTTCGCCGCCGCTTCCTCGAAATCCATCTCCCGCACATCCCGGAAGAGATCCAATCTTTCCATCTCCCCAGGATCGTCTCCGCCGCCTGGGCGGTGATCTGGCAGCCGTCCGGCCCGTATACCTTATATCCGTTATACTGAGCGGGATTGTGGCTGGCGGTGACCATCACTCCGGCGGAGCAACCCAGGGACCGCACCGCCCAGCTCAGGCAGGGTGTGGGCATCAGCTCCGGGTACAGCCGCGCCCGGATGCCGTTGGCGGCGAATACCCCGCAGGCGATCCGGGCAAAGGCCTCGGACTGCCTGCGGCTGTCATAGGCCACCGCCACCGAGGGGTCGGGAAAGCGCCCCTTCAGGTAGTTCGCCAGACCCTGGCTGGCCCAGGCCACGGTGTACCGGTTCATGCGGTTCGTCCCCGGGCCCATGACGCCCCGGAGCCCGGCGGTGCCAAAGGCCAGGTCCCGATAAAAGGCGTCCTCGATCCCGGCGCTGTCCAGCTCTCTCAGGCGGGCGGCCAGCTCCGAATCCCTCGCCTCCGCCCTCCACCGGGCATATTCCGCGCTGATTTCCTCTTTTGTCCGCATTGCTTCAGCTCCATCATTTTTGTTCCGGATACAACTATAGCATATCCGGAAGCGGCGCACAATATTTGCGGTCAAAAGCTATGATCGGGGATATGGCATACCGGCGGCATCCTTCCTCCCGTTCAGAAGCAGGCGATATTGCTGTCAGTACGGGATT
The DNA here is from genome assembly GCA_017545325.1 of Oscillospiraceae bacterium. Next base: position 14,457 of record JAFWOX010000031.1, on the reverse strand, counting down.
CTGTCCCCCCCACCAGCACGCCGTTGGACAGGCGGACGATCATCTGGCCCCGGCCGAAGGAGGCCGTCTCCAGGTCATAGCTGAGCTGATGGCCCCGCCGCTGCAGAGCCCTGGCCAGGCTTGGGTCGAAGCGGGATTCCACCGTGACGCGGCCGTCCCGCATCCACTGCCACCGGGGCGCATCCAGAGCCTGCTGGGGATCCAGATGGAAATCCGCATAGTTCATGACCACCTGCACATGTCCCTGGGGCTGCATATATCCGCCCATGACGCCGAAGGGGCCCACCGGCAGACCGTCCTTCATCAGGAAGCCTGGGATGATGGTATGGTAGGTGCGCTTGCCGGGCCGGAGAAAATTGGCGTGGCCGGGGTCCAGAGAGAAATCCGCTCCCCGGTTCTGGAGAGCGATCCCGGTGCCGTCCACCACGATGCCGGAGCCGAAGCCGTTGTAATTGGACTGGATATAGGAGACCATGTTCCCCTCTCCATCTGCGCAGCAGAGGTATACCGTTCCGCTTTTGGGCGGGATCCCATGGGTCCAGATCTGCGCCCGGTCCGTCATCTCCCGCGCCCGCTCCGCCCCGTAGGCGGGATCCAGGAGGCGCCGGCAGTCGATCTCCATCTCCCGGGGATCCGTCACATAGCGGAAGGCGTCCGCAAAGGCCATCTTGACGGCCTCCAGCTGACGGTGACAGGTCTCCGGGGAATCCTTCTCCGAAAAAGAGAATTCCTTCAGGATATTCAGGGCCATCAGGGCTACGATCCCCTGCCCGTTGGGGGGATCTCGCAGACCTGGTATCCCGGGTAATCCAGCCGGAGGGGTTCCACCCACCGGGCTTCATAGGCGGCCAGGTCCTCGTACCGGAGGCAGCCGCCGTATTTCCTGCTCTCCACGTCGATCCGCTTCGCCAGCTCTCCCCGATAGAAGCTCTCCACCCCGGTCCTGCCGATCTCCTCCAGGGTGTCTGCATGGTGCGGCAGACGGAGAATATCCCCCGCCTCCGGCGCCTTTCCCTCCGGAGCGAAGGTCCTGAACCAGGCGGCAAACTCCGGCCCCTTCAGATTCCTCCGGTAATTCTCCAGGGCTGCGCGCCAGGTCTGGGCCAGATTAGGCGCGCAGGGAAAGCCCTCCCGGGCATAGGCGACCGCAGGAGCCAGATCCTCCGCCAGGGAGAGTCTGCCGAAGCGCCCGGCCAGCTCCGCCCAGGCCTTGGGTGCGCCGGGAACGGTCACGGGCGTCCAGCCGTGGGTGGGCATTTTCCCTTCCCGATCCCTGCCCTCCGCCCTGATCCGCTCCGCATCGGCCAGCATGGGGGCGGGACCGCTGCTGTTGAGACCGAACAGGCGCTTTTCCTTCTCGATCCAAACCAGAGCGAAGGCATCAGCGCCAATGCCGTTGGCTGTCGGTTCCGTTACCGTGAGGGCGGCCGCCGCCGCCACAGCGGCGTCCACGGCGTTTCCACCCTTTTTCAGCGCCGCAAGCCCTGCGGCGGAAGCCATGGGGCTGGAGCAATTCACCATCCCGCCCCGGGCATAGATGGGGTACCGCTGGGAGGGATATCGCTGCGCCAGGGGATCAAACGGGCTCTTCATGTCTCTTCCTCCTGTCCGCCGGAAAGGTTTGGACGGCCGGATGAGGGGAAGCGCCGGTCCTCTTCAACCGGCGCTTCCCCGTTTGGCTTATTTCGGCTCCCGGGTCCGGCCCTCCCCGGTTTTCCGGGAATGAAACTCCCTCAGTTTCTTCTCCGGGAAGACCCGGAGTCTGCGTATATCGGTGAAGCCCGCCGCTGCCTTCGGGTTCACCGCGGCCTGCTCCGCCGGCTTACAGGGATGCGCCGAAGGCCTTGACCTCCGCCAGGGCGGCCGGCGTACCCACCTGGCTGCCGTTGTATTCCAGGATCCCCAGGTCCTGCGCCTGGATGAAATTCAGGATGCCCTTGTACTGGGCCTCGATGGCGCCGTAAACATTGGGGGAGCCGGAGGTCAGGAGCAGCGCCCATTTCCTGGCCGCCGGAGCGCCCACCGCATAGAAGCGGGAGACCGCGGACTGCAGCTGGCCGGTCAGGCCGAAATAGTACACCGGCGAGGCCAGCACCACCAGCTCCGCCTCCGCCAGGGCGGGATAGACCTTCTCCATATCGTCCTTCTGGACGCAGGTCCCGCCGCCCTTCGTATGGCAGTATTCGCAGCCCTTGCAGCCGCTGATGGCCATGGTCCCCACCGGCAGGACGGAAACCTGGTGGCCCTTGCTCTCCGCGCCCTCCCGGAAGGCGGCGATGAGGGCGGCGGTATTCCCCTTCGGACGGGGGCTGCCGTTCAACACGACGATCTTCATTTCTTTTTTCCTCCTTTTTCTGTTTTCCCTTGAATCAATCCCCTGACGGCGTCAGGGACATAAGCCGTTCATACAGCTCGGGATGATCCCGCCTCAGGCGCAGGAGCTTACCGGCCGCATCCACGAAGCAGTGCTCGGAGCGGGCCTCGGCCACAAGCCGGTCCCCCCGCCGCATTTCGTAGCGGAAGCGCAGCCGGACGCCGTTGAACCCCTCCGGGAAAACGGCGATCCGCACGGCCTCCGGAAAGGTTGTGGGCGACTTATACCGGCATTCCAACGACACGACGGGGGAGAATACGCCCATCTCCTCCAGCTTATCATAGGGCAGGCCCACCTGCTCCAGATAATCGATGCGGGCCTCCTCCATCCAGCGGATATAGTTGGAATGGTGGGTGATCCCCATCTTGTCGGTCTCGTAATACCGCACGGTATGCAGACATTCGTTCATTTTGCCGCCCTCGTTCAATAATACATATCGAACCCGTTCTCCAGACGGTCGGCATAGGTCTGACCGGCCGGACGCAGAGCGGGCAGCATATAGTCCTTATTGTAGCGCACCACCGGGATGCGGTCGTACACCCGCATGCCCATATGGGTCAGACCGCGCTCCAGCTGCTGGAGGCATTCCACGACGCCCCGCCCGGTGCCGCCGGCGCAGGCGATGAGCACGCAGCGCTTTTCCGCCAGCAGACGGTTCTTCATCCCCTCGCACCGGCGAAGCCGGTCGAAGAACGCCTTGAAGCACTCCGTCATTTCCCACCAGTACACGGCGCTGATCCAGACGATGCCGTCCGCCTCCGTGAGGGTACGGTAAACCTCCGCAAAATCATCCCGGATCACGCAGCTGCCCGACCGGAGGCACATCCCCCAGCCGTTGCCGCAGGCCCGGCAGTGCTCGATCCTCCTGCCGTTCAGATGGATCTCCTCCACCTGGGCCCCCGCGTCCGTGAGGCCGCGGATGAACTGGTCCTTCGCCGAGGCGGTCAAGCCGTCCGTATTGGGGCTGGACCAGATTACCGCAACTTTTTTCATTTCTCTTCCCCCTATCTGCGTTCTCCGCGCCGGAAACTCTCTCCCGCGCCGCTGTCAATTCCCGTCCCGGGCGAATACAATGCGCCAGTCCTTCCGTCTCTCCGGACGCCCGCCCCGTCCTTCGGCGGACGGGAGCCCTTCCCGTCCCCGGACCGCAGGCTCCGGCGTCTGGTCGCCGACTCAACTATATGGGATGGCAGCCGTATTGTCAACCGGGAGCAGCCGCCTGCTCTCCCGGCGCCGGAGCCGGGAAAGGCCGGTTCCGGCTGTTCTTTCCCGACAAAATATGATATGATGGAAATATGGGATCATCTTCTTTTCGTGGGAGGATTTTCGATGCCCGTCTGAGAAACAATCCGGGCTGAAGGGATCAAGTACGCAGAAAAATTCAAAATAACAATAGAATCAGAAAGGAATGAACATGATGGAAATCGTCTTTGAAGATCATTCCGAATGGGTGAAAAGGGGAAAGCTGGTCACCTTCCAAGTCGCCATGGACCCCATCCCGGATCGGCGCATGCGCACCATCCGCGTCTGGACGCCGGAGGGCTACGACGGCGTGCGGCGCTTCCCCGTGCTGTATCTCCATGACGGGCAGGTGGTCTTCCCCGAAAAGGCCAACCCGGCCATGGGCAGCTGGGATTGCGAGCTGCGCATCAGCGAGCTGGAGCCGGAATTGCAGTGCATAGTCGTGGCCATCGATACCTCCGGCGACCGGAGCAACGAGCTGCTGCCGCCCCTGAAGCCCGACCTGAATTTCGGCGGCCCCCGCCGGCCCGACGCGCCGAAAGTCAATCCTCTGGGCGGCTTCTACGCCGACTTCATCCGGGATACGCTGAAGCCCATCATCGACGCGAATTTCATGACCCTGCCGGACGCGGCTCACACCGCCGTCGGCGGCGCTTCCATGGGCGGGCTGGAGTCCCTCTACATGACCTTCAAGGACCCCGACGTATTCGGGCGTTCCCTGGACCTTTCCTGCGGCCTGGGCCTCCTGGAGGCGGAGGACTATCTGGCCAGGATCGACGCCTATGATCCCAAAAAGCTGGAAAACGCACGATTCTATCTGTACACCGGGGATCAGGGCATCGAGGTCCTGGTCTTTGATTACCTGATCCCCCTCTACCGACGCATGAAGAACTCCCTAAAGCTCACGAACCGGCAGCTCTGTCTGATCGTGGACAGCCGGGAATCCCACTGGGGCACCTCCTGGGGGAAGGTCATCCAGGACGGTCTTCGCTTCCTCTTCCGGGAGGATAACGGCGTGGAAACGCCGAATTTCCCCGCCCCGCCTCCCAGGAAGGACTGAAAGGAAGGAAATACAGCCGCCGGAGGAGGACAGGATCGTTTTTCCCCGGCCCGATCCTCTTTACCGATACCGGACACCCTGCCGTTCATCCGGGATAGATGTTCAGGCAGGGTGTCCGTTTTCGGCTCCGCAGAGCTCAGCCCATATTTCCGTTCCTTTCCTCCGAGCCCGGAAACGGCCGCCCCGGCGGGCATTCATTCCCGGATCTCCGCCGCTTCCTCGGGGGTCAGGATCTGTTCCTCCGGCTCTTCGTCCCCGCAGAGATAAACATGGGGGATATAGGCGGAGGAGCAGGCCATGAGCAGGCCCTGGTAATTCAGGCGCAGATCCACCATATCCCCCAGGGCGTAGCTCTCCTCGCTGTCCTCGATATCCAGGATCATATGGTCGCTGCTGGCCCCCAGCACCCGGATCGCCGGGTCGACGGGGATGACGCCGCTGGGGGGCACGTCCTGCTGCCCCAGGGCCACAATGGCTCTGCGGCGTATCCCCTGGTCCTCAAACGCCGGCGCATCCGAAAAGACCGCCGCTCCCCGCTCCCCGATGGGCACCGTGGGCTTCCGTTTCAGCTCGACAATCTCAGCCCGGAGGATAAAGGTATCCTGGTTCAGCCAGGGAATGCTACGGGAAAAGGTGGAGTCCGTTCCCAGCAGGATCCCCTCCCCCACCCGGATCTGATTCACTCCGGAGGGCAGCTGCCCCGCCGCAGTGAGCATGAGGGAGGAGGTCCCGCCGCCGGAGATGATGTCCAGCGGCTCTCCCGCCACCCGCTCCAATTCCCCGGCCACCTGGCAGAGAAGAGTCAGGTTTTTCTCCGTGGGCAGGATCCCGCCGTAGCATCCCATGTTCGTCCCGATCCCGGCGACCCGGACGCCCTTCAGCGGCAGGGCGCGGCGCAGAAGCTCCGGCGCATCCTCCGGGGCGACGCCCTCCCGCAGGTCTCCCACGTCGATCATCAGGATCACCTCGTGGAGCCTGCCCAGGGAAAGGGCCGCGTCGGAAAGCGCCCGGAGGACCTCCGGTTCCGAATTCAGGCTGCAGTCGCAGGCCGAAGTCACCAGCTCCGCCTGGCTGAGCATGGGGATCCTGAGCAGGGTGATCGGCTGCCGGAACCCGCTTCTGCGCAGTCTGAACACGTTTTCCAGCCGCGCATCCGCGAGCTTGGTGATCCCGCCGGCCAGGATGGCGGAGACGATATGCTCCTCTGCGCTGACCCCCTTGGTCACGCCCAGGACCTCCACCCCCCGCGCCTCGCAGACCGCCTTGACCTTCCTTGCATTCTCTGTGATGCGCTGCAGGTCCACCACCAGATGGGTACCGCGTACCGACATGGTATCACTCCTTTCCCAGCGTCTTTCCGACGATATACCGATCCACCCCTCCATACAGCTCCTGCCGCGACAGGATCCGGAAGCCTCCCGCCAGCAGATTATTCAGGCTCTGGGTATTCTCCGGGGAAACAGAGGCCAGGGCCTCCCTGGCGCCCATGGCCGCAGCCTCCCGCTCCTTCAGGGGAAGGGCCAGGCTCTGCAGGCCGTACCCCCGATGCTCCGGGGAGACAAAGGTGCTGTCAAAGGTCACGGTCCGCCTGAGCCGCTCCGAGTCATAGCCCAGGGCATGACCCAGGCTGCGGGGGGTCTCCCGGTTGACGATCATCAGGGTGAACATGGCGAGCCGATCCCCCGCAAACGCCCCCAGGCAGTAATCCATGGCCAGGGACTCCCGCAGCTCCTCCTCCCCGGTGCTGACAAACAGCTCCTTCCGGGGCATGCCCCGGCAAACGCGCTCCTGCAGCTCAAGGATCTGGGTCAGATGGGTCTCATCGCAGCGCTGCAGGGACAGGGACAGCTGCTTTCCCCGCCGATTCCGCAGGACCCGCTTTTCCGAGGTTTGCTTTTTCATCATGCGCCTCCCTTTCCGCAGCGGAAAGCGCCGCCGAGAGGGAGGCGATCTTTTCGGCAAGACACACGAATTTCTCTGTATCCTCTTCTCCCAGGGCTTCCGCAATGGCGGCCAGGCGTCTGTGTATGCGGCTGCAGACCTGCTCAAGATCATGATTCCCGGCTTCCGTGAGCCGGATGACGACCCGGCGATGGTCTGCTGGGTCTATGCTTCTCCGGATATACCCCCGTGCCTCCAGGGCGTTCAGCAGATGGGCAATCCGCGCAGTACTGACGCGCATGGCCTCTTTCAGTTCTCCCGGGAGGACCGCGTCCGCCTTACGGTGGATATACCAAAGCAGATACAGCTCCCCCCTGGATATGGCCGCGCTGTGGCGTCCCTCCTCGCTTTCCAGCAGCAGCCGGAAAGCCCGGATCATCCGATCCTCGATCTCTCCCAGTTCCATTGCATCCCTCGCCCGGGCGGAAAGCCCGGATCTCTTCCCTCGTGATGATTCGGCGTCAGACAGGCGTCCTTCGGCAGACTTCCATTATCTAACCCCGGTTACTAATTATGGTACTACATAATTCTCCGGCTGTCAAGCTTCCGCCGGGATGAAGCCCGCGGGCGGCCTTCGGCTCCCTACCGGAACAGGGTAAGGCTGCTTTTTACGATGCGGTCCACAAATTCCACCACCGCTTTTCTGCTGAAGCGCTCATATCCTTCAACGACCACATGCATCAGGCCGTTGGAGAGATGGATGTACAGCATGGCCAGGTCGTCCTCCGAGGCATTGTGCAGCGCCTCTCTCCAGTAGTCCATGCTCTTGTCCCGCGCCGCGTCGATCATCCGCTGGAGGACGGAGGGGCTCACCTGCCCGAAGATCAGCACGCGGCAGGCCGCGTCATGCTTCTCCACGATCCCGTAAATGGCCTCGATGAGGGAGGAGACATGGAAGGGGTTCGCCCGCTCCAGCGATTGCCGGAATTCCTCCACCAGCTCATTCTCGATGCTCTCCAGGAGGGCAAAGCAGTCCCGGTAATGGGTGTAAAAGGTGGCCCGGTTCAGCTCCGCCAGCGCGCAGACCTCCTTGACCGTGATCTTGTTGATGGGCTTTTCCCCCAGCAGCGAAAGCAGGGCTTCCTTGAGCACCCTTTGGGTATATCTTACCCGGGCGTCTGTCCGTTTCATTCCGCTCCTCCCCTTCACAAAAAGTTTTCAAAGTTAATCGACACGGTTCTCCCGGATGTCGGTTATGTTTCGGATCGGGCCAAACTGACGGTTGAACCGGCTCCCGGATAAAGTATACGATACAGATGAAAGATAATCAACATTCATACGGGAAAGCGGGTGATGAGATGTACCGTCAGTATCTTGTGACCGGGGCGACGGGGTTTTTGGGCCGCGCCGTGGTCTCGGAGCTGGAGAGCCGCGGGGCGGAGGTGCGGGCGCTGGTCCTGTACGGCGACCCCCTGGCCCGGGAGCTGCCGGGATGCGCCGCCGCGGTCGAAGGGGATGTTTGCGAGGAGGCGTCCCTGGAAGCCTTCTTCTCCGGGGCGGACGAGGGGACCTGCGTGATCCACTGCGCGGGCATCGTCTCCGTTGCTTCGGAGCCGGACGCGCTGCTTTACCGGGTGAACGTGGAGGGCACACGCAGCATCCTGAAGCAGTGCTTTTCCCACCATGTGGGGAAGCTGGTCTATGTTAGCTCCGTCCATGCCATTTCCGAGAAGCCCAAGGGAACGGCCATCGCCGAGCCCCCGGAGCTCTCCCCGGAGCTGGTGCAGGGGGATTACGGAAAGAGCAAGGCCATGGCGACGAACCTGGTCAAGGAGGCGGCGGAAAACGGGCTGAACGTCAGCATCGTGTTCCCCTCCGGTATCATCGGTCCCGGCGATATTGCCGGGGGCAGCATCACGCAGATGCTCCTGTCCTTTTTGGCCGGCAGGCTACCCTGCGCAGTGGAGGGGGGATATGATTTCGTCGATGTGCGGGATGTGGCAAGGGGCATCCTCGCCTGCGCGGAAAGCGGCCGGCCCGGCCAGGGATATATCCTGTCCGGCCATTACGCCACGATCCGGGAAATCCTGAACATCGTAAAGACGGCGGCGGGGAAAAAGAGACGGGTGCTGTATCTGCCCCTCTCCCTCTCCAGGCTGATCGCGCCGCACTATGAGCGGTACAGTCTGAGAAGGGGGAAGCCCTTGATCTTTACCCCCTATTCCATCGCCGTGCTGAGCTCCAACGGGGAATTTGACCATGACCGGGCGACCCGTGCATTCCGATACGCCCCCCGGCCCCTGCAAAACACGCTGCGGGATACCGTCATGTGGCTGCAGAAGGGCGGAGCCTCCCGGAGGAAACCCTATGAAGCCTGAGGAAAGGGCGACCTGTCGCTGCCAATGAATAGTGAATAATGAATACCGAAAACTGAAAAAAAACAAAGCGAAAATCCTGCCGGACTGCGCCGACAGGATTTTCGCTTTAGAGCGATCATGCAAAACACCTATTTGGGGCGATAAACCGCTGCTATTCTTTAATCTGCTTTTGCGGTATTGATTGAAGCAATTAGAATGCGCTTGATTTCCAGGCAATCGTTCAAAAGCGATACAGCTTGTTGTTCTTCCAGATACTCTGATCTCTCCAACAGGCGCAGCCAATACTCCGTCTCAGCAGCTTCCTTCAACGCAATATGCAGCTTGGCGATGAAATCTGCTTTGCTGTTTCCATACTGTGCTTCATGGATATTTGCGCCGATGGATGTGCCGCTTCTCAGGATCTGCTTGGACAAAACCGACTCATGCCGGTTCCGGACCAGATAGCGATGCAGTTTTACAATTCTCGCGCCGAAGTCGATGGATTTATCAATTAAAGCGTTATCCTTCATATCATCACCTGATCCAGAATACCGCAGATTTTTCCGTAATACAATCATTATTCATTATTCAGTCTTCAGTTTTCATTATTCATTGAGAAAAGCCTGTCGCTGCCAATGAATAGTGAATAATGAATACCGAAAACTGAAAAATACAAAGCGAAAATCCTGCCGGACTGCGCCGACAGGATTTTCGCTTTGGTGCTCCAGCGGGGATTCGAACCCCGGACACCCTGCTTAAAAGGCAGGTGCTCTGCCGACTGAGCTACTGGGGCGGATGGGGTGGGTGATCGGAGTCGAACCGACGGCCTCCAGAGCCACAATCTGGCGCTCTAACCAACTGAGCTACACCCACCATATAAAACAAAAATGGCACGCCAAGAGGGACTCGAACCCCCGGCCTACTGCTTAGAAGGCAGTTGCTCTATCCTGCTGAGCTATTGGCGCGTATAGAAGGGCCCCGACGATGGAGCGGGCGATGGGAATCGAACCCACGTATCCAGCTTGGAAGGCTGGTGTTCTGCCATTGAACTACGCCCGCATGGGTTGGGGCCCCGGAAATGCCGACAGAAATAATACCATAGGGCCGGAAGCTTTGTCAATACGGGAATCGCGTTTTTCCCGCACTCGCAGGCGTTTTTTCCGCATCCGGGCGGGGCGTCGGTATTTCGGGCCGCAAACGCATATACTGTATCCGCGCCGCAGACGCGCGGAGGAAGGAGTCGAGGCATTTGCCGAGGGAACAGGGTGGGCCGAGGCCGGGACGATTGACCCGGATCAGGACCTTTTTCCGGGAGCTGGCCCAGGCGGAGCCGGGAATGTACGCCGCCTCCGGCGCCTACTTTCTCTTCCTCTCCCTCATCCCCCTGACGGCCCTGGTCTGCTCCATTCTGCCCATCACTCCCCTCACCCGGGAGATGGTGCTGGAATACCTCTCCACCGTTCTGCCGGACGCTCTGGAGGCGCTGCTGCGGGAGATCCTGGACCAGGTATACGGAAACGGCGCGGCGGTCTTCTCCCTCTCCGCCCTCCTCACCCTGTGGTCCGCCAGCAAGGCCTTCCTGGGACTGATCCAGGGCCTGGACCGGATCTGCGGCGGAAAGAAGATAGGAGGCTTTCTCCGGCTCCGGGCCGTATCCGGCCTCTATACCCTCGCCCTCCTGCTGACGGTGCTCCTGAGCCTGCTCTTCGCCCTGTTCCGGCGGCGGCTCATCCGCCTGCTGGCGTCGGTCTGGCCGCCGGGGGGCGGCCTGCTCCTGTCCCTGCTCCGGATGCGTTATTTCCTGGCCATGCTCCTACTGGCCCTGTTCTTCGCCCTGCTCTATACCTTTCTTCCCTCCCGGCGGCAGCGCTTTCGCAGTCAGCTCCCGGGGGCCATGCTGGCCTCGCTGCTCTGGATGCTCCTCACCTGGCTCTTCGGCAGCTATGTGACCGGGCTGGGGGGCGTGACCCTCTACGGGAGCCTGGCCAGCGCCGTTCTGGCGCTGTTCTGGATGTATCTCTGCATGTATCTGATCCTGCTGGGGGCTTTCGTCAACACCCGCCTCTTCTTTTTTCCCCCGGGACCGCAAAATATGGGATAATCCCTTGCCAAGACACACAATCCGGTATATAATCGGGTCAGCACAAAAGATTTGCCAGGAGCTCTGCTTCTGGCAATCTGCATCTTGATCCTGTGTTTTCAATCATCCGACTTGTTCCATACAAGTTCCTATCTGTCCACCGCCGACTGACCGCCGGAGAGCTCCCCCAGGTTGGAAATGGTCACGGTGGTGAAGGGGATCGTCACTCCATTGGCGTCGAAGGCCTCCTTCAGCTGCTGCCGCACCTCGCTGCAGGCAATGAAGCTGTCGTCCACCGTCCTGGTCGCCATGGTGCCCCGCAGGGCGATGCCGCTGGCCTCAAACTGCCGCACATAGATCGTCAGCGGCTTCGGCCCCACATACAGGGGATGAGCGGTCATCACCTCCTCCATCAGCCGTTTGGCGAGAGCCAGATCGCTGCCGTAGCTCACCTGAACATCCACAAAATTCCGCGTCGGCTCCCCATCCATATAATTCGTATTCTCCACCACCGCGGAACCCATGACGGAATTGGGCACGATCAGCCGGGTACCCAGGATGGTGCGGATCACCGTATGCCGCAGGGTGATATCCTCAATATACCCGGCAATATCCTGGGCATGGATCTGGATCCGGTCCCCCACGTCGAAGGGGCGGAAGATGGAGATGAACACCCCGCTCACCAGGTTGCCGACGCTTTCCTGGGCGGCGAAGCCCAGGGCCACGGCCAGGATGCCGGAGCCCGCAAGGATGGCGGTGACGGCGGTGGAAAGGGCGGGCACCTGCCTCACGGCGACGATGACCCCCACGATATAAAGGGCGATGATCAGCACTCTGTTCAGGAGCCTATACCCGATGTAGTTCGGACGCTTGGTGAGCTTGCTCCTGGCTTCCTCCGCCTTTTTCAGGATATATTTCAGCAGGATGGCCAGGAGTCTGGTGATGATGAGCACCAGGATGATCTTGATCACCGCAAAAAGAACCGGCATCTCGGCCGCGAATTGCTGCACCGCTTTCACGTCTGGCATTCCTCCTTTGTCCGGGAGGCATTATACCATAGTTCTCAGAAAAAGAAATGCGAAAGGAGCGGCTTTCTTGAAATTCTCCGCCATATTTCAGCCTTTGACCGTCGGTCCCCTCACCTGGAGGAACCGGATCGAGATCGCCCCTGCGGCGCCCTTCCTCACCTGGCGCGAGGAGGACGGACGCATGCCCCTGAAATCCTACTATACCGCCCTGGCGGGCTCCGGCGCCGCCCTGATCAACCTGGGCATCGGCTCCCTGGAGGATGATCCCCGCTTCCCGGGGATGGTGCGTCCCGCCTGCTGCGTCATGAAGCTGGAGGATCTGCCGGAGCTGGTGGATACCCTCCACCGGGACGGCTGCCTGGCCGGGGTCGAGCTCACCGTTTCCAAATACATGATGGGCCCCCGGGACCGGATCACCGCCATTCCGGAGAGCGAGGTCGGGAGCATCATCGCCAGCTATGCCTTCCAGGCCAGGCGGGCTCGGGAGGCGGGCTTCGATATGATCCTCATCCACGGCGGCCACGGGAACGTGCCCGCGCAGTTCTTCGCCTCCTACATCAACCATCGGACGGACGCATACGGCGGCAGCCCGGAAAAGCGCAGCCGCTTCGCCCTGGAGATGCTGGACGCCGTGCGGAAGGAGATGGGCAGCGGCATGGCGCTGGAATACCGCATCAGCGCGGAAGAGGTCCTGCCCGGCACCACCACCTTTGCCGAGACCCTGGATTTTGCCGAGCGCATCCAGGATAAGATCGACCTGCTCCATGTGAGCCGGGGCCTGCTGGAGGAGGAAGCCACCCTGCCGGTGCTGAACTCCCCCGTCTATGTTCCCCGGGGCACCAACGTCCCCTATGCCCGGGTCTTCCGGGAACGGCTGCATATCCCCGTCAGCGTGGTCTGCGGCATGGATCTGGAAACGGCGGAGAAGGCCATCCGGGCGGGGGACGTGGACGCCGCCGCCATGATCCGCACCGCCCTGGCGGATCCCTCCTTCGTGACCCTGGCCAAGGCCGGACGGGAGGCGGAGATCCGCCCCTGCGTCCGCTGCAACACCTGCATCGGCAGGACCCACAGCGACCACATCAGCGTGCGCTGCGCCGTGAATCCCCTGGCGGGCCGGGAGTCCCTCTTCGATATGACGAAGCCCGCTGCGGAGAGCAAGCGGGTGGTGATCGTGGGCGGCGGCCCCGCGGGGCTGGAGGCCGCCCGTACCGCGGCGAAGCGGGGGCACAGGGTCATCCTGCTGGAAAAGAGCGGACGGCTGGGGGGAACTCTCCGTCTCGCCGCGGCGGCAGAGTTCAAGGCGGATATGAAGCGATACCTGGACTGGAGCATCCGCACCGTGGAGGAGGACAAGCGCATCGACCTGCGGCTGAACACGGAGGCCACCCCCGCGCTTCTGCGGGAGCTGAAGCCGGACGCCGTCCTGCTGGCGGTGGGCGCCGGCCCCATTATCCCCAGGCTTCCCACCGCGCCGGAAAAGGCCGTCTGGGTGGGCGAGCTGGAGGGCGCGCCGGAGAAGGCGGACCGGCGGGTCGTGGTGGCCGGAGCCGGGTTCACCGGCCTGGAAATGGCCCTGGATCTGGCGCAGCACGGGCGGGAGGTCACGGTGATCGACCTGCTTCCGGCCGAGCGCATCGGGGCGGACGGCGTCGCCATCAGCATGATCTGGCTGAAGGCCGCCTTAAAGGAAGCCGGAGTCCGCTTCCTCTGCCAGGTACGGCTGGAGGACGCGACTCCGGAAGGCGCCCTGGTCTCCCATGAGGATGGGACGAGGGAGCTTCTTCCCTGCGATACCCTGGTCCTCTCCCTGGGCGTCCGGCCCGACCGGAGCCTGGAGGAGCAGGCGCAGGGCCTGGCGCCCCAGGTGATCTCCATCGGGGACTGCGGCGGCAGCGGCGGGACCCTGTTCAAGGCGGTCTCCGGCGGCTTTGACGCCGCCATGGCCCTCTGATCCTATGCGTATCCCCCGGTATCGGGTATCATAAACACATTGTATATTTGGAGGCAGAGAATGAACGTTAACGTCGGCATCAACGGTTTCGGCAGGATCGGGAGACTTGCGATCCGCGCGGGTCTGAAGCAGGGCGGCTTCCGCTTCGCGGCCATCAACGACCACAAGGCGCCAGAGCAGCTCGCCTATCTGTTCAAGTACGACTCCGTGTTCGGCAAATATCCCGGCGAGGTGAGCTACACCGAAAACAGCATCACCATCGACGGCATGAATATCCCCGTATTCAACTGCAGCGATCCCGGCGAGATCCCCTGGGGCGAGGCCGGCGCGGAATACATCGTGGAATCCACCGGCAAGTTCAAGAAGACCGCGGACGCCAGCCGCCATCTCCAGGGCGGAGCAAAAAAGGTCCTGATCACCGCCCCCGGCAAGGATTGCCCGAACTTCGTCTACGGGGTAAACAGCGATATTTATCGGCCGG